>JBDKIV010000170.1:0-14038 GCA_039796935.1 Actinomycetota bacterium | reverse complement strand
AGGCGGCACTCAACAAGGCGATCCAGAAGCTTCCCATCAAGGCTCGCATCATCACGCGGGAGGAGATCTACTGATGGCTCGTTCCAATGCCGAACTCAGCGAGCTCGACCTGCCCGCGCTCGTCGACGAGCTGCGCGCGACCAAGCAGGAGGCGCTCAATCTTCGCTTCCGTAACGCAACCGGTCAGCTCGACAACAATGCCGAGATTCGTACGGTCCGCCGGCAGATCGCCCGGATCAACACCTACATCCGTCAGCGCGAGATCGCTGCCGCCGAGAGCGGGAAGTGACCATGTCCGAAGAAAACATCACACCCGAGGCACGCAGCGCTCGCAAGGTCCGCGAGGGCCTCGTCGTGTCGAACAAGATGGACAAGACGGCGGTCGTTGCGGTCGTCGAGCGTGTTCGTCACCCGAAGTACGGCAAGTTCATGATGCGCACCAAGAAGCTGTACGCGCACGACGAACTCAACGACGTGAACGTCGGCGACAAGGTCCGCGTCATGGAGACCCGTCCGCTCAGCAAGAACAAGCGCTGGCGCGTCATCGAGGTCCTGGAGCGTGCCAAGTGATCGTGCGCAGCGAGAAGAGGGAGCCAGCACAGTGATCCAGCAAGAATCACGACTCCGCGTCGCCGACAACAGCGGCGCCAAGGAAGTGCTCTGCATCAAGGTCCTCGGCGGCACACGCCGGCGCTACGCCTCGATCGGCGACATCTTCGTCGCATCGGTCAAGGACGCGATCCCTGGCGCAGCAGTCAAGAAGGGCGACGTCGTCAAGTGCGTGGTCGTTCGCGTGAAGAAGGAAAAGCGCCGTTCGGACGGCAGCTACATCCGCTTCGACGAGAACGCCGCTGTCATCATCAAAGACGACCTGACCCCGCGCGGTACCCGCATCTTCGGCCCGGTCGGCCGTGAGCTGCGTGACAAGAAGTTCATGCGCATCGTCTCGCTGGCGCCGGAGGTGATCTGAGATGAAGTTGAAGAAGGGTGACACCGTCGTCGTCATCGCAGGCAAGGACAAGGGCCGGGAGGGCGAGATCGCCCAGGTCTTCCCCGCCGACAACAAGGTGATCGTCAGCGGCGTCAACACCGCGAAGAAGCACCAGAAGGCTCGTGCGGCCAATCAGCAGGGCGGGATCATCGATCGCGACATGCCGATCGACGCGAGCAACGTCATGCTCGTCCACAAGGGCAAGCCGACCCGGGTCGGCTATCGCACCGAGGGCGACAAGAAGGTCCGTATCGCCAAGAGCACCGGAGAGGTGATCGGGTGAGCTCCACCACTGCAACCCAGCCCCGTCTGAAGCAGAAGTACACCGACGAGGTCAAGGCGGCGCTGCAAGAGCAGCTGGGCCTGGCCAACGTCATGCAGGTACCGAAGCTCGAAAAGATCGTCATCAACATGGGTGTCGGCAAGGCAACCCAGCAGCCGTCGCTGCTGGAAGGTGCCGTGCGCGACCTCACGGCGATCTCCGGCCAGAAGCCGATCATCACGAAAGCCCGCGATTCGATCGCCGGCTTCAAGCTCCGTGAGGGTCAGTCGATCGGCTGCAAGGTCACCCTTCGCGGTGATCGCATGTGGGAGTTCCTCGATCGTCTGATCAGCGTGGCGATCCCTCGTATCCGTGACTTCCGCGGACTTCCTGCGCACAGCTGGGACGGGCGCGGCAACTACACCTTCGGCCTGAGCGATCAGATCGTCTTCCCCGAGATCGACTACGACAAGATCGACGCTCCTCGCGGGATGGACATCACCATCGTCACCACGGCCGCAACGAACGACCAGGGCAAGGCGCTCCTCGATGCGTTCGGCTTCCCGTTCAAGCGCGGTGCTGACGCCGGTTCTGCACCGAAGAAGTCCAAGCGTCGTGGACCTGCCCGTGGCGGCAAGGGTGCCGGCAAGCCTGCAGCCAAGAAGAAGAAGTAAGGGAAGGGCATCGAGATGGCAAAGAAGTCGCAGATCAACAAGGCGAACGCCACGCCCAAGTTCAAGGTGCGTGGTTACACCCGCTGCCGCCGGTGTGGCCGTGCCCGTTCCGTTTACCGTCAGTTCGGCCTGTGCCGGATCTGCCTGCGTGAGATGGCTCACGCAGGGGAGATCCCAGGTCTGACCAAGGCCAGTTGGTGAGGAGGCCCCATGCTCACTGATCCCATCGCCGACATGCTCACTCGGATTCGCAACGCCAATACGGCGATGCACGACGAGGTTCGCATGCCCTGCAGCAAGCAGAAGGTGGCACTCGCCAAACTCCTGGAAAAGGAGGGCTACATCGCTGGTTTCAGTGTCGCCTCCTCGACCACCGGGCCGGGCGAAGTGCTCACCATCCAGATGAAGTACTCGGCAGATCGTCACCGCACGATCTCGGGTCTTCGTCGTGTTTCCACACCCGGCCTTCGGGTCTACCGCAAGGGCGACGAAGTACCTCGCGTCCTCGGCGGTCTCGGTGTGGCCGTCCTGTCCACCAGCCAGGGGCTGATGTCCGACCGCGATGCGCGCAAGCGCAACGTCGGCGGCGAAGTCCTCTGCTACGTGTGGTGACCGCACCACACAGGATGAGAGAACAACGACATGTCTCGTATCGGTAAGGCCCCCATCACCGTCCCGGGCGGCGTCGACGTCAGCATCGCTGGCGGTGCCGTCACCGTGAAGGGTCCGAAAGGCACCCTCAGCCGCACCGTCCCGGGTGCGATCACCGTCAGGAACGACGCTGGCGTGCTGTTCGTCGAGCGCCCGAACGACGAGCGCGAGAACCGCGCTCTGCACGGCTTGACCCGGACGCTCGTGAGCAACATGGTCGTCGGCGTCACCGATGGCTTCAGCAAGGAACTCGAGATCATCGGCGTCGGGTACCGAGCCGAGGCGCAGAGCCCCACCACCCTGCGTCTGGCGCTCGGCTACAGCCATCCGGTCTTCATCCAGGCACCGGAGGGCGTCACCTTCGAGTGCCCGACGCAGACCCGAGTCATCGTCCGCGGCATCGACAAAGAAGTCGTCGGTCAGGTGGCAGCAAACATCCGTGCCGTGCGCAAGCCCGAGCCCTACAAGGGCAAGGGTGTCCGGTATCTCGGCGAGAAGGTCCTGCGCAAGGCCGGCAAGACCGGGAAGAAGTGAGGTCCGAGTCATGAGCAACGTCGCAAAGAAGCGTCGCGAGAGCCGTCTGGTACGGCACGCACGTGTCCGCAAGAAGATCCACGGGACCGCCGAGCGCCCTCGCCTGGCGGTCTACCGCTCGAACAAGCACCTCGTGTTGCAGGTGATCGACGACGACCTCGGTGTCACCTTGGCGTCGGCATCGACCAACGAGGCCACGCAGCGCACCATCGGCCGTGGCTCGAACGTCGAGGCGGCCAGCCGCCTCGGCCAACTCGTCGCAGAGCGCGCCAAGTCCGTCGGTGTCGAAAAGGTCGTGTTCGACCGCGGTGGCTTCGCCTACCACGGCCGGATCGCTGCGGTCGCGACCGCAGCCCGTGAAGCAGGTTTGGAGTTCTGATGGCTGGTCCCAGCAACTACGGCAACCGCGACAACCGCGGCGGCAACGAGCCCACGCCCGACCCGAGTGGTCTGCGCGAGTCGCGGGTCATCACGATCAACCGCGTGGCCAAGGTCGTCAAGGGCGGTCGTCGGTTCTCGTTCACGGCGCTCGTCGTGGTCGGTGACGGCAACGGCCGTGTCGGTCTCGGCTATGGCAAGGCCAAGGAAGTGCCGCTGGCCATCCAGAAGGGCACCGAGGAAGCCAAGCGCAACCTGTTCGACGTGCCGCTCGCAGGCTCGACGATCACTCATCCGGTGATCGGCATCAACTCCGCCGGCCGCGTGCTGATGAAGCCCGCTGCTGCCGGTACCGGTGTGATCGCCGGCGGAGCGGCTCGCATCATCCTCGAAGAGGCCGGCATCCACGACGTGCTGTGCAAGTCGCTCGGTTCGTCGAATGCCATCAACGTCGCACGGGCCACGATCAACGGTCTCAAGTCGCTGCAGCGCCCCGATGTGGTGGCCGCCCGCCGCGGCCTCGCGGCCGAGGACTTCGTGCCGAAGGGCGTGCTCAACTCGTACAACGAGCGCAAGAAGCAGCTCGCAGCAGGGGAGACCCACTGATGCCAGGACGCAAGCCCAACACCTACGAGGGCGAGAAGACGATCACGGTCACGCAGATCCGCTCGTCGATCGCCAACAAGCCAAAGGCCGTCGGCACGCTCCGTGCGCTCGGCCTGGGCAAGATCGGCAACACCAACGTGCTGCCGGACCGCCCCGAGATCCGCGGCATGCTCGCTCGCGTCCCGCATCTCATCGAAGTGACGGAGAACTGATCCACCATGCGCATCGACGAACTCTCCCCGGCACCGGGGTCGAACAAGGCCAAGAAGCGCGTCGGCCGCGGTATCGGCGGTAAGGGCGGCAAGACCGCCGGCGCCGGCACCAAGGGCCAGCACGCTCGCGGCCGCGGCAAGGTGGCACGAGGCTTCGAAGGTGGCCAGATGCCGCTCAAGCAGCGCGTGCCGAAACTGAAGGGTTTCAACAACCCGTTCCGTGTCGAGTACTCGCCGGTCAACCTCGATCAGGTGGCGGCACTCGCCGTCGGCACCGTCGATCCCGACGTGCTGGTCTCGAGCGGGCTGGTTCGCAAGGACACCTTCGTGAAGATCCTCGGCCGTGGTGAGCTGGCCGGCAAGGTCGACGTGGCAGCGCACGCGGTGTCGAAGTCGGCCAAGGACGCCATCGAAGCGGCTGGTGGTACGGTCACCCTGCTTCCACTGCCCTACAAGTCCGGCCGTCCGCCGGTCAAGGGCAACCAGTTCACCAACCGCTGATCAGACACTGATCAACCCGTCGATCGTCGAGCCCTCAAGGAGTCCGTGGTGCTGTCCAACCTGAAGAACGTCTTCAAGGTGGTCGATCTCCGCAACAAGATCCTGTTCACGCTCGGCATCGTGGCGATGTATCGACTGGGCGTGGCGATCCGCGTGCCGGGTATCGACAACGCCGCAGTCGAGCAGTTCCAGGAAGCGGTCCGTTCGCAGGGTGCGCTCGGGTTCCTCAACCTGTTCTCGGGCGGAGCCTTCGGTAGCTTCTCGATCTTCGCGCTGGGCATCATGCCGTACATCACGGCGAGCATCATCATGCAGGTGCTCGGGGTGGTCATTCCGAAGCTCGAGAAGCTCCAGCAAGAAGGAGCGGTCGGGCAGCGCAAGATCACCCAGTACACGCGGTACCTGGCGATCGCGATCGCGTTGCTCCAGGCGACCGGCCTGACCTTCATCTTCGGTCAGGGCCGAGGCAGCGCATTCTTCGGTGCTGCCCAGACGGTCCCGAACGTCCGGCTGCTCCCCGACGGGATGTGGCCTCGTGGATACCTGGTGATCCTGACGCTCGTGGCGGGCACGGCGGTCATCATGTGGCTGGGCGAACTCATCAGCCAGCGCGGCATCGGCAACGGCATGAGCATGATCATCTTCGCATCCGTGGTGGCCGATCTTCCCTACAGCTACTACTCGCTGCTGCAGAGCCGCAAGACGTTCGTGTTCATCGCCATGGTGGCGCTCAGCGTGGGCATCGTCATCGCCGTCGTCCGGGTCGAACTCGCTCAGCGGCGCATTCCCGTCCAGTTCGCGAAGCGTGTGGTCGGCCGTCGGATGTACGGGGGCCAGAACACGTACATCCCGCTCAAGGTGAACCAGAGCGGCGTGGTCCCGATCATCTTCGCCAGCTCGGTGCTGCTCTTGCCGGTGCTCGTCAGCAACATGCTCGGCAGTGGCGAGGGGTGGCGTGGCTCGATCGTCGAGTTCGTCGACCGGTACCTGGTCAACAGTCAGAACATCGTGTACATCACACTGTTCTCGCTGCTGATCGTCGCCTTTGCGTACTTCTACAACTCGATCGCGTTCGACCCGATCCGTCAGGCAGACCAGCTGCGTCGTCAGGGGGGCTTCATCCCCGGCATCCGGCCCGGTCCGCAGACCGAGCGTTACCTCGCCAAGGCTGTCAACCGGATCACCCTGCCGGGTGCGGTGTTCGTGGCGATCATCGCCATCATGCCCTACCTGCTGTTGTGGGCCGCCGACGTCCAGACCTTCCCGTTCGCCGGAACCACGGTGCTCATCGCCGTCGGCGTGGCACTCGAGCTGATGCGCCAGATCGACAGTCAGTTGATGCTGCGCAACTACGAGGGCTTCCTGAAGTGATCCCGGCCCTGGCGACATGATCCCCGGGGCGCGACTGATCATCCTCGGTCGACAGGGCTCGGGGAAGGGGACGCAGTGCGTCCGCTTGTCGCGTCACTTCGTCGTGCCGCACATCTCGACCGGCGACATGCTGCGTGCCGCTGTCCGTGAGGGCACGCCGCTCGGCCAGATGGCCAAGGAGGTCATCGAGACGGGCCGACTGGTCGGTGACGAGATCATGGTGGGTCTGGTCGAGGAACGCCTCGAGCGCGACGATGCCCGAACCCGTGGCTACATCCTCGACGGGTTCCCGCGCACGGTCGGCCAGGCCGCAGAACTCGACCGGATCACGGCCGAGAAGCCGATCGATGTCGTCCTCGACCTCGACGTACCCCGCGAGGTGGTGCTCGAGCGCATCTCGTCGCGCCGGGTGTGTCGGGATTGCGGCACCAACTACGTCGCCGGCGGCACGGCCCGTGGACTCGTCATCTGCGAGGTGTGCGGCGGTGACGTCATGCAACGCGACGACGACACCCCCGATGCGATCAACCGGCGTCTCGATCTCTACGAAGAGCAGACAGCCCCGTTGATCGAGTTCTACGAGCGTGCCGGCAAGCTGGTCGTGATCGACGGCACCGGACCGCCCGATGACGTCTTCGGCCTCCTGACGACCGCTGTCGACCTGGCGCGCCGTAGCTGATGCGCCGCCTGCCCCAGCGGCGGCCCGAGGACATCGCGGCCATGCGTCGCGCCGGCCGGGTGGTCGCCGAGATGCACCGGGCGATCCGCGAGCTCGCTGCACCGGGTGTGACCACGCTCGAACTCGACCGGGCAGCTCGAGCGGTGATCGCCTCGTCCGGCGCGACGAGCAACTTCCTCGGCTATCACGGGTTTCCCGCAGTGATCTGTGCCTCCGTCAACGACGAAGTCATCCATGGCATCCCGAGCGGCAGGTCGCTCGTCGACGGAGATCTGTTGAGCATCGACTGCGGGGCGATCGTCGACGGTTGGCACGGCGACGCGGCGTTCTCGATGGTGGTCGGCACCCCGACGCCAGAGCAGCAGCGGCTGATCGACACGGCCGACCGGGCGCTCGCTGCAGCCATCGCCGTGATGCGACCCGGCAACCATGTCGGTGACATCGGGGTGGCGATCGATCGGGTGGTCTCCGAGGCGGGGTACGGGTCGCCACGCGACTACTGCGGTCATGGCATCGGCCGGAAGATGCACGAAGAGCCGGACGTCCCGAACCGTGGCCGCCGCGGGCGAGGACCCGAACTGACCGTCGGGTCGGTCCTCGCCATCGAGCCGATGCTCATCGCAGGTGGCCGTGACGACGTGGTCGAACTCGACGACGGCTGGACGATCGTCACGTCGGACGGCTCGTTGGCGGCGCACGTCGAGCACACGGTGCTGGTCACCGGCTCGGGGCCCGAGATCCTCACCCGTCCGTGACCGTGCCGCTGCGCTGGCGCGCTCAGCGCTGTGCGACCCCGTCGATCACCACGGCCGAACCCGCCAGGACCGTGTGGCGCACCTTTCCGCGCAGGGTCCTTCCGGCGTAGGGGGTGTTCCGGCTCTTGCTCGCCAGGTTGGCGGCGTCGACGGTCCAGACGTGATGAGGGTCGAAGACGGTGAGGTGTGCGGGCGATCCCGGCTCGATGGGAAGGCCGTGCAGGTGGCCGATGCCGGCGATCGCGGCCGGCTTCCAGCTCAGTGCAGCCACGATCTCGGCGACAGGCATGTCGAGCTCGGTGAGGGCAAGGCCGAGCGCTGTCTCGAGGCCGAGCATGCCGGGCGGCGCCTGGTCGAGGGGCGCCTCCTTGGTCTCCGGCGGGTGCGGCGCATGGTCGGTGGCGATGGCGTCGATCGTGCCGTCGGCGAGGCCCCGTTTGATGGCATCGATGTCGGCGCGGGTACGAAGCGGTGGGTTCACCTTGAAGAGGGCGTCGAAATCGGCGAGCAACTCGTCGGTGAGCGTGAAGTGGTGTGGGGTCGCCTCCGCCGTCACCGGGAGTCCGTCTGCCTTGGCGCGGCGGACCAGCTCGACGCTCCGCTCGGTCGAGAGGTGCAGGAAGTGCACGGGTGCACCGGTGAGCCGGCACAGTTCGATGTCGCGGTGGACCATCAGTTCCTCGGCGATCGCGGGCCAGCCCGGTAGCCCGAGGTGGCTGCAGCAGGATCCTTCGTGCATGACCGCACCAGCGGTCAGGCTCGACACCTCGCAATGCTGGGCGAGGGTCACTCCGAGGGGACGTGCGTACTCGAGCGCACGCCGCATCAGACCGGCGTCTTGCACGCCGTTGCCGTCGTCGGTGAAGAGCCGAACTCCGGCCGCCGCCAGTTCGCCGAGCGGAGCCAGCTGCGAGCCGGCCCGCCCGAGGGTGATGCAGCCCGCCGGGTGGACGTCGCAGAGTCCCGCCCGTACACCCTGGGCGCGGACGAACTCGATGGTTGCCAGCGAGTCCTGCGCCGGTTCCGTGTTCGGCATGGCGATGACGGCGGTGAACCCGCCGAGCGCTGCGGCCCGACTACCGGTCTCGATCGTCTCGGCATCCTCTCGGCCCGGCTCGCGCAGGTGGACATGAAGGTCGACGAAACCGGGGCTGACGATGCACCCGGTGGCGTCGAGCACCGTGGCGCCGTCCAGGTGTGCCGGGGCGAGTTCGGTGCCCGTGGCGACGATCACGCCGTCGGCGACGGCAATGTCGGCGCGACGCTCGCCGGTGTGGTCGAGCACGGTTCCGTTGGTGATGACGAGGCGGGTCACGGTGAGCCTTTCGAATCGATCGACAGGTCGCTATGGCTGCCGAGTAGGGAAAAGAGCACGGCCATGCGGACAGCGACGCCGTTCGCGACCTGACGAAGCACCACCGACCGTGCGAGGTCGGCCGGGTCGACGGCGATCTCGACGCCGCGGTTCATGGGGCCCGGGTGCATCACCAGCGCATCGGGCCGGAGCCGACGCGCCCGCTCGGGTGTCAGTCCGTACATGGCGGTGTATTCGCGCAGGGACGGGAGGAGGGAGTCGCGCATCCGCTCTCGCTGCATGCGCAACAGGTAGAGCACGTCGATGTCGCCGATCAGGCCGTCGAGGTCGTGGCTGACGTCGACGGACCAGTCGAGCGCCGGGGGGAGCAGCGTCGGAGGTGCGACGAGTGTGACGCGTGCACCGAGCGCCGAGAACGCCTGAGCGTTGCTGCGCGCCACGCGGCTGTGCGTGATGTCGCCCACGATCGCGATCCGGAGTCCCTCGAACAGACCGGACCTGTGATCGCCGACCGGCGACCGGCGATCGAGTTCGGTCCGGATCGTGTAGCAGTCGAGGAGGGCTTGAGTCGGATGCTGGTGCCATCCGTCGCCGGCGTTCACGACGGCAGCGTCCGTCCAACGGGTGATCAGACGGGGCGCTCCGCTCGAAGCGTGCCGGACCACGAAGGCGTCGACCCCCATGGCGGTGATCGTCTCGATCGTGTCGCGCAGGCTCTCGCCCTTGTTGACGCTGCTCGACGACACGGCGAAGTTCATGACGTCGGCGCTCAGTCGACGCGCAGCGGTGTCGAAGCTCGTGCGTGTACGCGTCGAGTCCTCGAAGAACAGGTTGACCACCGTCTTGCCGCGCAGGGCCGGCACCTTCGGCATGGGTCGTTGGTTGACCTCGACCATGTGGTCGGTCAGATCGAGGAGGTCGACGATGGCGCGGGCGTCGAGGTCGCCGATGTCGAGGAGGTGTCTCATGCCAGGACCACACCGTCGGCGGTCACGTACACGTTCTCGCTCCGCGAGGTCGGCAGGTTCTTGCCGACGTAGTCGGGTCGTATCGGCAGTTCCCGATGTCCGCGGTCGATGATGACCGCCAACTGCACGGCTCGCGGCCTGCCGTGGTCGGACAGCGCGTCGAGTGCAGCGCGAACCGTCCGCCCCGTGAACAGCACGTCGTCGACCAGCACGACGGTGGCGCCGTCGAGGTCACGGGGGAGTGCCGTGACGCTGCCGGGTACGATCGGCCGGAGCCCCACGTCGTCACGGTAGAAGCTGACGTCGAGCGATCCTGTGGGAACCGGGCCGGTGCCGTCGATCCGGCCGATCGCTTCGGCGAGCAGATCGGCGATCCAGACGCCCCCTCGCTGCAACCCGACGACCACCAACCCGGCGGTGCCGTGGTTGCGCTCGACGATCTCGTGTGCGATGCGGGTGATCGCCCGACGGACATCGTCGGCCGACATGACGCTCCGCCCGTCGACAGGTGCAGCATCGCCGCCCATGTTGGTCCTCCACGTACGGGCCTCACGGGACCCATTTCACGTGCTGGCGAGCGTATCCGAACGTGCCTCAGTCGTGAACGATCACACGCGAGCGGAACGGGATCGCATCGGTCGCCCAGATCATGTCCATGGCCGGCACCGACACGCGAACGCAGCCATGTGACGCCGGATGGTTGGGGATGCTGTTCGATCCGTGAACGGCGACTCCACCGCGGAAGTACTTGGGTCGGTAGATGCTGCCGAGGTCACCGTCCCACCAGCCCTCGGGACGCTCGAGGTAGACGCGCCAGTCGCCGTTGGGTGTGACGGAGTCGCCCGTCTCCCACTGCCCGGTCTTCTCGCTGAGCTCGCGATAGGGCACCTCGCTGCCGGTGGACACGTTGATGATCCACTGGGCGCTCGACCCGCGCACGACGAAGCCGAGTTGCCGTCGCTTGTCGACCACGAACATGTCGGCACCGCTACGCGATGGGCTCGGACGGCAGATGGTCCGATTGAGCGCCACGGCGGTGGCTTCGTCGATCACCGTGGTGGCCGGCAGACCCGTCCACTTCTGGAAGGCCATGACCGCCTGCTTGGTGGTGAGTCCGTACTGGCCGTCGACTGCAACGAGCCAGAAGCCGAGATCGAGGAGGCGCTGCTGCGCCCGCTGGACCGTGGCGCGACTCGAGCCGTTGACCACCTCGGACACGGGTCTCGTCGGGAAGCCCAGGCATGCGAACGGCGTGGGGTCGACGTTGTCGGGCCCACCGAAGGCCGCGCCGGTCGGTCGACCCGTGTAGTACCCCGCTACGTCCGCGAGGAGATGGCCGCCCGATTGGGTGAACACCTCGAAGCCGCGCGTGGAGACCGCGACCGTTGCGTGGTTCGGAATCGTCTGTCCTGCTCGGGTCGAGTTGAGCGTCGAGGTCTCGCGCCAGCGCTCGTGCGGGGGGTGGGCCCCGGCCGGACCGACCGACACGTACCCCGCCGACAGCGACTCGGTGATGGTCACGTTCATGGCGAGGGCGGCGACGTCGGTCGGCGCGAGCGCGGGGTGGCCCGCCACATCGACCTCGGGGCTCCATGCCGGCAACTGCATCCGTGCGCCGCCCGAGGCAGCGAGGCGAGGATCCCTCGTGTCGAGGAAACGTGTCGGGCGGTCGAGCGGCACGAACAGGCCCACGTCCGACTCCGGCGCCTGGTCACCCGTCATCAGCCCGACCACGTCGACGACCAGGTGTCCGCCCGGCTGGCTGTACACGTTGAATCGGCCCTCGTCGTCGAGCGCGACGATGACCTGGTTGGCCGTCACGTGGAACAAGCCCAACGAGTTGAGATTGGATGCCGTCGGCCGCTCGGGAACCGAGGTCGGATAGACCGTCCAGAATCCGGCCCCCGAAGCGATTGCGGTCACGTTGAGGACTGCAGCGCTGGCTCCTCGGGCATCGGGAACCGTGACGGTCGTGGTGGCGCCGGGGGCCAGGACCCATCCAGACCGCGAGTCGTAGATGCGGTCGGGGGCCGGCAACGGCTGGAAACGGCCGGCTGTGCTGGTGCTGCGCTCGACGTAGGCGCCCAGCATGTCGACGACGACATGGCCACCGGTCTGGGCGAAGATGCTGACGGTGCCGTCGACGCCCACGGGCACGGTGACCAGATTGGCCAGCGTGAGGCTCGCCCCGAGCATCGACGCTCGCTCGTCGACGTTGAGGTTGGAGGCAACCGGGATCGGTCCACCCGTCGGGTACACCGTCCAGAATCCGACCGCCGCCGGCCCGACGACCGTGACGTTGAGGACCACGGCGCGTGTGACGGTGGGGTCGGGGAGCGGAGCGGAACCCGTCACCTGGACGACCAGGCTCTGGCCGGCCCGGACCGGACCGGTGCCGTCTCGGGTGTCGGTCAGGCGCCTCGGCTCGGGCAGCGGTACGTAGGCGCTCGTGGCGGCGACCGCGGTGCCTGACACGGTGCCGGCCGGTATGGCCGACTGCGCCAGGACCGCAGGGGTGACGACCGGCAAGCAAGGCGCGCCGATGACGGCAGCGCACAACACTGCGATGATTCTCGTCCGCACGGCCACCGAGCGTACTGACCCGGTCGGGTGTCGTCCTCGCGGGCTCGTCGAGGACGAGAGCACGAGAGGGTTCGGCACCATGGACCGGTGATCTCCTGCGCCACCCGATCGTCCCGGTCGCCGCGAGGGATTCGTCGAACGCCCGGGCGGCAAGACCTGGTGCACGGGTGTGTCGCGTGCACGGGTGTGTCGCGTCGTAGTGTGACGACATGCGGACGTCACGGTGGGGCCTGCTCAGGGACCTCAGGCTGCTCGCCGGTGTGATGGCCGGAGCCGCTCAGGATTTTCGAGGACTGGCGACGAGAACGTGCGCAGTGTGCGGTTTCGTCGGACGGTTCCGCCCGTTCGGGAGGCCCCATCGGGTCGACGCCTTGTGTCCGAAGTGCGGGTCTCTGGAACGCCACAGGCTGTTGGCGCGGTACGCGTCGGGTGCCCGACTCTTCCGTGATCGCCAGGTGCTCCACTTCGCTCCCGAAGCCTGTCTGTCGCGCTTCATCGAGGACCAGCAGCCGCGGTCGTATGCGGTGAGCGACTTCGGCGATGCGACGACCCTCGATCTGGACATCGAGAACATGCGCCTCGAGGACGGCTCGTTCGACCTCGTGCTTGCGTCGCATGTGCTCGAGCATGTCGACGACCGCAAGGCGCTGAGCGAGATACATCGTGTTCTGCGCCCGAATGGAATCCTCGTCCTGATGGTCCCCCTCGTCGAGGGCTGGCGCTCCACGTACGAGAACGAAGCGATGACGAGCCACCACGATCGTCGCCTCCACTTCGGACAGTTCGACCACGTCCGGTTCTACGGGTCGGATGTTCGAAGTCGGCTGTCGGCTGCGGGCTTCGACGTCGAGGAGTACACGGCCGAGGAACCAGATGTGACGGAGTACTCCCTGCAGCGCGGCGAGAAGGTGTTCCTGTGCACGCGACGATCGGACGATGGTCGAGTTCCTGCTGAGGGCTGACGACGATGGTGCAACCGCTCGGGGATCGTCTCGTTCCGACCGGGTCGTGTCCACCTCCGGAGTGATGGAGGTTGCTAGCGTTGCGCGGTCCGCGGGTTTCCCGCGAGAGGGACTTGGCGTTGTGATCCCCGAGCGGTAGCATTGCAACTCGGCCCAGTGGCGCCTGCGCGTACACAGGCGCCCCCGAGAGTCGCTAAGGAGAGTCCCCTGCCCAAGCCGAAAGACGACGCCATCGTGTTGGAAGGCACGATTATCGAGTCACTCCCGAACGCAATGTTCCGGGTGGAGCTCGAAAATAGCCACAAAGTGTTGGCGCACATCTCCGGGAAAATGCGGATGCACTACATCCGAATCCTTCCCGGCGACAAGGTGCAGGTAGAACTCACCCCCTACGACCTCACCCGAGGTCGTATCACGTACCGCTACAAGTAACCCATCGAAGAAAGACCGGTCTCCATGAAGGTCCGTCCCAGCGTGAAGAAAATTTGCGAGAAGTGCAAGGTCATCCGCCGGCACGGTCGCGTCATGGTGATCTGCGAGAACCCGCGCCACAAGCAGCGGCAGGGCTGAGGAGCCGACATGGCACGTATTTCCGG
>JBDKIV010000169.1:0-4810 GCA_039796935.1 Actinomycetota bacterium | reverse complement strand
GTTCAACCTCGTGACGGGCGTCGGGCCGGTGGTGGGCGAGGCGATCGCCGCCCATCCCGAGGTCGACATGGTGAGTTTCACGGGGTCGACGCGTGCGGGCAAGCGAGTCGCCGAGGTGGCGAGTCAGTCCGTCAAGCGGGTCGCCCTCGAACTGGGCGGCAAGAGCCCGAACGTCATCCTCGACGATGCCGACCTCACCAAGGCCGTCGCAGACGGCGTGGGCAAGTGCTTCCTCAACTCGGGCCAGACCTGCACGGCGCTCACGCGCATGATCGTGCCGCGGTCGCGTCTGGCAGAGGTCGAGCAGATCGCCGCCGCCACCGCGGCGGCCTTCACACCCGGCAACCCCTTCGAGCAGACCAGTCGTCTCGGGCCGCTCGTGTCGGCCGCGCAGCGAGAGCGTGTACGCGGCTTCATCCAGCAGGGCATCGACGAGGGCGCAACGCTCGTGGCCGGCGGGCCGGACTCGCCCGAGGGCCTCGAGCAGGGGTACTTCGTGAAGCCCACGGTGTTCTCGAACGTCACGCCCGACATGACGATCGCCCGCGAAGAGATCTTCGGGCCGGTGCTGTCGATCATGCCGTACGACACCGAGGACGAGGCCATCGCCATCGCCAACGACACGATCTACGGTCTCGCCGGCGGCGTGTGGAGCGGCGATGCCGATCGCGCCAAGCGGGTCGCCCGCAAGATCCGGGCCGGGCAGGTCGAGGTCAACGGCGGCGCGTTCAACGTGATGGCACCGTTCGGTGGCTACAAGCAGAGCGGCCTCGGCCGCGAGGCGGGAACCTTCGGGCTCGAGGAGTTCCTCGAGGTCAAGGCGATGCAGCTCTGACACCGCAGCGCGCACGACGAGGCGAGTGGGCGCCGGGTCCTCCGGTCGACCACGCGCCTTCTGTTTCGCTCCCAGAACTGAGATACTGAACGGCCGATGACCGACTGGTCCCCACCTCGCTCGCCCAAGGGGCAGATCAGCCGAGTTCCGCACCTGCCGGGCCTCGACGGTCTGCGCGCCCTGGCGGTCGTGGCGGTGATGATCTACCACGCCAACAGTTCGTGGCTGCACGGCGGATTCCTCGGTGTCGAGGTGTTCTTCGTGATCTCGGGGTACCTGATCACGCTGCTGTTGATCGGCGAGCACGAGCGGAGCGGCAGGATCGACCTCCGCCAGTTCTGGCTGCGCAGGTTCCGTCGGTTGCTCCCGGCGCTCTACGTGATGCTCGCGTTCTTGATGGTCTACCTGGCCATCTTCATGCGCGAGGCACGCGGGAGAACACGCGGTGACATCGTCGCCGGCGTGACCTACGTGACCAACTGGTACCAGATCTGGGTCGGAGCCGGCTACACCGCGGCCGAGGCGTTCGCTCCGCTCCGGCATCTGTGGTCGCTCGCCGTCGAGGAGCAGTTCTACCTCGTCTGGCCGCTCGTCATGATGGCGATCCTGAGCCGCGGGCGCACGCACCTGCCGCGGGTCGCGATGTGGTTGTTCGGGTTCGCCGTGCTGATGACGATCGTCAGTGCTGTGCTGTTCGTGCCGGGTGACATCGATTCGGCCTGCACGGCCGACAGCAGCCGCGGCTACTGGCAGATCGCCGGGCGGTGCATCAGCATCAACGACACGCTCTACCTCAATACGTTCACGCGTGCTGGCGGCGTCATGCTCGGGGCAGCCTTCGCGATGGTCTGGCGGCCGGTCGCGATCATGCGTGGCCCGCTGCGCGACAAGGGCCGACAACTCGATCTGCTCGCGCTCGGCGGCCTCGTCGTCCTCGCGTTCGTGATCTGGAAGATCCACCTCGCCGATCCGGCACTGACCATGCTCACGGGCTCGCGGTTCGACCCGTGGCTGTTCCGCGGAGGGTTGTTCGTCACCGGGATCGCCACGCTGATGGTGGTGGCCGCCGTCACCCACAGCAGGGCCATGGCCGGCCGCCTGCTCGGCAATCCGGTGCTGTCGTGGGTGGGCACACGAAGCTACGGCCTGTACCTCTACCACTGGCCGATCTATCAGATCATCCGCCGCGAGGCCGGCATCGAGATGTCGCTCACGCAGTTCATCGTCGCCATGGTCCTCACGGTCCCGATCACCGAGGCGAGCTACCGCCTGGTCGAGATGCCGATCCGGCGCGGGGCGATCGGCAACTGGCTGCGTGGCGAGCGGCGTCGCCCCACGCAGGCAACGCTGCTCCGCCGCCGCCGCCTCACCGTCGCGGGGGTCGGTGTCGGGGTCGTGTTCGGGTGGGCGAGCGTCAGCATCGCCATGGCGCCCAATCAGTGCGTGGGCGCCGTCGAGTGCTCGCTCGCCGATGCGGACGCTCTGCTCGACGAACTCCCGGTCCCCGATTCGACCGAAGCCGTCCCGACCGTCACCACCGTCGACGGCGCCGTGACACCCACCACCACCGGGGCCACGCTGGTCGCGCCGACGACGTTGCCGCCCACCACCGTCGCGCCCACGACGACACTCCCGGTCGAACAGCGACCGCCCATCGCCGTGGGCGAGTCGGTGATGAAGGGGGCGACGGCGCAGCTGCAGGCAGGTGGTTTCACCGTGTACGCCCAGGAGAGCAAGCAGGGCAACTGGGTCGCGCAGGTGATCGGACAGCTGCACGCGTCGGCGCAGCTGGGCACGACCGTGGTCATCCAGACCGGGACCAACGGCCCGGTCAGCGCCGAGCAGTACGCCGAGATCATGACGTTCCTCCCCGCCGAGCAGGTGCCCACCGTGGTCTTCTTGACGGTGCGGGCACCGGGCAAGGGCTGGATCGACCCGAACAACGACAACATCTACGCGCTGCGCCAGTACCCGAACGTGACGGTGCTCGAGTGGAAGGCGTTCGTCGACAACGGGCAGATCCCGGGTATGTCGAGCGACGGCGTGCACCTGGCGACCAAGGAAGCACAGCAGACCTACGCGAACTACATCTTCGACGTCATCGGCCGGCGCGACCTGCTGCAGCCGGTCAGCTGAACCGTCTCGTTCTGCCTGGCGGCTTGGCTCGGGTGCTCGTCGGGGGCGTACGCTTCGGCACATGACTTCACCTGTGCGCGTCGCCGTCACCGGGGCTGCTGGCCAGATCGGCTACAGCCTCCTGTTCCGTATCGCTTCCGGCTCGATGCTCGGCCCGGACACCAAGGTGATCCTCCAGTTGCTCGAGATCACCCCGGCGCTCAAGGCACTCGAGGGCGTGAAGATGGAACTCGACGACTGTGCCTTCCCGTTGTTGGCCGACGTGGTCTGCACCGATGACGCGAACGTCGCCTTCGGCGACGCCGACGTGGCGCTGCTCGTCGGGGCCATGCCCCGCAAGGCGGGCATGGAGCGCAGCGACCTGCTGACGGCGAACGGCGGGATCTTCAAGCCGCAGGGCCAGGCACTCAGCGCCAGCGCCAGCAAGAACGTCAAGATCCTCGTGGTCGGCAACCCGGCGAACACCAATGCGCTCATCGCCCAGCAGAACGCCCCGGGTCTCGATCCCGGCCGCTTCACCGCCATGACCCGTCTCGATCACAACCGGGCGATCAGCCAGTTGGCCGCTCGGACCGGTGTCACCGTCAACGACATCACGAACATGACCATCTGGGGCAACCACTCCGTCACGCAGTACCCCGACCTGTTCCATGCCAAGGTCAACGGATCGAACGCGTACGACCTCGTCGGCGACCACGAGTGGGTCGACGGGACCTACATCCCCACGGTTGCAAAGCGCGGCGCCGCGATCATCGAAGCTCGTGGCGCGTCGTCGGCGGCGTCGGCAGCGAACGCGGCCGTCGATCACATCCGCTCATGGACGCTCGGCACCGCGCCCGGTGACTG
Organism: Actinomycetota bacterium; assembly: GCA_039796935.1. GTDB lineage: Bacteria > Actinomycetota > Acidimicrobiia > Acidimicrobiales > Ilumatobacteraceae > VFMC01. The sequence continues at coordinate 993 of JBDKIV010000169.1, read as the reverse complement.
GGTCTCGATGGCTGTGCCGAGCGACGGCTCGTACGGTGTGCCCGAGGGTCTCATCTCGAGCTTCCCCTGCACCTGCGCGAACGGTGAGTACTCGATCGTCCAGGGTCTCGACATCGATGCGTACAGCCGCGCCAAGATCGATGCGTCGGCGGCCGAACTCGCCGAAGAGCGCGACGCCGTCCGCGAACTCGGACTGATCTAGCACGCCGAGCGGTGATGGGGATCGTCAGAGGTCGTCCGAGACGGCGACCTCGCAGGCGATCTCCATCATCCGGTCGACACCCATCTGCAGTTCCTCGTCGCTGATCCGCTCGGTCTCGGTCTCCGACGCGATCAGGTCGCTCACCGTCATCACCGCCAGCGACTCGAATCCGTGCACCGCGGCGAGGGTGTAGAGCACTGCCGCCTCCATCTCGACGGCCAGATGGCCCCGGTCGCGCCAGCGCGCCATGATCCCCTCTCGCCGGTCGTAGAAGATCGCGCTGGTGACGATCGGGCCGACGTGCAGGCTCGCGCCCTTCGAACGTCCGATCCGCACGGCTCGCTCGACGAGCGACCAGGTGGCCGTCGGCGCGTGTGCCTCGCCGTCGGTGAGCAGCGCGACCATGGGATCGTCAGCGGTGGCGCTGATCGCGATGACCGTGTCACCCATGCGGAGCCCCGGCATGAGCCCACCCGACGTGCCGACGCGAACGAGGCGTCGCGCCCCCAGCATCTGGGTGAGCTCGGTGTAGTAGATGCCGACGCTGGCGCCGCCCATGCCGACGGACTGCACGCTGATCGGCCGACCCCGGTAGGTGCCGGTGTACCCGAGCATGCCGCGCTCGCTGTTGACCAGGCGGGCCCCCGGGTCGAAGTGATGCTCGGCGATGTACGCCGCTCGCTTCGGATCGCCGGGGACCAGGACGGCAGGTGCGTAGTCGGACGGCTCGGCGCGAAGGTGGATCGGCATGAGCGGGAGCGTACCCGTCGACAGGACGGTCATCTCGAGAG
>JBDKIV010000168.1:0-9804 GCA_039796935.1 Actinomycetota bacterium | reverse complement strand
CGCCATCGGCAAGAAGGTCGATCTGCACGTGAAGAACTACGGACACGACATCGAGAGCCGCCTCACCGGTGCGCACGAGACCGCTCCGTACAACAAGTTCAGCTACGGCGTGTCGAACCGTGGCGCCTCGATCCGTATCCCGTGGTCGGTCGAGAAGTCCGGTAAGGGTTACGCCGAGGACCGTCGCCCGAACGCCAACTGCGACCCCTACACGGTCACCCGGTTGATCCTCGACGCCGTCTGCGGCGCCGCCTGATCCCGGCCCACGTCCACTCGTACCTCGAACTGCGCAGGGGGCCGACTTCGGTCGGCCCCCTGCGGCGTTCTCACAGCACTCCCCGACCGGCAAGACTGGAGCAATGCCCGTGCTCGACCAGCAACGTGACTACGTCAGAAGGACGGTGGAAGAACGCGGCGTCCGCCTGATCCGCCTCTGGTTCACCGACGTCCTCGGCAACCTGAAGAGCTTCGCCATCAGCCCGGCCGAGATCGAGAACGCACTCGAGAACGGGATGTCGTTCGACGGATCGGCGATCGACGGGTTCGGGCGCGTCCAAGAGACCGATGTGCTGGCCATCCCCGACCCGAACACGTTCGAGGTACTGCCCTGGGGCGACCCCGACGCTCCCGAGGCACGCGTGTTCTGCGACATCCATCAACTCGACGGCAGCCCGTTCGACGGCGACCCGCGGCGGGTGCTGCACCGTCAGCTGCACGCCGCTCACCAACAGGGTTACACCTTCCTCGTGGCACCCGACATCGAGTTCTTCTACTTCGCGCCGCCCGAACGCGGCCAGGCTCCGGTACCGCTCGACGAGGGTGGTTTCTTCGACCTGACGACCGCCGACGTTGCCGGTTCGCTGCGCAAGCAGACGATCCGAGCGCTCGAGAAGATGAGCATCCCCGTCGGCTACAGCTTCCACGAGGACGCTCCGAGCCAGCACGAGATCGACCTCCGTCACACCGACGCGCTCACCATGGCCGACAGTGTGATGACGTTCAGGCTGCTCGTCAAAGAGGTCGCCGCAGCGAACGGAGTCCACGCGACCTTCATGCCCAAGCCGCTCGAGGGCGTGCAGGGCAGCGGCATGCACACGCACATGTCGCTGTTCCAGCACGACCAGAACGCGTTCTTCGACGAGTCCGACCCGCACAATCTGTCTCCGGTGGCGAAGAGCTTCATGGCCGGTCTGCTTCGGCATGCGGCAGAGATCACCGCGATCACCAACCAGACCGTCAACAGTTACAAGCGGCTCGTACCCGGCTTCGAAGCACCCGTCCACATCAGTTGGGCCAGGAACAACCGGAGCGGTCTGATCCGCGTCCCGATCCCGAAACGCGGCAATCCGAACGCCACCCGCATCGAGTACCGGGCGCCCGATCCTGCCTGCAACCCGTACCTCGCGTTCGCGGTCATCCTCGCTGCCGGCCTACGCGGCATTCGCGAAGGCTACGAACTGGCGCCCGAGGCGGACGCCAACCTGTTCGAGTTGACCGACGCGCAGCTGGCACAGCTGGGCATCGAACAGCTCCCCCAGTCCCTCGCCGATTCACTGAGGGTGATGGAGCGGTCCGAGCTCGTACGAGAGACGCTGGGCGAGCACATCTTCGAGTGGTTCGTCCGGAACAAGCGCATCGAGTGGCGCGCCTACAAGACACAGGTGAGCGCCTTCGAGATCGATCGGTACCTGAAGGCACTCTGAGCATGGACGTCGTCGCGATCTTCCCCGACCCTCCGCCACCCGAGCTCGCGAGGACGCTCGACCTGGCCGGGTTCGTGTGGAACGCGATCGCCACCGCCGACGGCGCGATCCACCAGGAGCCCGCCGGTGGATGGGCCGGTGCCGTGATCGCATGTGACACCGAACCCGAGACCGCATGGGCCGTCTGCAGGTCGCTGCGCAAGCGGGATGTCCCGGTTCCGCTGATCGTGCTCGTCAACGGATCGCAGCTCTCCGACCTCGACATGCGTCACGACCTGTTCGACGACTTCTGTCTCACCCCGTTCCACCCGTCCGAGCTCGAGGCCCGCGTGAAGCACCTCGTGCGACGGCAAGGAGTGGCCGATGTCCGGCCCGAGGTCGTCGAGCACAACGGTCTGGTCCTCAACCTCGAGACCTACCAGGCATCGATCGCCGGCCGTCCGCTCGACCTGACCTACATGGAGTACGAGCTGCTCAAGTTCCTCGCTCAGCACCCCGGGAAGGTGTTCACCCGCGAGATGCTGCTGTCGCGCGTGTGGGGATACGAGTACTACGGCGGGGCGCGCACGGTCGACGTCCACATCCGCCGTCTCCGGGCCAAGCTCGGCGAAGAGCACGCCAGCCTCATCCAGACCGTGCGCTCCGTGGGGTACCGGTTCGGTCAGAGCCGCTGGGCGAGCGCCGGTACGCCTACCTGACGGCGAGACCCCCCGACGCTGCCATCAGGTGAGCCGTTGGATGCGCTTCGACTGGCGGGCGTGCTCGGCGAGCATCTCCGGCAGGGCAGGGTGGACCAGACGACCCTCCTCGACGACGGCTCGGCCCTGCACGATCGTGTACCAGGCCGACGTCGGCCCACACCGCAGCCAGGCCTCGACCGGATCGGCGACCGCCCCGGCGAAGACCGGTCCGTCGAGCTTCCACACCGCCACATCGCCGACGGCACCCGGCACGAGACTGCCCAACTCTCCCAGTCGACCGAGACAACCGGCGCCGCCGAGCGTGGCCATCTCGAGCGACGTCCGAGCGGTGGCAGCGCCCGCACCGCTCCGGAGCTTGCCGACGAGCATCGCCTGACGTGCCTCCATCCACATCGATGCTGCGTCAGCCGACGATGAGCCGTCGACGCCGAGACCGACATGGACACCCGCAGCGCGCAGGTCGACCGCCGGGGCGATGCCCGACGCGAGGATGAGATTGCTCGTCGGGCAGTGGGCCACCCCGATGCCCGCCGCGCCGAGCCGCCCGACCTCGTCGGGGTTCGGCATGACGCAGTGCGCGACCCAGGTCCGGTCGGTGCACCAGCCCGTTCGCTCGAGGTACTCCATCGGCCTGCAGCCGTACCTCGCCAGCGAGTACTCGTCGTCCTCGACGTTCTCGGCAAAATGCGTGTGCAGACGCACGTCGAGGCGTTCCGCCAGCTCGGCCGAGCGGACCATCAACTCCTCGGTGACGGTGAACGGGCTGCACGGGGCGAGGGCGATCCGCACCATGGCACCGTGCGAACGATCGTGGTGACGAGCGACTGCAGCTTCGCTCGCGGCGAGGATCTCGTCGTCGTCGGCGACGAGCGAGTCGGGCGGGAGGCCCCCGCTGCTCTGGCCGAGACTCACCGAACCTCGGGTCGGATGGAACCGCATGCCCAGTTCTCGCGCTGCTGCGATCTCTGCCCCGAGCACGTCTCCGCCCCGCCGGGGATGCAGATACAGATGGTCCGTCGAGGTGGTGCAGCCACTGAGCGCCAACTCGGCGAGACCGACGAAGGCAGACGCATGGACGGACTCTTCGTCGATCGCCTCCCACAGGGGGAACAGCGACTGGAGCCAGCCGAACAAGGGCTTGTCGGTCATCGCCGGGTAGGCCCGGGTGAGGTTCTGGTACATGTGATGGTGGGTGTTCACCAGACCTGGTGTGACCAGGCAGCCATCGGCGTCGATGACCCGGTCGGCAACCGGTTCCGGTTCGGTCGAGACCCCGACGGCCTCGACGAGGCCACCGGTGATCGCGACCCACCCACCCGCCAACTCACGGCGTTCGGCGTCCATCGTGGCGACGAGTCGAGCATTGCGAATGAGGAGATCCGTCATGGTGTTCCTCCCGAGGTGTTGGTGGTCGCTGATGGCCCAGCGAGATCGGATGGCCCAGCGAGGTCGGATGGCCCGGCCAGCGACTCGACGAGCAGTTGGATGTCGTCGATCGTGGTCCGGGGATTGACGATGCAGATCCGCAGGACCGTGTCACCGTTCCAGCCGGTCGGGACCACGAAGGCGATTCCGTCGGCCAGCATCCGGTCGCTCCATGCCCGGTACTGGTCGGCTGTCCAGCCGAGCCGGCGGAACAGCACGACGCTCAGCTGAGGCTCCATGATCAGCTCGAGCCACGGCGCCCGCGCGATCAGTCGCGCCGCTGCCCGGGCAACGTCGAGCGTGACCTCGACCGCATCTCGATAGGCGTCGGTGCCGTACGTCGCGAGGCTGAACCAGAACGGCAGACCGCGGGCCCGACGGCTGAGGTGGTGGGCGTAATCACTCGGGTTCCACTCGACGTCGTCATCGCCATGGAGCACCTCGAGGTACTCGGCATGCTGGGTGTGCGCACGGCGCGCCTCGCGTGGATCGCGGTACAGGAGCGCGCAGCAGTCGAACGGAGCGAACAACCACTTGTGCGGGTCGACGATGAAGCTGTCGGCGTGCTCGATCCCGACGTACCGGTCACGCACGCTCGGTGCCACCAGGCCTGCGCCGCCGTAGGCGCCGTCCACGTGCATCCACACGCCGGCCGACCGGCACACGTCGGCAACCGCCTGCAGGTCGTCGATGACGCCCGCATTGGTGGTGCCGCAGGTCGCCACGACGGCGATCAGTCGTCGACGTCGGTCGACCTCGAGTGCTTCGACCGTCGCCTCGAGGGCAGCTCGACCAAGACCCCCCTCGCCATCGGTCGGCACGGTGACGAGATCGGCGTCCATGACACGGCACGCCGCGCTGACCGACGAGTGCGCCCCGCCCGAGCACAGCACCAGTGGCCGAACGTGATCGAACTCGCCGTCACCGCGGGCACGCCACCTCGAGCGGGCCACGACGAGCGCCGACAGGTTGCCGGCCGTGCCGCCGCTGACGAAGACACCACCGGCAGTCGGCGGCAGCCCTGCCAAGCCTGCCAACCATCGCAACGCCTCGTTCTCGGCGTGCACGGCGCCGGCACCCTCGAGCCACGACCCGCCGTAGATGCTCGACGCGCCGACGACGAGGTCGAACAGGACGGCAGCCTCCGTGGGCGCAGCGGGGACGAAACTCAAGAACCGTGGGTGATCGACGCTGATGCACGCAGGGGCGAGCACCTCGCCGAAGATCCGCAACGCGTCGACGCCGCCGATCCCCGTCGGCGTGATGGTGACACCTGCTCGTTCGGTCAGCGTGGCGTCGTCGACCGGATGATCGAGCGGCGGTGGGTCCATCGCCACTCGCCGAACGGCGTAGTCGAGCACCGCTGCAGTGAGCGCTTCGGCCGATGCGTCGTGCAGGTGCATCGATCCCGACGGCTCGGCGCGAGACGTCACACGTTGAGGTCGAGCAGTTCGCTGCCCTCGTTGCGCACCGCGGCATCTCTGTCGAGGATGATCCCGAGGACGGCGGCGATGACCGATGAACCCATGAGGGCGATCACGGGGAACACCAGCAGCGCGATGACGATGGCGATGGCACCAGGCACGGGCCGAAGCCTAGCCGAATCGGGCGTGAACGCCCAGACCTTAGAGCGGCTTGAAGGCCCAGGCCTCGATCTCGACGGCGGCACCCTGCGGCAAGGCCGCGACTCCGATGGTGCTGCGCGCCGGGCGGGACCCGTCGAAGCCGGCGACGTAGGCCTCGTTGAAGGTGGCGAACGTGTCCATGTCGGTCAGGAAGCACAGGGTCTTGGCGACATCGGCGATCGTGGCACCCATCGAATCGAGTTGCGCCTTGAGGTTCTCGACCGCCTGTGCGGTCTGAGCTGCGACGCCGCCGGGCACCAGGGCACCGTCACGCAGGCCGAGCTGGCCGCTCACGATGATCCAGTCACCGGCACGCACAGCAGGGGTATAGGGGCCGAGGGGTTTCGTCATGGCGCCGATCGTAGGCTGTCGGCGATGCCAGCCGATCATCTCTTCTCGTCGGTGCGATGGAGCCGCCGCCAGGCGCTCGCACTCGGTGCCGGCGCGACCGCCGGAGTCCTCCTCGCAGCATGCGGCTCGGACAGTGCGCCGGGGGCCACCACCCCGGGCGACGCGCCCGGGCCGACCGCGGCGAGCGGGTTCACCGTGGTGCAGCGATATCCGTCGAGCAAGGCGCTCACGCCGGGCGAGGTCCGCTTGCCCATCTCGCTCGCCACCGACGACGGGGCGCTCGTGACGGGCGGACCCGCGACGCTGACCGGCGTCATCCGCGACGAAGCCGGCGAGCAGATCGCAACCATCTCGGTGCCCCGGCGCGGTGACGGCCTGAGCGTTCCGTATTGGAGCATCACCGCCACCATCGCCGAGCGCGGACTGTACGAGTTGGTCATCGACGGAGCGAAGGGGGATGCGACCCCGTTCCTCGTCTTCGACCCCGACGAGGTCGCATTCCCTGCCGTGGGCACGACGCTCCCGGCGTTCGACACGCCCACCACGAGCGACGCTCGCGGTGTCGATCCGATCTGCACCCGCCTCGACGGGACCTGCCCGTTCCACGACGTCACCCTCACCGAGGCGCTCGCCGCCGGAAAGCCCGTCGTCTATCTCATCGGGACACCGGCGCACTGCGCCACCGCCACGTGCGGCCCCGGTCTCGACTTCTTGATCGACGCAGCCTCCCGGTACGCCGAGGTCGCGACCTTCGTCCACGCCGAGGTCTACGCCGACCCCGAAGCAACCGTGCTCGCACCTGCCGTCACGGCGATCGGTATCGACTACGAGCCGATCATCTGGATCACCGACGCCTCGGGCACCGTCGTCCGCCGGATCGACATCGTCTGGGACGCCGACGAGTTGTCGAGCATGCTGGCCGCGTCGCTCGGCTGAGCGAGCGTCGATCTGCTCGGACCGGTGCAGGCTCGCTACTGTCGCATGCCATGACACAGTACCCACGGCGCCGCGTCAGTCCATTCGTCCGCTGGACCTGCTTCGCGATCGTCGCTGCGCTGATGATCGCCGTGGCGATCGGCGGTTGAGAGCTGTCGTCGGATGATCAGCTGAAGCTGGACCCGCAGCCGCACGTACGTGAGGCGTTCGGGTTGGTGATGCTGAAACCAGCCTGGTTGAGGCCGTCCTTGTAGTCGAGCGTGGCGCCCTCGAGCAGTTGCTTCGACGCCTGGTCGACCACGACGTGCACCTGCGACCCGTCGGGGCCGAAGACGGCCTTCTCGTCGTCGGCGGCGATGTCGCCGTCGAAGAACATCTCGTACGAGAAGCCGCTGCATCCGCCCGGGCGGACGGCGACACGAAGGGCGAGATCGGTGGCGCCCTCGGCCTCGAGCAGTTCCTTGACCTTGCTGGCTGCGGTGTCGGTGAGCGTGATCACGATGGGTTCTCCTCTGAGGAACGGCTGAACCTTGGTACTGCTGCGCAGTGTACCAATCACTGCTCGTACAATCCTGCTGTGGACACCATCCAGCCGCCCTCGGCCGAGCAGGTGTTCGAACTGCTCAGGTCGGTCATCGATCCAGAACTCGGCTCCGACATCGTGACGCTCGGCATGGTGCCTCATGTCGACGTCGCCGCATCGGGTGCCGTCACGGTCGGGGTCAAGCTCACGATCGGGGGGTGCCCGCTGCGCGCCCAGATCAAGCGCGACGTCGAGACCCGCGTGGCCGTCCACCCGGGTGTCACCTCGGTGTCGATCGAGTGGGGCGAGATGACCAGCGACGAGCGCAGCGACGTGATGCTCAAGGCGCGCTGGAACGCCCGCGAGCAGGCGCCCGACACCGAGATCCCCACCACCACCAGGGTGCTCGCGATCGCCAGCGGCAAAGGCGGGGTGGGCAAGAGCTCGGTCACGGTCAATCTGGCTGCGGCCGTCGCTGCACAGGGGTTCACCGTCGGCGTGCTCGACGCCGACATCTGGGGTTTCTCGGTACCTCGACTGCTCGGCATCGACGATCGCCTCGAAGCCCAGCACGTGGACGGCTCCGACAAACCGAAGATCCTGCCGAACGAGCGGCGGGTCGGACGGGGTGTGCTGAAGGTCGTGAGCACCGGTTTCCTCGTCGGTGAGGACACGGCGCTGATGTGGCGCGGCCTGATGCTCACCAAAGCGGTCGAGCAGTTCCTGCGCGACGTGCGCTGGGGCGAACTCGACTACCTGTTCATCGACATGCCGCCCGGCACCGGCGACGTCCAGATGGGTCTGGCACGCATGCTGCCGCGCACCGATCTCCTCATCGTCACCACGCCCGCACTCGCCGCCCAGAAGGTCGCAGCGCGCGCCGCCGACATGGCACGACGCAGCTTCCTGCGTGTCTGCGGCGTCGTCGAGAACATGAGCGCGTTCACCTGCGACCACGGCGAGACCTACGCGCTCTTCGGTGCGGGTGGCGGTCAGGCGCTCGCCGACGAGATCGGGGTGCCGCTGCTCGGACGGGTGCCGCTCGAGTCTGCGGTTGCTGCAGGCGGCGACGCCGGTGCCCCCGTGAGCCTCGACGGCGAGGGACCTGCAGCCGACGAGTTCCGCGCCATCGCCCGACGAATCATCGACGAGGTCGCTCCTCCGACCAACATGGCCGGTTGCTCGGCGCGCATGCTCGGCCTCGTGGCCGCTGCCCTCGACGCGAAGGATCAGGCCAGTTCGTCGTAACCCGGTTCGTCAGGCATGACGACCCCGACGATCGCGCCGTCGACGAAGCGGATCTTCGGCAGGATGCACGACGGTGGCGGCAACGCTCGCGCAGCAGCCATCACGGCGTCCACGGTGTCGAACTCGGCGAGGAACTGCAGGTTCTTCACGGTCGGGGGCATCATCATCAGCTCGCCGGCGCCGGCCCGACGAAGTGCATCGGCCGGCTCGACCCAGAGGCTGTCGATCGTCTCCTCGTCGTCGTGGCTGTGGTCCTGGCCGTCGGGTGCCGGCGCCAGGTAGAACCGGGTGTCGAAGCGTCGCTGCTCGCCGATCGGCGTGATCCAGTGGGCGACCCAGGCCAGTTCGTCGATCGCCGGGGTGAGGCCGTGCTGGTCGCACAGCGCCAGCAGCTCGGCCGTGCCGTCGTGGATCGCCGTGCGCTCGGCGAGCGCCGGGTGTCCGTCGTCGACGAAACGACCCGCCGGATCGCGTGCCAGCAGGACCCCGGCCTCTTCGAAGCACTCCCGGATCGCCGCCAGCCGGTGCGCACGATCGACGTCGTCACCGTCGCTCGTCTCGACGCGACCACCGGGGAACACGTACATCCCGCTGGCGAACGCGGCCGACAGGGTGCGGCGCAACATGAACACCTCGAGCGCGGTCGGGCCGGCATCGGCCGCCGGCCGATCGCTGTCGCGAACGAGCATCACCGTCGCAGCCGGTCGGATGGGGACGGTCGTCGGGTCGTAGTCACGGTTCGCGGTCATCGTGGCGTAGTCTTGCCGGTCGTGCTCGTGTGGATGGATCTGGAGATGACCGGGCTCGATCCGGCCAGGAACGTCATCGTCGAGATCGCCACCATCATCACCGACGATCACCTCGAGATCGTGGCCGAAGGACCCGATCTGGTGGTTCATCAGCCCGACGAGCACCTTGCGTTGATGGAGCCGATCGTCGTCGAGATGCACACCAAGAGCGGCCTGCTCGATGCCATCCGCACCTCGACGGTCACGCTCGACGAAGCGGGGGCGGCGACCCTTGCGTTCATCAAGGAATGGGTGCCCGAACCGCGCAAGGTCCCCCTGTGCGGCAACTCGATCGGCATGGACCGTCGGTTTCTCGACGCCTACCTTCCCGACATCGAGCACTGGCTGCACTACCGCAGCATCGATGTGAGCAGCATCAAGGAACTCGTCCGCCGCTGGTACCCGGGTCTCAACAACACACGCCCGTTCAAGGTGGGCACCCACCGCGCCCTCGACGACATCCGCGAGAGCGTCGCCGAACTGCGCTTCTACCGCGACCGGGTG
>JBDKIV010000167.1:0-4775 GCA_039796935.1 Actinomycetota bacterium | reverse complement strand
CAGCCCGACCATGGAACTTGCATTCGTGATGAACGCGCTCCGGCGCTACTGGTGGATCGTGTTGGTCGTCGGCGCGCTCGGTGCTGGCGCCGGTCTTGTCGCAGGCCGCCGGGACGCCGACCGGTACGAGTCGGTCGCCGTCCTCCTGGTGGCTCCCCCACAGGGCCAAGGCGCCCAGGTGAGCTTCGCCAACGACCCGGACCGGTACGTCATCGGCCAGCTCAGCGTGCTCCGATCGGAAGAGCTCGTCGAGCGTGTCGCCGAGCAGGTCGACGCCTCGCCGACCGTTGTTCGCTCCTCGACCGTGATCACCCACGAACCGAAGACCGACATCGTCGAGATCGCAGCCAGCTCGGCGGATCCCGGCGAGGCCACGGCCATCGCGAGCGCGTATGTCGAGGCGTACTTCGAGGCTCTCGACGAGCGGACGTCGACGACACGTCAGCCGCAGATCGACGAACTCGAAGCCGAACTCGCCGACCTCGAGACGCTGATCGCTGCCGTCGACACCGACATCGCCAACCGGATGCAGCCGTACCTGCCGTCGTCGGGGTCGGCCAACTTCGCCCAGCTCCCGGATGTCGCCATGGTCGCGCCCGATCTGACCTCGAAGAAGGAGTTGCTGCTCTCGCAGTACCAGCAGGTACTCGCCACGCGGAGCGAACTGATCCGTCTCGACATCGACGACCGGTCGCTCATCACCAGCCAGGTGGTGCAGTCGGCAACGACTCCCCTCGCCCCGGTCGTCGGCCAGGGCGGGATGTTGATGATCATGGGTGCGGTCGGGGGACTCTTCCTCGGGATGGTGGCAGCGGTCATCGTCGGCCGCCTTTCGCGCATCGCGCTCGACGTACGCGAGATCGAAGCAGTCCTCGACGAGGCGATCGTGGGCGAATTCCCGGTCGTTCGTGCGTTCGCCAAGAACCGGCGGGCACCGGTGGAGGCACTGCCCACGCGTGTCGCCTCGTTCGTCGACATGCTGGCCGTCCGCGCCGAGGGACATGCCCCGGCCGCCGGAGCGTTCACCGTGGCCGTGGTCGGGACCGAACGCTCGGCCGGATCGTCCACGCTGGCAGGCGCCCTGGCAAACCGGTTCGCCATGAACGGGGCCCGGGTCCTGCTCGTCGATGCCGATGCCCGCGACAGCGAGCTCACTCGGCTCTTCGCTGCCGGCCGTCCCGGCATACCGGCACTGATCGCGAGTGGCGGCGACCCGACCTCGGGGGCGCTGGCTCCCACCGCCGTCGCCGGGCTGCTGGTCGTCGGGACCGGCGACACCCTGGCCCGACGCAGCCTTCGCCGTCAGACGGTGCCAGATCTCATCTCGACGGCCTCGGCGCAGGCCCACGTCGTCGTGTTCGACTGCGGTCCGCTCCTCGAGACGGCCGCCGCCGTCCAGCTCGCGCACATGGTCGACACGGTCGTGCTGGCAGTCCCCGAGCGTCGACTGCTCACGCGGACCCTGGTCACCATCGGGAACCAACTGCGCGACCGACGCGGCAGCCTGCTGCCGGTGCTCATGCCGGCACGGCGACGCCGCCAGCGACCGACGTCACCGGTCCAGGCGCCCCGAGTGCCGCTCGACGAGCGCGATCGTCGAGCGGATGTTGCGTGACGACGAAGCGCCGAACACGATCGACCCGATACGAGGACGCTCGCAGATCCAGCTGATCGCCTCGTCCGGCTCGATCGCACCCGATGCGAACACCGACATCGCAATGCACCGGAAGCGGCGGTTCTCGAGCGCATCGTCGTAGGCCTCGATGCCGCCACTCATCCGGAAGCCGATCTTGTTGTAGTTGCAACAGACGATCGGATCGTCGACACCCGCTGTGTCGAGCGCATCGAGAAGCCGCGGCAGGTTCATGGTGATGAACCCGGCCTCGACCCCGTGACGCTCTCGAAGATGGTCGCTGAAGCTCCGCAGCATCGAGTGCATACCGAGGCCGAGCAGCAGGTCGGTGACGACGTTCTGCAGGAACACGACCGGGGTGTCGAGGCCGGCGAACGGCTGGAGCTCGGCGTCGACGAGCAGCCGCATCAGTTCGTCGGCGTCGCGACGCACGGCCGACTTGACGCCGCGCACGGCCGTGTCGATCACACCGCCCGGGGCGAATCGCTTCAGCGCGTCGACCGGGCCGACTTCTGCGAGGGCATTGGCGTACTTGTGCGCATAGGGCATCCCCGGGAAGAACTGGAACCCCGGGTACCGGTCGGGATTGCCCCGTACCCGACCGGCGATCTCGGCGACGGCGTCGTGCGTGGTGCACATGAACGTCTTCAGGCCGGCGTCATAGGCGTCATCCAGCACCGACACGATCGCATCCGTGTCGCGGAACTGCATGGCCTGGGCCCGCGCCTTGTCCTCCGACATGTGGTTGACCCCGAAGAACTGATTGTCCCCGAACAGCAGACGATCCATCACGACCTCCCAGCGATCGACGAGATCCGGTCGACCACCCAATCGGTCGCGTACGCGCTCCGGAACGAGACCTCCGGTACGGCCTCGCCCTGGTGTACCGACCGGACGAAGGTGTCGACCTGCGTCGAGTACTCCTCGCCCCGCAGGTAGTAGCCGACAGGAGGCTGCAGGTCGGTGATGTACCGCACGGTCCAGCCCTCGTCGTAGGTCTCGAAGCGGTTCCCCGGCTTCAGGTAGACCTGGCACTCCTGGCGATCGGCGACGATCCGCCCCGCCGTTCCGTGCACGACCACGGAGGTGCTCATCTTGCGATACGACTCGTCGCTCCAGTCGGTCTGCAATGCACCCGAAGCTCCCGATGCGTAGACGAACAGGGCGTGGACCGTGTCTTCGACACCATCCGAGTAGACGGCGCCGAGTCTCGCCCCGATGACGTCGTGCGGCGCTCCGACGATGAAGTTCATGAGATCGATGACGTGCGACGCGTAGTCGTGCAGGCATCCGCCACCGTCGGCGCGTCGGGTTCTCCACGTCGACCCGGCGCGCGGGCGCACCACGACCGGCCCGAACGCACGACCGTCGATGTGGTGCACCTCGCCGATCGCCCCGGAGCGCACGAGTCGGCGGACCTCGCGGAAGGTCCCGAGGAAGCGATTGTGGTAGCCGACCTGGTTGGCGACGCCGGCCGTCTCGGCAGCCTGGACGAGCGCCCATGAATCGACCGCCGACAGCGAGAGCGGCTTCTCGACGAACACGTGCAGTCCGCGTTCGAGGGCATACCCTGCGACCTCGGCGTGTGTCGTGCTGGGAGTCGCAACGACGACCGCGTCGAGGTCGGCACGGTCGATCAACCGCTCGAACGACGCGAACGACTCGATCCCGGTCTGTGACGACACGATCGACGCGATCAGCGGCTGCGGCTCGCAGATGCCGGCGACATGCACGTCGGGATGTGCGCCGAACACAGCGAGGTGCGACACGCCCATCTTGCCGGCCCCGACCAACCCGACCCGGATCATGCCGGGAACGCCCCGTTCACATCCACCACCAGATGCGACGCCACATTCGTGAACACACACACCGCACCCGCCACACCCAACGTCGCCACCACCGCATTCGCCACCGTCTCACCCGCAACGAAGTTCACACTCGACGCCGTCGGCATCACCTCACCACACGGAAACACCGTCACGAACCCCGCCCCGACCGGCTCCGTCACCGTCACGTTCAACACCGCCGCCGACGCATCCACCGGCACCCCACCACGACCACCGACCGACAACTCGAACACCGACCCACCACCAACACGACCAGCCACACCCGCACCCAAACCAGACCGCGTGTCCAACAACCGAGCCGGCACCAACGGTTGGAAGAGCGTGTCCAGCGACGGTTCGAGCGCAGCGTCGACACCGGTCACGCTGCGGTCGACGATCACGACCGGTGTGTGGTCCTTGTCGATGAGCGTGTCGTCGTACAACTCGCTGATCCAGCCGACCTTCGAGAATCCGACCCGGTACGCGCCTGGCACCAGGCGATCGACCCGGAAGGTCCCGGCCGCATCGGTCAGCGCCTCCCCCTGGTTCCCGTGCCCGACCAGCGTGAACGACCGTTCGTAGACACCGACCTTCACGCCGGCGAGCGGAGCACCGCTCGTGTCGGTCACACGTCCACTGATCGAGTAGCCGAGTGCCAGACGGGCGTCGATGCCCGAGGTCGTCACCGCATCGGTCACCGTCACCAACACGGGCTCGCCCGAACCGGTGAAGTCGTGTTCGTCGTCATAGCGCTCGGGCACCAGGGGTGATGTGGGAGCCGGTTCGAACGTCACCGAGAACCGGCCCGAGGCGAGACCGCCGAGGTGGTACCTGCCGTCACTCCCGGTGACGGCCTCTGCCTGATGACCCTCGGCCCGAGAGTAGGGAACGAGCTCGGCGTACACCCGCACTCCCTCGACCGGGGCCCCACCAGGGCCGGTCACGGTACCGGTGATCGCGCCGGCGATCGCGCCGGTCACGGCCTCGACGGACGAGTCCGCGCCGACGACGGACGAGGCCGTCACCGCCACCGTCGACGCCACCGTTGCGGCCACCGTCACCGCTGTTGCCACTGCCATCACCCGAATGCTCCGCATCGATCACTCCTCTGTGTCAGGCCGATGTTCGGCGGCCCAGTACCCGAAGGTGCGAGCGGTCACACGTCCGAGGCCTCACCCACTCGGGTGCACTCGGTTCGACACCAATGGGCGGTTTCGATTCCCCCGTCCGAGGGCAGCGCCCAGGCTCATGAACGTCGTCATCCTCGCCGGGGGGGTGGGCAGTCGGCTCAGCGAAGAGACCGACGTCCGCCCCAA
>JBDKIV010000166.1:0-5000 GCA_039796935.1 Actinomycetota bacterium | reverse complement strand
TGTGACCCATGCGCTCGCGACGCACCTTGGAACGGGTGACTTCGACACCGCACTTCTCGCAGATGATGCCCTTGAAACGCACGCGCTTGTACTTGCCGCACGCACATTCCCAGTCGCGGGTCGGTCCGAAGATCTTCTCGCAGAACAGCCCGTCCTTCTCGGGACGCAGCGTCCGGTAGTTGATCGTCTCGGGCTTCTTCACCTCGCCGTGCGACCACAGTCGGATCTGGTCGGCCGTGGCCAACCCGATCTTCAGTTGGTCGAACATGTTCACATCGAGCATCGTCGTCTCTTTTCGTCAGTTCGCAGGTCGTCGTTCGCTGTGGTGCCAGCGGCTCAGTAGGCGCGCTCGCGACGCGCAGCGCGCTCGCGATCGTCCTCGTCGGTGCCGCGCTCGGGGCGGCTGATGTCGATGCCCAGTTCCTCGGCGGCACGGAACACGTCTTCATCGATCTCGCGCATCTCGATCTCGGTCCCGTCGGCCTGCAGCACCTCGACGTTGAGGCACAGCGCCTGCATCTCCTTCATGAGCACCTTGAAGCTCTCGGGGATGCCCGGCTCGGGGACGTTCTCGCCCTTGACGATCGACTCGTACACCTTCACGCGCCCGAGCACGTCGTCGGACTTGATGGTGAGGAGTTCCTGCAGGCAGTAGGCGGCGCCGTAGGCCTCGAGCGCCCACACCTCCATCTCGCCGAAGCGCTGACCGCCGAACTGTGCCTTACCACCGAGCGGCTGCTGGGTGATCATGCTGTACGGACCCGTCGAGCGGGCGTGGATCTTGTCGTCGACGAGGTGCGCGAGCTTCAAGATGTACATGAAGCCGACGGTCACCGGGTTGTCGTACGGATCACCCGTACGGCCGTTGTAGAGGACCGTCTTGCCGTCGGGCTGGATGAGCCGGTTGCCGTCGACCGACTCCGGGTTGAGGTTGGTGAGGATCTGCTGGATCGTCGGATGCTTGCCGGCGGTCTCCTCTTCGTCCCAGTGCGCACCGTCGAACACGGGCGTCGCCACGAAGGTGGACGGCTTGGTGTTCGGCCGGGTCTTGGTCTCGGTACCGCGGATCGGCTCGTCGCCGACCTTGCCGCCGTTCTTCACGTCGGTCCAGCCCCACCTGGCCGCATACCCGAGGTGGGCCTCGAGGACCTGGCCGACGTTCATGCGGCTCGGCACGCCGAGCGGGTTGAGGATGATGTCGACCGCTGTTCCGTCCGCGAGGTACGGCATGTCCTCGATCGGCAGGATCTTCGAGATGACACCCTTGTTGCCGTGACGGCCGGCCAGCTTGTCGCCGACCGAGATCTTGCGCTTCTGGGCGACATAGACCCGCACCAGCTGGTTGACGCCCGGGGGCAGTTCGTCGCCGTCGTCACGGTTGAAGACCTTGACGTCGATGACCTTGCCGTTCTCGCCGTGCGGCACCTTGAGGCTGGTGTCACGGACCTCGCGAGCCTTCTCGCCGAAGATGGCCCGCAGGAGGCGCTCTTCCGGCGTCAACTCGGTCTCACCCTTCGGGGTCACCTTGCCGACGAGCACGTCACCGGGGCCGACCTCGGCACCGACACGGATGATTCCCCGGTCGTCGAGGTCGCGCAGGATGTCGTCCGACAGGTTCGGGATGTCCCGGCTGATCTCTTCGGGACCGAGCTTGGTGTCGCGGGCATCGACCTCGTGCTCGTGGATGTGGATCGACGTGAGCACGTCGTCTTTCACCAGCCGCTCCGAGAGGATGATGGCGTCCTCGAAGTTGTAGCCCTCCCACGGCATCAGCGCCACGAGGAGGTTCTTGCCGAGCGCCAGCTCACCGTGGTCGGTCGAGGGCCCGTCGGCGAGGATGGTGCCCTTGACGACCTGCTGGCCTTCGACCACTCGAACCCGGTGGTTGATGCAGGTGTCCTGGTTGGAACGACGGAACTTCGACAGACGGTACGTCCGCTTGCCGCCTTCGTCGTAGGTGACCGTGATGGCGTCGCCGCTCACTTCGGTCACCGAACCCGAGCCGGTCGCCTGGATCAGATCGGCAGCGTCGCGCGCCGCGCGGTCTTCGATGCCGGTCCCGATGTAGGGCGCCTCGGCACGCAGCAGCGGGACTGCCTGACGCTGCATGTTCGCGCCCATCAGCGCACGGTTGGCGTCGTCGTGCTCGAGGAACGGGATGAGCGCCGTGGCGACCGACACGATCTGGCGGGGGCTCACGTCCATGAGCTGCACCTCGTCGGGGGTCACCGACGCGATGTCGGTGGTGGCACCGAAGAAGCTCTCTGCCTCCAGCATCCGCTTCAGGTCCTCGAGGCTCGCTGCCTGCGGGCTGCGGCGGCAGAGGATGCGGTCGGTCTTGAAGGATCCGTCGGCGTTGATCGGCGTGTTGGCCTGCGCAACGACGTACTTCTCTTCCTCGTCGGCGGCCATGTAACGGATCTCGTCGGTCACCTTGCCGTTCTTGACCACGCGATAGGGCGTCTCGATGAAGCCGAACTCGTTCACCCGTGCGAACGTCGACAGCGCACCGATCAGACCGATGTTCGGACCCTCGGGTGTCTCGATCGGGCACATGCGGCCGTAGTGGCTGAAGTGCACGTCACGGACCTCGAAGCCTGCACGTTCGCGGCTGAGGCCACCGGGGCCGAGCGCCGAGAGGCGACGCCGGTGGGTGAGGCCCGACAGCGGGTTCACCTGGTCCATGAACTGCGACAGCTGTGAGGTCCCGAAGAACTCCTTGATCGCGGCGACGACGGGCCGGATGTTGACCAGCGTCGTCGGCGTGATGGCCTCGACGTCCTGGGTGGTCATACGCTCGCGGACGACGCGCTCCATACGGCTGAGGCCGATGCGCACCTGGTTCTGGATCAGCTCGCCGACGCTACGGATGCGACGGTTGGCGAAGTGGTCCTGGTCGTCGAGGCTGTAGCCCGGCTCTTGCTTGACCAGATGGAGCATGTAGCTGACCGCTGCGAGCACCTCGTTCGGACGCAGGACGTCCTCGCTGAAGGCAGGCATCTTCGACGGGTCGTCGTTGTCGGTGGTGAACGCCTCGCCCAACTCGACCGTGCCGGGGCCGAACAGGTCGTCGAGCTTGGCCACTTCGGTCCCGAGCTTGCGGTCGAGCTTGTAGCGGCCGACGCGCGAGAGGTCGTAGCGACGGCTCTCGAAGAACGCGTTGCGGAAGTAGGCGCGCGCCGACTCGGGGGTCGGCGGTTCGCCCGGACGGGCACGCTTGTAGATCTCGACCAGCGCTTCGGTCTGGGTCGGGGCGATCGCTCGCTCCTTCTCCCACTGACCCTCGAGGAAGTCGAAGTGGCTGACGAACCGCTCGAGGAAACCGGGGGCGTGCTCCTCGTCGTAGCCGAGGGCGCGGAGCAGGATGAAGATGCCCATCCGACGCTTGCGGGCGATCCGGGTTCCGGCGGTGACGTCCTTGCCGGGCTTGTGCTCGACGTCGAACTCCATCCACTCGCCGCGGTACGGATGGATGGTGCCCTTCACCAGCTGGTGCTTGCTGAGGTTGCGGAGGCGGTAGCGCTCTCCGGCCTCGAAGATCACACCGGGGCTCCGGACGAGCTGCGACACGACGACGCGCTCGGTGCCGTTGATGATGAAGGTGCCCTTCTCGGTCATCATCGGGAAGTCACCCATGAAGACCGTCTGTTCCTTGATCTCGCCGGTGTTGCGGTTCATGAACCGAGCACGCACGAAGATCGGCGCGCTGTAGGTCATGTCCTTTTCCTTGCACTCCTCGACCGTGAACTTCGGCGGCGGGCGCAGGTCCTCGTCGTCAGGGTCGAGCTCGAGTTCGAGCTGCAGCGCCTCGCTGAAGTCCTTGATCGGGGAGATGTCCCGGAACGTCTCGGCCAGCCCCTCGTTGAGGAACCATTCGAAACTCTCCCGCTGCACAGCGATCAGATCGGGGAGCTCGAGCGGCTCGGTGAGGTTTGCGAACGAGTAACGCTCGCGAGACGTGGTGGTAGGTGAAGCCACGGGTTTCACTCCTCAGATGGGGTCATCGCGAATGCGACAGACATCGGGGCGCGCACCGACAACAGCTCGAACTGAAAAAGCGGAAAGACGGGACGCACGGCAACAGGCGATCCTATCCACAGGGCACAGGCAACGTCAACCGCCACCGGGGCAGGCCCCCGGGCGGGTCGTCGAGCGAAACCGTAAGCCCGTAGCGGCAGGGTGTCAAGCCTTTCCCCGGCGCAACGCACCCCGGACGCGACACGGCCCGGGGTTCCCCCCGGGCCGTGCAACTCATTCGATGACCAGCGTGACGGCGCCGTTCGGCGTCGTCACGAACGGGTCACTTGACCTCGACCGCAGCGCCTGCCTCGGCGAGCTTGGCCTTGGCTGCCTCGGCGGCATCCTTGTTGACCTTCTCGAGCACGGGCTTCGGGGCGCCGTCGACGAGGTCCTTGGCCTCCTTCAGGCCCAGGCTGGTCAGCTCGCGCACGACCTTGATGACCTGGATCTTCTGTGCGCCGGCATCGGTGAGGATGACGTCGAACTCGTCCTTTTCCTCTTCGGCCGGGGCAGCGGCGCCGCCGCCGGCAGCGACGGCGGCAACAGCGACCGGTGCGGCCGCGGTGACGCCGAACTTCTCTTCGAAGGCGGTGAGGAGCTCGCTGAGCTCGATGACGGTGAGGTTGGCGATGGCGTCGAGGATCTCGTCCTTGGAAAGAGCCATGATGGGTTTCTCCTGTTCAGAATGGGTGCAGTAGTGCGTGTGTTGATGAAGCAGTGCGGCTCAGGCCGCCTGCTTGGTGTCGATGAGGGCCTTGAGGCCGTAGGCGAAGTTGCGGGGCAATGCCTGCAACAGACCAGCTGCTTTGACCATCGGGGCTTGGAACGCTCCGGCGATCTGGGCGAGGAGCACCTCGCGGCTCGGCAGGTCGGCAAGCGCCTCGACGTCTTTCGCGCTGATCGTGCGGCCGCCGATGGCACCGCCTTTCAGCACGAGCAACGGATTGGTCTTGGCGGCATCGCGCAGCGCCTTGGCAGCA
>JBDKIV010000165.1:0-7028 GCA_039796935.1 Actinomycetota bacterium | reverse complement strand
TGCGCCGGTGAGGTCGCGAGATGGGATCTGCGAGATCCGGCGTCAGTGCTCGTGTCGTCCGGTGACATCGAGCCACCGGTCGACGACCTCCCACTGCCGCGCATTCTCGACCACGGCATGTTCGTCGAACCGGATCCCCGTCGACAGGATCGACCGGATGTCGTCCATGTCGCGAGGGCGGCCGGCGATGAGCTTGTGCACGATCACGTCCTCGACGGTGAGCACGCCGTCCTGTGCCCGCTCCATCGCCGCCCGCTGGTAGTCGGTCTCGGCGAGGAGGATGGCGGCGTGCGCACCGATGAGGACTGTCTCGATCCCGAGTGAGGCCAAGACCGCTCTCAGCTCATCTGCGGATGAGGCCAAGGGCCACGGCCTTTCGGTGGAACTCACCCTCGGTCTTCAACTCGTCGAGGCCGGCCTTGCGGCGGTCGAGGTTGGCGGATTCGATCGCGCTGACACGCTGGGTCTCGTCGCCTGCATCGGAGGTCTCGAGGTCGCGAAGAGCGGCTGCCTGGCGCGCCATCTTGCGGCGATCGTCGGCGCTGACTCCTATCACGACCGGAAGAATACGACGCACGACGTCGAGTGGGCCGATCAGCCGGGCGACCCCGCCCCGTGTCAGCCCTGACGGCGGAAGTCTGGCGCCCGCTTGTCGAGCCAGGCCCGAACCGCCTCGCGGTGGTCGGCGGTCCCACTCGACTGCACCATGCGCCGTGACTCGTCCACCAGTGCTGCCGCCAGGGATCGGACATCGCCTGGCGGACGTTGTCCTTCATCAGCGTCATGGCGTCGCGCGGGCCGTGTGCGAAGGGGCGGACCCAGGCCCTCCACTCGGCCGGCCCGTCAACGCCGTCGTTCACATCCTCGACGACGACCACCGGGAAGTGCCGACCGGCGAGGTGGGCCAGGTGTGGTTCGAATCGGCCACTCGCTTCGACTATCACAACGACCCCGAGAAGACGGCCGCCGCGTTCGACAGCCGGGGGTGGAGTTCACTCGGCGACATCGGACGGGTCGACGACGACGGTTACCTCCATCTCACCGACCGTGTCTCACACATGATCATCTCGGGCGGGGTGAACATCTACCCCCAGGAGGTCGAGAACCTCCTCTCGATGCATCCGCTGGTCGCCGACGTGGCCGTGATCGGCGTCCCGAACGCAGATCTCGGCCCTCCCTCGTCTGCCCACGGGGAAACTGCTCAAGCGCGAACTACGCCAGCGGTACTGGAGCTGACCGAACGTCGACCCGGCACGCGGAAGCCACCCGACATCCGGTGGAACGCTCGACCGGGTGTCGTGACGCCGAACTCAGCTCTTGCCGAAGGTTGCGATGCTGTCGACGTTGCACACGAACAGCACACGGCGCTCGTCCATCGACGGGTCGCGCAGGCCGTACTCGTCACCCTGGCCGATGTACTTGCGCCAGATGCGGTTGAGTTGCTCGGTCACCCACGAGCCCTCGCTCGGGTCGTCCTCGGCGATCTCTCGCTCGACGGTCACCTTCAGACTCATCCAGTGGTACATGTTCTCCGGGTTGACGATGATGATCGTCAACTGCGGATTGTCACGGATCCACCCGGTCTTCTTGCGGTGCGATGCCACGTTGACGAGCACCTTGTCACCCTCGTAGTCGAACCACATCGGGGTGAGACCCGGGCGCCCGTCGGGGCCGATGACCGACATCACGCAGGCGTACGGCTTGTCCATCAACTGCTTGTACATCGGGTCGACGTCTTGGAGGGACGCCACCGACGTCCGTTCGCCCACACCGAACTGGCCCGGCTGCAGACCCTCGGCGACATCTTTGAACTTGGCGACCTTGATGCCCACGGTTTCTCCTCTCGTCGGGCACCGCCCCCGCGGTGCTCGGCCAAATGTAGTCACAAATCCGCAGCCGATGGGATGCTCAGCCCGTGGTTCGTCGCGGGCCTCGCACCGCGTCGAGCACGGCCCCGTAGGCAGTCGGGTCGACCGCCACGTCGAGCAGCACCGGCACACCCGACGCGAAGGCGCGCATGGCTGCGTCCCGCAGTCCGTCGGCGGTGGCGACACGCTCGGCCTGCATGCCACACGACCGTGCGAGCGCGGCGAAGTCGATCGGGCGGTACTCGACCGCAGCCGCACCACCATGGCCCGCCGGCGCCTGCTTCGCCGCGATCAGGCTGAGCAGGGCATCGTCGAACACGACCACCACGATCGGCAACGACAGCCTGGCAACGGTCTCGAGTTCGGCCAGTGCCATACCGAGGCCCCCATCGCCGGTGAAGCAGACCACCGGTGTGCCCGGCCGCGAGAGCGCCGCCGCGATCGCAGCCGGCAACGCGAAACCCATCGTCGCCAGACCGCTCGAGATGACCATCCCACACGGCTCGTGCGTCGGCCACAGGGGCATGGCCACCAGCATGTGCGCACCGGCATCGACCGTCGCGATGGCACCCCGAGGCGCCACCGATGCAACGACGTCGACGACGTCCTGCGGCACGACGGCAGTGGGGCTCTCGGGCCGCGCAGCGCGCAACTCGGCCAGCGCTCGGAGGCGGTGTCGTTCGCCGGAACCCTCCGGCCACGTGCTCGTGAGCGCATCGGTCACCACCTGCGCCAGGTCGGTGAGGTCGGCGACCACCTCGGTCACCAGTCGGTCCCCGAACCAGGTGCTGTCGTCGATCGCCCAGGCACCGGCCAGCACGACGGGTGCCGAGTACGGCCATGCGGCGGGGATCAACTCGACGGGGTCGAGACCCACACCGATCACGAGGTCGGCCTCGTGCAGCAACGGCGACTCGATCGTCGCTCCGGTGGCGAGGCCCGCAGCCCACGAGACGTCGTCGGGCACCATGCCGCGCGCCTGATAGGTGGTCAGCATCGGCACGTGGTGCGACGCGCCCATCGCGTGGAGCGCCGTGGCGATGCGCTGTCGGGTGGCGGGCTGCTGCACCACGGCACCGCCGCCGACCACCACGACCGGCCTCCGTGCGCCACGGACGGCGTCGACCAACTGCTGGATCTCGCCGACCTCGGCGGTGGTCGGGTCGTCCGGTATCCGCGTGTCGGCGCCGGACGCCGACGGATCGATGTCGACGTGCACCGGGCCGGGCCGGCCGCCCGTCGCCACGTGCACCACCTGTGCCGCCGCCGTGTGGTCGCGCCCGTCGAGCACCACCGAACCCTTCGACACCGACCGCATCAGGACCTGCTGGTCGAGGCGCTGGTGCGACACCCGATCCCGATCGACGGCCGAGACACAGTCGGTCACGAGGATCATCGCCTGACGGTCGAGCAACGCCTGCGCCACCCCGTTCACGGCATTCGCCGCGCCCGGGCCCCGCGTGGCCACGGCCAGACCCGGCGCCCCGGTGAGCTGTGCGCTCACCGCCGCCATGATCGTCGCCGCCGTCTCGGTGTGGGTGAGGACGAACTGCAACCCGTCGTCCACCGCCGCCCCGACCACGTCGAGGTTCGAGCCGCCACCGGGCACCCCGAACACGTGCGTGGTGCCCGCCTCGCGGCACGCAGCCACCAGCGACTCGGCGATCGCCCGTTTCGACAGGGGGGTATGCGTCATGATCCGTGTGCTCGCATCTGGAACCGGTACGTGTACCGCTGGGGATTGAAGTAGTTGACCGCAAGTTCGAGCAGATCGCCCGCCCGGTCGTAGTAGAGGCGATCGATGCGCAGCACCGGATCGCCCACACCGGTCTCGACCAGCGCAGCGACCTCGGGTGTGGCCGCCACGGCAGTGATCGTCTGATCGGCACCTGCGATCGGACGACCGGCCACTCGCTCGACCACACTCAGCACCGTCAGGTTGCGGCGCACGCCGGGCGAGGCGAACTCGGCCACGTCGAGCAGGCCCCTGCCAACGGGGACCGGAAGGTGTGCGGTCGTCACGCAGTACGGCCGGTCGTGGTGCAACCGACGGAACCGCATCGACACCACCACGTCGGTGTCGAGGTGCAACCGCCCCGCAGCCTCGATGTCGATGCCGATCGACGGTGGCTCGAGCACGTCGAGATCGGTGTCGACCGCCAGCGCCATCAGCTCTTCGACCGACCCGGACGACCGCGTGTACTTGCCGGGTGTCCCCGCGACGAACGTGCCGCTTCCCGGCACCCGATAGACGAGGCCCTCCGCCACGAGGTCTTGATACGCCCGCCGAACCGTCTGACGGCTGACGCCGTGCTCGACGCACAGATCGGCTTCGGTGGGCAGCGGCACGCCGGCGCCGTATCGCCCGTCGGCGATCTCGTCGCGCAGGCGGTCTGCCACCAACCCGTAGGCGGTCACCTGCTGGCGGTCCGATGCGAGCGAGCGGGTCATGTCCGTACATTACGGGCAGGGGGAACCGCCGACCCACCTTTGACAGTGCACACCGGCCGCGGGCAGAGTGACCGCGTGAGCAATGCTCCCGAACAAAATGTCACGTCAAACCTCGACGGCATCATTCGCACGGCGTCGTTCGTCGACGGCGCCGACGTCGACCACGACGACACCTTCGACGTGCTCGACCCCGGAACCGGCCAGGTGCTGGCCGCCGTGGGTGCCGGTACGGCGGATGTCGTCGACCGTGCCGTCGCAGCCGCACGGCGCGCCTTCGACGACGGCCCCTGGCCGCGGCTCGCGCCGAAGGAACGGGCCCGCGCGCTGCGGGCCCTGTCCGGGTTGATCCTGCGCGATCGAGAGGCGTTGGCCATGCTCGAGAGCGCCGACACCGGCAAGCCGCTCACCCAGGCCCGCACCGACGTCGACGTCGCAGCCCGCTATCTCGAGTTCTACGGCGGCGTCATCGAGGGCGTCCACGGAGACACCATCCCCGCGATCCCCGGGGTCTTCGCCTACACGCTGCGCGAACCGCTCGGCGTCACCGCCCACATCGAGCCGTGGAACTATCCGCTGCAGATCGGGTGCCGCACCATCGCCCCGTCGCTCGCCATGGGCAACTGTGCCGTCCTCAAGCCGGCCGAAGAGGCCCCGCTCTCGCTGCTCGTGCTCGCTCGGCTCGCGATCGAGGCAGGCATCCCCGACGGAGTGCTCAACGTCGTTGCCGGCACGGGCGAGGTGGCAGGCGCCGCCCTCGCATCGCACCGTGGCATCGACCACCTGTCGTTCACCGGTTCGGTCGAGGTCGGTTCGCTCGTGGCCGCTGCGGCCGCCCGCAACGTCGTACCGGTCGCACTCGAGCTGGGTGGGAAGTCACCCAACATCGTGTTCGCCGACGCCGACCTCGAGCGTGCCGTGCCGATCATCGCGAAGTCCGTCCTTCAGAACGCCGGCCAGACCTGCTCGGCCGGGTCACGGTTGCTCGTGCACCATTCGGTGCACGCCGAGGTCGTCGAGCGGCTCGCAGCGGTCCTGGCGTCGGTTCGTATCGGTCGTGGCGTCGACGACCCCGACGTCGGGCCGCTCATCTCGCAACGGCAGCTCGACCGTGTCGAACACGCCGTCGCAACGGGTGTCGGTGATGCCCGACTCGTCGTCGGCGGCAGCCGAGCATCCGTCCCGGGCGCCGATGGAGGATTCTTCTACCGGCCCACGCTGATCGACCGCATCGACCCTGCCGGGCCGCTCGCCCGCGACGAGATCTTCGGACCCGTCGTCGTCGCGTGCGGGTTCGACGACGAGGACCAGGCGATCCGCCTGGCCAACTCGACCGACTACGGACTGATCGCCGCCGTGTGGACCGCCGACATCGGCCGCGCGCACCGCATGGCAGCCGCACTTCGCTGCGGCCAGGTCTACGTGAACGGCTACGGCGCCGGGGGCGGTGTCGAGTTGCCCTTCGGTGGCATGAAGCATTCCGGGTACGGCCGCGAGAAGGGTGCCGAGGCGGTCCTCGCCTTCTCGCAGACCAAGACCGTCGCGGTCGCCACGGCACGCCCGGAGCATCGGTGATGGTGACCGACGCGAAGGTCCTGGTGGCCGGCGGCTCGCTGGGCGGTCTCACCGCAGCGTTGCTGCTGCGTGATCTCGGCCTCGACGTGACCGTCCACGAACGCTCCGACGTCGAGCTCGAACAACGTGGAGCCGGCATCGGATTCCTCCCCGACAGCTCGAAGTACCTCGTCGAACGAGCCGGCCGTTCCATCGACGACCTGAGCACGTCGATCGGCACGATCCGCTATCTCGACCGGAGCGGCGCCGTCGTGCACGAGGTGCATCACCGGTACCACTTCAGTTCGTGGAACGCCGTGTACCGGAACCTGCTCGCCGAGTTCGGGCACGACCGGTACGTGCTCGCCAGCGAGGTCACCGACGCGGTGGACGACGACCAGGGTGTCACCGTGCATTTCGCCGACGGCCGCACCGATCGGGCCGATCTGTTGGTGTGTGCCGACGGGGTCGGATCGGGATTCCGCGCTCGCCTGATGCCGCACGTCACGCGTCGGTACGCGGGTTATGTCGCATGGCGCGGGATGGTGCCCGAGCATGATGTCGACGCTGCCACCGCCGCCGCCCTCGGTGATGCGATCACCTACTACGTGTACGCCAACAGCCACATCCTCGTGTACCCGATCCCCGCACTCGACGGGTCGGTCCGGACCGGCGAACGCCTCCTCAACTTCGTCTGGTACCGCAATTACCTCGAGGGTTCCGACCTGCACGACGTCCTGCTCGACGCCTCCGGCACCCAGCGCGAGATCTCGCTGCCGCCCGGAGCGGCCCGACCCGACCACGTGGCCGAGGTGCGCGCCACCGCCGCGGCCCGACTGCCACCCGTCGTTGCCGAGGTGGTGCAGCGTGCCCGCGAACCGTTCGTGCAGGTCGTGTACGACGTCGAGATCGATCGGATGGCGTTCGGGCGCACGTGCCTGATCGGCGACGCCGGATTCGTCGCGCGACCCCATGCCGCTGCCGGCACCGCGAAGGCGGCCGCCAACGCCTGGGCGCTCGCCGAATCGCTCGCCGCGCACGACACCGTGCCCGCCGCGCTCGCCGCCTGGGAGCCGGGCCAACTCGCGCTCGGCCGCCAACTCGTCGAGCGCACCAAACGGTTGGGTGAGCGATCGCAGTTCACCGGCACGTGGGACC
>JBDKIV010000164.1:0-3271 GCA_039796935.1 Actinomycetota bacterium | reverse complement strand
GGCCTCGGCTTCACCCAGAGCCTGTACGAGCGAGAGCGGTTCGAAGAGGTCCTCCATGTCGCCGCCGACATCAAGGCCGCCGCCGACGACGCGCTCGAGGTGCGGCGCGAGCAGGACCACTTCGTGCAGGAGTGGCTCGAGTCGGTCGGCGAGGGTGTCCCCGGCTACGTCACCCCGAAGGTGGCGGTCGGGGCCGTGGTCGGCAACGACGCCGGCGAGGTGCTGCTGGTCAAGCGGCCCGACTCTGGCATCTGGCTGTATCCCACCGGGTGGGCCGATGTGGGCTATTCACCTGCCGAAGTGGCGGTGAAGGAAGTCGCCGAAGAGACCGGTATCGACTGCGAGGTCGTCCAGCTCCTCGCCGTCGTCGACGGTCAGCGGATGGGGTTCACGCGCTTCGGCATGTACCTACTGCTGTTCCACTGCCGCGCCGTCGGCGGCTCACTCGACCCGCATCCTCTCGAGACAGCGGGCCTCGGCTGGTTCGGTCGCGAGGCGCTCCCCGAGGCGACAGCAGGAGCAGGCTGGTGGGGGCCCATGGCGTTCGCTGCGATCGACGGCGCTCGCGTGGCGGCAATGTTCGAGCCCGTCCGCGACCCGATCTGGCGTCAGCCCTCGGGCTGATCCCGCAGGAACTTCTCGACCTCGGCCATCAGTTCGTCGCTGTCGAGTTCGCTCGCGTCGAGCGGTTCGAGGTCGTCGTGATCGTCGGAGTACTCGCCGCCGACGCTGTCGTCGTCCTCGTCGTCATCCTCATCGTCGAGACTCATGTGTTCGAGCCGGGCCACGTAGCCGAGCAGGTCGTCGTCGTTGCTCACCAAGGCATCGACCCGAGCCTCGTACTCGGCGACGTCGCGGGTGAGCCGACCCGTCGGCGACGGCGTCCCGATCATCGAGCAGGTTCGCTCGACGAGGGCAGAGGTCGCCTTGGGAGACGGGATCTGCGAGGCATAGGCGGGAACGGCCGCCCACAGCGATGCCGAATCGATCCCTGCACGCTGGCAGGCGTCGTGCAGGACCCCGACGATGCCGGTCGGTCCCTCGTACCGGCTGCGCTGCAGATCGAATCTCGAGATCACGTCACCATCGGTGGCCGTGCCGATCACCTGCACCGGCCGCGTATGGGGAACGTCAGCGAGCAGCGCGCCGAGCGTGATGACGAGGCCGCACCCGTGATGTCGCGCGATCGCGACGACCTGATCGGTGAACAGACGCCACCGAAGTGCCGGCTCGGGCCCGAGCAGCAAGATGACGTCGCCGCCCGGTGTCGATGCGCTCCACACCCCGACGGTGGGCCAGACGATCGATCGGGTCACACCATCGGCCAGCCGCACGTGGGGCCGAACGGTCGCGAAGTCGGTGAACTCCTCGGGATCGATCTCGGCGAGCGCCTGGGCGCCCCAGGTCTCGACGAGATGGCGGACCGCATTCGACGCGGAGTCGCCCGCGTCGTTCCAACCAGTGAACGCGGCGATCATCGTCGGGCGTTGCAGCTTCGGCTGGGCGAGCCAGCGGACGTGCTCCATGAGCGCCACGTTATCGACGCGAGACCATCACCGTGGTCGGCGCCTGCCTCAGAGCTGTGGCTCGACGACGTAGGCCTCGCCGCCACCGTTGGCGAGGACATCGTCGAGCCAGTTCCCCTCGTACACGTCGTTCGGGCCTTGGAGGAGGTCGTTCTCGGCGGCGCCTTCCGGCGTGGTCACCAGAGTCCATGCCTGTCGCTTGTAGGTCCAGTTCGAGGGGAACAGTCGATGCGCCTCGCGCCACCACGGCACCGAGGCAGCGTGTCCCTGCTCGGGTGTTGCCGCGGTACGGCGAAGATGTTCACCGAGTTCGAAACATGCCGTGGCCCGGGCTTCGGCATCGCTGCGCGGCTGCGATCGGGCGATCACCTCGTCGGGTGAAAGCACGAAGCGAGAGTTCGACCCGTTCGTCGCCCAGTCGACGATGGCCGCCCGGTACTCCTCGGCGTGGTCGGGGATCGCCTTCACGACCTTGAAGGTCGCCTCGAGACGTTCGGGAAGTCCCTCGGGAATGTCCATGTCACGAAGCGGACTGCGCTCGATCGAGGCCGACTCGGCCGGTCGGACGATCGTGCCGGTCTCGTCGATCCAGACCGCCATCGGGATGTTCACGAACCCGAAGAGATCACCGGTCGCGTGGGTTGTGTCGATCAGGCTCGGGTGCGTTGGTGCTGCGGCGTCGATCCATGCGTGCGTGTGCGACGGCTCGATGTCGAGTGCAACGGTGACGACGGTGAGGCCGAGTGGCTCGAGTTCGGTGTGGAGCGCCTGCCACCCGGGCAGGCTGGTGCGGCAGCCTCAATAACTGCTCCAGGCGACCAGCAGGACCTTGCGGCCGTGCAGGCTGCTCAGGCGGAACGGCGACCCATCCCGTGCGATCAACTCCGGATCGGCAGCGACGGCGGTGCTGAGCGCCCGCCCGCTCACCGTGGCCGGACCGAGGGCCCACAGGCCGTGCTGACGATCTTCGACGACGGGCATCCCCAGTCGCTGAGCGACCGTCGCTACATCGACCGAACCATCGACCATCGCGCCATCGGGTAGCGGCACGCAAACGTCGCCGCGGCACGCCCCTTCGGGTTTGAGGTCCCAGCCCGTACCACGCTCGAACTCAGCCTGACCTACCTGCAACGAGTCGACGATCATGTCGGGACGGTAGCGAAGGAACCGTCGCCGGGCAGAGTCGGGCGACCGTGTCGGGTCGGGCGCGCTCGAGCTCAGCGCTGCTGCGCGGCGTTCGCAAGGTCGTGCGGGCCCGACGCCGGGTAGCCGAACCCTGCCCGGATGGCGGCGCCCCACGGCTCCATCGCCGCGCAGAGTTCGTCGAGATCGTCGCCGAGCGCCTCGATGGCAGCGCGCATCTGGGCGTCGGTGCGTACTTCGACGTCTTCACGCGCAGCGCGACCCGCTTCGGTGAAACCGGTCTCGTCCACCAGCCCTCGTTCCATCAGACGGGCATGTGCTGCATCGAACTGCTCGTTGGTCCACGCACGCGTCCTGCTGTAGCTGCGCATCGGGAGGCCCCAGTAGAGCTCGCTCATCAGTCCGATCTCGGTTGCGTCGAAACCCAACGAGATCCAGGCTGCGGTGTGTGAATCGCCCCGGTACTCGCGCAAGAGGTCACCTCGCCGCCACATCGCGCCGAGGGCGGTCTCGGGCATCGACAACGACAGCAGGCCTGCGAACAGCGGGCGACCCTCCGGTCGCAACGGAGCAACGGCTCGCGCCAGCAGTTCGTTCACGCG
>JBDKIV010000163.1:0-13321 GCA_039796935.1 Actinomycetota bacterium | reverse complement strand
GCTCGGCGGGCTCCATGAGGGCAGCGTACGACGACGATGGGATGCGGTGGTGGCAACCGCTGTCGGACGCCGCTGTCGTGGTGTTGGCCGGATCCGCCACGATCGGTGTCTGGCTCGGATCCTCCCCGTGGTTGCTGGTCGTCGTCGGTGTGCTCGGTGCCGTGATCAGTTCGGGCGCGCTGGCGTCCGTGGGCGCTCGTGCCGATGTCGCCGTCGTCGCCGCCGCGCTGGCCGTGGTGGGCTCGGTCGCGTCCGCTCGGGCATGGGACGAGGCGCAACCCGATCGGCTCGGTCCCTACGTCGGCTGGGTGACGGTCGCCACCGACCCCCGGTGGGTCCTCGGCGCCGTGTCGGTGGTGCTCGAGGTGGAGGGCGAGCGTTTCGATGCCTTCGTGTACGGGCCGCCCGGGCGCCGATTGTCGATGCGGCGCGCCGGTGAACGGGTCGAGGTGGTCGCGACGCGCGTCGACCTGCGGCCGCAGACCGAACGTCGGGCCCGCTCGCGTCATGTCGTCGGCCGACTGCAGGTCGAACGGGTCGGCGCCGCAGCAGCAGGCTCGCCACTCGCGACCGGGATCAACCGCCTGCGCGAGCGACTCACCATGGCCGCCGAACGCTCGATGGATCCCGACGATGCGGCGCTGTTCACCGGGCTGGTGATCGGCGACGACACCCGGCAGGATCCCGACACCTTGTCGACGTTCCGCTCGGCCGGGCTGTCCCACCTGACGGCCGTATCGGGGCAGAACGTGGCCCTGGTGGTGGCCTCGGCCGGTCTCGTGCTCAGACGGCTCCCCGCGTGGTGGAGACTCGGTGCCACCTGGGCGTTGATCGCATGGTTCGTCCTCCTCACCCGGGCCGAGCCGTCGATCGTCCGGGCAGGGGTGATGGCGGGATGCTCGGCGGCGTCGTTCACCTTCGGCCGAGAGCGGACTCCGGTGCGAATGCTCGGGCTCGCGGTCCTCGTGCTCGTACTGGTCGACCCGCTCCTCGTGTGGTCCGTCGGGTTCTGGTTGTCGGTCACCGCCACGCTCGGCGTGACCGTGGCCGCACCCTGGATCGCGTCCAGGCTGGCCGGTCCGACCTGGTTCGTCGGCTCGCTGTCGGTCACCCTCGGGGCGCAGGTCGGTGTGATGGTGCCGAGTTGGCTGGTCTTCGGCCGGCTGCCGACTCTCGGCGTCCCGGCCAACCTCCTCGCCGTACCGGCAGCCGGTGCCGTGATGTCGATGGGGGTGCCGGTGGCGCTGGTCGCATCGGTGCTTCCGGCTCGGGTGGCGGGCATCGTCATGGCTCCCGCAGCGTTCGCGACCCACTGGGTGGCCACGGTGGCTGCGCTGGCCGCCGCGCTCGAGCCACGAGGGGCAGCGATCGTCGCGGCGTGGGCGGCCCAGGGTGCCGTGATCGCCGTGTCGGCGATTGCTCGAACGCGCCGACGGTGACCGTTCGCGCGACGATGGAGAACGTCATGGCAGTCCACCTCCTCACCGGGACCGACGAGTCGCTGCTCCTCGACGGCGTCAGCGCGCTCGTGCATCGCCTGCTCGGCAGCGACGACAGGTCGCTCGCCGTCGACGACTTCGACGGGACCGAGTACACGATCGAGGTGCTCGTCGGTGCGGCGCAGACACCCCCGTTCCTGACCGATCGACGCATCGTCGTGGGGCGCGGTGTCGGTCGATTCAGCACCGAAGACGTGGCGCCGCTGGTCGCCTATCTCGACGCGCCGATGGACACGACCGACCTGGTGCTCGTGTCGACGGGTGGGAAACTCCCCAAAGCGCTGAGCGATGCGCTCAAGCGAACGGGTGCGCACACGGTCGACACCTCACCCCCGCGCAAGGACATCCCTGCGTGGATCACGCAGCAGTGTGCGGCGGAGAACCTCCGGCTCGAGCAGCGGGCGACGGCGCTCGTCGCCGCGTGGATGGGCGAGGATGCCGGCCGCCTCCAAGGGGTCATCGACACGCTGGTGAGCACCTACGGCACGACGAGGGTGCTCCATGTCGACGACGTCTCACCGTTCCTCGGCGAGGCAGGCGGAGTGCCGCCGTGGGACCTCACCGACGCGATCGACCGGGCGAACGCGACCCTCGCGCTGACGTTGCTCCATCGGATGATGGGTTCGGGCGAGCGGCACCCCCTGCAAGTGATGTCGATCCTGCACAGCCATTACGCCAAGATGCTGCGGATCGACGGTACCGAGGCCCGCGACGAGGCGACCGTTGCCCAGTTGGCCGGCGTGAAGCCCGGATTCCCGGCGCGCAAGGTGCTCGAACAGTACCGGCGTCTCGGGAGCAGCGGTGTGACGAGGGCCATCAGCCTGCTCGCGCAGGCCGATCTCGACCTGCGCGGCGACAAGGATCTTCCCGAGAGCCTGGTGATGGAAGTGCTCGTCGCCCGCCTGTCGAAGCTCACGGGTTCCACCCGCCGTTGATCGGACGCGAACGAGCCCGGGCCCGCCGAAGGGTGCGGACCCGGGCTCGTCGTTGCTGCTGACCCGGATGGACCAGGTCGAATCAGCTGGCGGCGTTGACCTTCTTCATCAGGCGGCTCTTGCGGCGTGCGGCCTGATTGGGGTGGATGACACCCTTGGCGGCGGCCATGTCGATGCGCTTCACGGCGAGCCGCAGGGCCTCGTCGGCTTGCTCGGTGCCCGCCGACTTCACTGCGGTCTTCGTGCGGGTCTTGAGTTCGCTCTTGACGGCCTTGTTGCGCGCAGCCGCCTTTGCGTTGGTGAGAATGCGCTTCTTCTGGCTCTTGATGTTGGCCATGTTGGGTCTCTCCTCGATCGGTGTTCGCACCAGCAGCAGCGAGTACAAAGCAGGCTCCGATGCTACCAGGCCCCGGTAGAGTCACCACACCCTCCGAATCCCCGGAAGCCGACTCTCCGGAAGCCGCATGGACCTCGCCCGCATTCGCAACTTCTCCATCATCGCTCACATCGACCACGGGAAGTCGACGCTGTCCGACCGCATTCTCGAGATCACCGGAGCAGTCGATGCCCGCGACATGCGCAGCCAGTACCTCGATTCGATGGACCTCGAGCGTGAGCGAGGCATCACCATCAAGGCCCAGAACGTGCGCGTCGAGTGGAAGGGGCACACGCTCCACCTGATCGACACCCCTGGTCACGTCGACTTCGGGTACGAGGTGAGTCGCTCGCTCGCAGCGTGCGAAGGCGTCGTCCTGGTGGTCGACGCGGCGCAGGGGATCGAGGCGCAGACGCTCGCCAACTGTTATCTGGCGCTCGAGAACGACCTCGAGATCGTGGCCGTCCTCAACAAGATCGACCTGCCGGCCGCCGACCCCGATCGATACGCCGCCGAGATCGAGCAGGTGCTCGGGATCCCGGCCGATCAGATCCTGCGCATCTCGGCGAAGACGGGGGTCGGTGTCGACGACCTGCTCGATGCCGTGTGCGAGCGGATCCCGGCACCCGCTGGCGACCCCGATGCTGCGCTGCAGGCGCTCATCTTCGACAGTCAGTTCGACCAGTACCGAGGCGTCGTCAGTTCGATCCGGGTGATGAACGGACGCCTCTCGAGCGGCAGTCGGCTCAAGTTCATGCAGACCGGTGCGCTGCACGAGGCGATCGAGATCGGGGCCCGTCGACCGGCGACGACCCCGCTGCCCGAGTTGGGTCCTGGCGAGGTGGGGTACCTCATCGCCGGGATCAAGGACGTGGCCGAGGCGCGCTCTGGTGAGACGGTCACCACGGCGAGCCACGGGGCGCTCGAGCCGCTCCCCGGATACCGCGACCCGAAGCCGATGGTGTTCTGCGGTCTGTACCCGATCGACGGTGACGACTTCGAGAACCTTCGCGAGAGCCTGCAGAAGCTCAAGCTCAACGACGCATCCATCACCTACGAACCCGAGTCGTCGGGGGCCCTGGGGTTCGGATTCCGCTGTGGATTCCTCGGCCTGCTGCACATGGAGATCGTCAAGGAGCGCCTCGAGCGCGAGTTCAACCTCGCACTCATCGCCACGGCGCCGAGTGTCGAGTACCGGGTCCACAAGACCAACGGCGAGGTCGAACTGGTCGACAACCCGGCCGACCTGCCACAGCCGCAGTCGATCGACTACATCGAAGAGCCCTACTTCCGG
Source organism: Actinomycetota bacterium (assembly GCA_039796935.1). Taxonomy (GTDB): domain Bacteria; phylum Actinomycetota; class Acidimicrobiia; order Acidimicrobiales; family Ilumatobacteraceae; genus VFMC01. The sequence goes on along the minus strand of JBDKIV010000163.1, from coordinate 9,217 downwards.
GTGAGCATCATCACGCCCAAGGAGTACACGGGCACGCTGATGGATCTGTGCCAGACGCGACGCGGCGACATGACCAAGCTCGAATACCTCTCGCCCGAGCGGGTCGAACTCCACTACAAGATCCCGCTCGCCGAGGTCGTCGTCGACTTCTTCGATCAGATGAAGAGCCGGACGCAGGGCTACGCCAGCCTCGACTACGAGTTGTCGGGCTACGAGCGGAGCAACCTCGTCAAGGTCGATCTCCTCCTGAACGGGCAGCCGGCCGACGCATTCAGCACCATCGTGCACCGGGACAAGGCGTTCAGCTACGGCAGCCGCATGTGCGAGAAGCTGAAGGAACTGATCCCGAGACAGATGTTCGACGTGCCGATCCAGGCGGCCATCGGGGGCAAGGTCATCGCCCGCGAGACCGTGAAGGCCAAGCGCAAGGACGTCCTCGCCAAGTGCTACGGCGGCGACATCACGCGCAAGCGCAAGCTGCTCGAGAAGCAGAAGGAAGGCAAGAAGAAGATGAAGTCGATCGGTCGGGTCGAGGTTCCGGGCGACGTCTTCATCTCTGCGCTCAAGCTCGACGACTGATCCGTCTGCTGCCCGGCCGAGGAGGCCCGGCACAATGGACCCGTGCCGGCTTCGCAGACCTTCCGCTCGCTCCGCACGCGCAACGCTCGGCTGTTCTTCATCGGTCTTGCGATCAGCAACATCGGCACGTGGATCCAGTTCACGGCGATGTCGCTGCTCGTCTATCGGCTCACCGGGCGCGGCACCGATGTCGGCATCACCCTGTTCTGCCAGTTCCTGCCCATGCTGGTGCTCGGTGCCTGGGCCGGGGCTGTCGCCGATCGCGTCGACAAGCGTCGGATGGCGATCCTCACGCAGTCGCTGCTCGCTGCACAGGCACTGCTGCTGGGGGCGATCGATCTCGCCGGCCTCGTCGATCTGCCGGTGGTCTACGTCTTCTCGCTCGCGCTCGGTGTGATCGGGGCGCTCGACAATCCGGCGCGACGCGGGTACGTGGTCGAACTCGTCGAACCGTCGGACATCCCCAATGCGCTTGCGCTCAACACCGCGGTGATGACCGGTTCGAGGATCTTCGGCCCGGCCATCGCTGCGGCGCTCGTCGACCCACTCGGATCGGGCTGGCTCTTCATCGTCAACGGTGTCTCGTTCCTCGGGATCCTGTGGCCGATGGTGCGCGCCGACACGTCGCAGCTCCATCCGTCGCCGCCCGCGCCGCGCGGTGGCAAGCCGGTGCGCGAAGCCCTGCGGTTCGTCGCCGGCCATCGGCGTCTCGCCATGCTGTTCGTCATCTTCACCGCCGTCGGGACGTTCGCGTTCAACTACGGCGTGTCGTTGTTGAAGATCGCCGACCAACGTTTCGGTGACACCGGACTGTTCGGATGGCTGCTCGCCGTCACGAGCGTCGGCAGCATGGCTGGATCGCTCATCACTGCCGGACGGGAACGGGTCGGCACCCAGTACTTCCTCGGGTGCGTCACGTTGCTGGGCGTCAGCGGTCTGGCGCTCGCCTGGGCGCCGTCGCTCGTCGTCGCGTTCATCGTTGCGGTCCCGCTCGGCGTCGGCGGTGCCGGCATGGTCGCAGCGGTCAACGGGATCACGCAGGTCGAGTCGCCCGGCACGATGCGCGGCCGGATGCTCGCACTCGTCGCCGTGGCGTTCCTCGGGAGCACCCCGGTGGGCGCCCCCGTGACCGGCTGGGTGGCCGACCGGATCGGGGCCGAATGGAGCCTGGCCTACGGAAGCATCATCGCGCTGGTCGGTGCGGCAGTGGGTGCGCTCACGATGCGCGGCCCGGCGTTCGGCGACGCACGTCGGTCGGGCGGTGACCGGCCCGTGTGAGCCGAGCGGCCCGTGTGAGCCGGCGACCAGAATGCGACACGCCCTCGGACCATGGGGGACACTGGAGCCGCGATGGCTGTCTCCGTGCTCTGGTTCCGACGTGATCTCCGCCTGCTCGACCTTCCTGCGCTCGCAGCGGCCCATGCGATGGGCGACGTCGTGCCGTTGTTCGTCGTGGACCCTCGCTTCTCGACGACCGCGGGAGCGCCACGCCTGGCCTTCCTGGCACGGGCGCTGCGCGCCCTCGACGACGAGCTGGGCGGAGCGTTGGTCTACCGCCACGGTGACCCGGCAGACGTCGTGCCCGCATTCGCGAGCGAGGTCGGCGCCCAGCACGTCTACGTCACTCGAGATCACGGTCCGTACGGCCGGGCGCGCGACGCGCTCGTGGCCGAGCGCCTCGGTGCCGCCGGGGGCCGCCTCCACGGGGTGGGCAGCCCGTACGCGGTGGACCCGGGCACCGTTGTCAAGGCTGACGGCAACCCGTATGCCGTGTTCACGCCATTTTCGAAGGCCTGGCGCCTGCTGGCACACGAGCGCTCGGGTCGCCGTCCCGCCACGCCCGCGGTGGCGTCGGTGACATGGCGAGGAGCGCCCGACATCGCCTGCGACGGACCGCCTCACGAGCCGCACGTGGCTGCCGAACTTCCACGGGCCAGTGCCGGGGCGGCGCACGAAACCTGGGAGTCCTTCGTCGTCGACGGCCTCGACCGCTACGACGAGCAGCGCGACCTGCCCGCCGTCGCGGGGACGAGCCGCCTGTCACCCGCGCTGCGCTGGGGTCTCCTGCACCCCATGCAGTTGCTCGACGATCTGGGTGATTCGCGGGCACATGACGTGTTCCGGGCAGAACTGTGCTGGAGGGAGTTCTACGCCGACGTGCTCGCCCGGCGTCCCGAGACCGCCCGTACGAACCTCAACCCCAAGATGGACCTGATGCCGGTCGACACCGACACCGATGCACGACGCCGATTCGAGCGCTGGGCGTCCGGCAGCACCGGCTACCCGATCGTCGATGCCGGCATGCGTCAGCTCCTCGCCACCGGGTGGATGCACAATCGGGTGCGCATGATCACCGCCAGCTTCCTGGTGAAGGACCTCCACCTGCCGTGGCAGTGGGGTGCTCGGCACTTCATGCGCCACCTCGTCGACGGGGACCTCGCCTCGAACCAGCACGGCTGGCAGTGGGTGGCCGGAACCGGCACCGATGCGGCGCCCTACTTCCGCATCTTCAACCCGACCAGCCAGTCCGAGCGGTTCGACCCGTCGGGCGACTACATCAGGCGTTGGGTCCCCGAACTGATCGACGTCCGTGGCGCTGCCGTGCACGCCCCCGGTGTGCTGCGCCCCGACGGGTATCCGGCACCGATGGTCGACCACGCCGCCGAGCGGGACGAGGCGATGCGCAGGTATCGCTCGGTGACGGGTGCTTCTCGGTAGCCTGGGGAGCCACCAGCTCACGAGGGCGACACCATGTTGGACGAACGCAAGAAAGCCATTCTCCGGGCGATCGTGCGCGAGTACATCTCGACGGCACAGCCCGTGGGGTCGACGCTGATCGCATCGGCGCCCGGGGTCAGCGTCAGCTCTGCCACGGTCCGCAACGAGATGGCAGTGCTCGAGCAGGAGGGCTACCTGGTCCAGCCACACACGTCGGCCGGACGAGTGCCCACCGACAAGGGTTACCGGTTCTTCGTCGACCACATCACCGAGCCGAGCCACCTCGACGACACCGCCACGCAGCGCGTCGGCGAGTTCTTCGAGACGACGCACGGACGGCTCGAAGAGATGCTGCACCAGACCTCGAACCTGCTCGCCCAGCTCACACACCATGCTGCGCTGGTCGTCGGACCCCCGGTCGATCGGGCGACGGTGCGCTCGGTGCAGCTCGTGCCGCTGTCCGAGCGAGTGGCGGTGGTGGTGGCAGTGCTGTCGAACGGTGCCGTCGAGAACCAGACCGTCGACCTGCCCGACGACATCTCCGACGTCCGTATCGGGGCCGCGTCGGCGCATCTGCAGAAAGCGCTCGCCGGTCGGGCGCTCGAACTTGCATCCATCGCTCCGAGCGGCGACGCAGTGGTCGACGAACTGTGCGCCGGTGCGCTCGCCGCGCTGGTCGTCGACGCCCATCGCGAGCCCGTGTACGTGGGTGGCACCGCAGTCGTGGCACAGGCGTTCGATGCCGTCGAGACCGTGCGGTCCGTGTTACACACCCTCGAGCAGCAGTACGTGGTGGTGTCACTCATGCGTGACGTCCTCAGTCGTGGACTCACGGTGGCCATCGGTACCGAGCACGGTGTCGAGCCTCTCGCGGCGTGCTCGGTCGTGGTGGCTCCCGTGGTCGTCGAGGGCCAACACGTCGGTTCGGTCGGCGTGCTCGGGCCGACCCGGATGAACTACCCGCAGGCACTGGCCACGGTCGAAGTCGTCAGCGATCGTCTGGGCCGGCATTTGGGCGAGACAGGGAGCTGACCATGGCTGACTACTACGAGTTGCTCGGGGTGGCGCGCGGCGCCAGCCCGGACGAGATCAAGAAGGCCTACCGCAAGCGTGCTCGCGAGCTGCATCCCGACGCGAACCCGGGTGATGCCGAGGCCGAGGAGCGCTTCAAGCAGGTCGCGCAGGCGTACGAGGTGTTGAGCGACCCGGAGACCCGGGCCCGATACGACCGATTCGGCGAGGCCGGTGTCGGCGGGGCGGGTGGTCCGAACATGGGTGACATGTTCGGCGGTGGGGGCCTCGGTGATCTGTTCGACGCCTTCTTCGGTGGTGCCGGCGGCGGCGGCAGTCCGTTCGGCTCACGCGGTCCGGCGGGCCCGCCTCGTGGCCAGGACCTCGAGGTCGTGGTCGACATCTCGCTCGAGCAGGCCGTGTTCGGTGGGCAGATGCCCGTCGCCGTGCGTACGGCGATTCGCTGCGACGACTGCAGCGGCTCGGGAGCGGCCGAGGGGACCAAGGCCGTCACCTGTTCCGAGTGCAACGGCCGCGGTCAGGTCCAGCGTGTGCGTCAGAGCCTGCTGGGGCAGATGGTGACCACATCGGCCTGTCCTCGCTGCGGCGGGGCCGGCCAGGTGATCGCCAGCCCGTGCCGGTCGTGCAATGGCGACGGCCGGGTGGTCACGGACAAGACCTATCAGGTCGACGTGCCCGCAGGCGTCGACACCGGCTCGACGCTCCGACTCAGCGGGCGCGGCGCGGTCGGTCCACGTGGTGGTTCTGCGGGCGACCTCTACGTGCACATTCGGGTCGCGGCCGACGAGCGGTTCACCCGAGAGGGTGACGACCTGTGTTGCGACCTGCCGGTGTCGATCGCCCAGGCATCCCTCGGTGCGCGTTTCACGCTGGCCACGCTCGATGGGGACGAAGAACTCGTCGTGCCGCCCGGCACGCAGCCCGGTCGTGAGTTCGTGCTTCGTCAGCGGGGCGTGACGCACCTGCAGGGGCGCGGTCGAGGTGACCTCCGTGTTCGAGTGGTGGTCGAGGTGCCCACCAAGCTCAGCGAGACCGAATCCGATCTGCTCCGGCGCTTCGCCGAGGGCCGGGGCGAACCCGTGATGACCGAGCAGGGTTTCTTCTCGCGGATCAAGTCCGCGTTCTCGTGAACCACGTGTTGCGTGGTTCGTCGGCGCACGTCGTCGTCGAGTCGCTCGACGCGCCCTCGCTCGACGAGACCGATGCGCATCACCTGGCTCGTGTCCTCCGACTGCAGGTCGACGACGTGGTCACGGCGACCGATGGGAACGGCTCGTGGGTGGCCACCCGCTGGACCCGCGACGGCGGCCTGCAGCCCATCGGCGAGATCATCGTCGGCCCGCCGCGCCGTGGGCTGGCCGTCGCGTGCGCGATCGCGAAGGGTGACCGGAACGAGCTGGTGGTGCAGAAGTTGACCGAACTCGGCCTCGACCGGATCGTGCTGTTCGAAGCCACCCGCTCGGTGGTGCGATGGGACCGCGAACGTCAGGCCCGCCAACTCGACCGACTCCGTCGGATCGCACGCGAAGCAGCGATGCAGTCGCGCCGTGTGCACCTGCCCGAGGTCGTCGTCGCCGACTTCGCCGCGGTCGCGCAGATGGCTGCGGTCGCGCTCGCCGAACCCGATGCCGATGACCGCATCGGGCCGAGCGTTTCGGCGGTCGCGGTCGGGCCCGAGGGTGGATTCGCGCCCGGCGAACTCGCCCAGGTCGAGCGCCGCGTCCGGTTGACCGACACCATCTTGCGCGTCGAGACGGCGGCCATCGCTGCCGGGGCCGCTCTCGTCGCCGCACACACCTGAACGGACCGAGGAGAGCGAGTCGATGCCCGCAGATGAACCGGTCGACGGATCCACGAACGATCCACTCGACGAAGCATCCGCCGCCTACAGCGCACAGGTGGGAGACCGCATGCGGGCGATCCGCAGGCAGCGCGGGTACTCGCTGCACGATGCCGAGCGTGTGTCGGGCGACGAGTTCAAGGCGTCGGTCCTCGGTGCCTACGAGCGCGGCGAGCGGGCCATCTCGGTGCCCCGCCTCGAGCGGCTCGCACGGCTCTATCAGGTGCCGGTCGAGCAGTTCCTCCCTGCCGGCAGACCGGCGGCGGCCGACCGGCGGCCATCACCGGCATTGGTGATCGACACGTCGCACCTGGCCCGGCGTGTGGGGGAACCGTTCGAGACGCTGGCCCGTTTCGTCCGCTCGATCCAGATCGAACGATCCGAGGTCGCCTCGCGCCTGGTGCGGCTTCGTGCCGACGACGCTCGAGCCGTCGCTGCCATCGTCGATTCGCCGGTCGAGCAGGTCGCCGAGCGCCTCCAGGCCCTCGACATCATGCCTCGCGACTGACCGTGGTCGAGCCGTAGCGTGGTCTCGGTGAGCGAACCCTTCGGTGTCTACGTGCACATCCCGTTCTGTGCGCGGCGCTGCGACTACTGCGCGTTCGCCACCTGGACGGACCGTCACCATCTGCAGTCCGAGTACCTCGAGGCGTTGCGCGTCGACATCGAGCGATCGGTGCATCGACCGGCGACGACGGTGTTCGTGGGTGGTGGCACCCCGACGCTGGTCGATCCCGAGGGTCTCGCTCGGGTGATCGAGTCCGTCCCGCGAGCCGATGGTGCCGAGGTGACGGTCGAGTGCAACCCCGATGACGTGTCCGACGAGTTGCTCGCCGCCTATCTGAGCGGCGGCGTCACGCGGGTGAGCATCGGCGTGCAGTCGATGGCGACCCACGTGCTCGGTTCGCTGGGGCGTTGGCATGTTCCGGACAACGTCGAGCGGGCCGTCGAAGCCGTCCGCCGCAGTGGGCTGCCCACCTGGAACCTCGACCTGATCTACGGGGCGGCGGGTGAGCAACTGTCCGACTGGGAGCACACGGTCCGCGCGGCGCTCGGGCTCGGGCCGTTCCACATCTCTGCCTACGCGCTGACGGTCGAGGCGGGCACCCCGCTCGCCGAGCATCCCGAGCGGCATCCCGACGACGATGATCTCGCCGACAAGTACGAACTCGCCGACGACCTCTTCCGCGCGGCCGGCCTGCTCAATTACGAGGTGAGCAATTGGGCCGTGCCGGGCCACGAGTCGCGTCACAACCGGCTGTACTGGCAGCAGGGCGACTACCTCGGGTTCGGGTCGGCTGCACACTCGCACCGTGCCGGTCGCCGCTGGTGGAACCTGCGCACTCCCGAGCGCTACATCGCCGCGGTGCGTGACGGGGCGAGCACCGAGGCAGCGGGCGAGGATCTCGACCCCGAGACCCGTCGCGTCGAGGGTCTGCAGTTGGCGTTGCGGACGCGCGAAGGGGTCGAGGCCGGCGCATTCGACCCCGATGACCTGGCGGAGTTGTCCGAGGGTGGCCTCGTCGCCGTGGCCGATGGCCGCGTCGGGCTGACACGTCGAGGACGGTTGCTCGCGAACGAGGTGTCGTTGCGGCTGCGTTGACTGGTAGTGTCTTGCCCTGCTGCACGGGCGTGTAGCTCAGTTGGTTAGAGCGCCACCATGACACGGTGGAGGTCCCGGGTTCGAGTCCCGTCACGCCCACCACAGGCCGTCACGCCACCATCAGCTGGCGTCGGGTGTGGTCGCTGCGTCGACGACCTGCTGAGACTCTCGTGCCGCAGCGGCGAAGATCCCCTTCGCCATCAAGCTCGGCTCGGCCTTGCGGCGGGTGAGGTAGATCGTTGCCCGTCCGGCATGGATGGACGGATCGTCGGGCGCCGCCCACCCGGCCATGTCGGCGAGGTGACAGGCCAACCGCAGGTCGCCGTCCACGGCGGCACGCTCGGCGCGGCGCAACAGCACGTCGGCACCACCTGCGAGGTCGGCGACCGCGGTCGCCAGGTCGGCGTCGCGGGACGGCTTCAAGCGGGAGGCTGCGCCGTCCCACCATCCGCCGAACTGTCGCCAGATGCCCCGCACGACGAACTCGGGCTCGTCGTAGAGCGGGCGAAGATACGGCTTGGCGAGCGTGTCGGCCGGGACCGACACCGTGTGGATGATCTCGTCGAGGGTGGCGCCCCCGTTCATCATGGCGATCACGTCGGCCACCAGCTGCTCGAGGGCGGTGGCGATGTCGTCGAGCACGCGGCCGATGCGCTCTCGCCCGGCGATGGGCAGGCCGTGCGCAGGCAGCAGCAACTCGGGCTCCTTCGCTCGCATCGCCCGCAGCGCTGCCGCCCACTCGATCGGGAAACGCTGGACCTTCTGGGGATTGCCGGCGTTGGGGAAGTTCCAGATCACGAAGTCGCCGGTCATCATCCAGCGCCGGTCGGGGAGCCACGCCCACAGGTGGTCGTCGGTCTCGCCTCGCGCATGGTGCAGTTCGATCCGCTCGTCCCCGACGGTCAACTCGTCGTGATCGTCGACGGTGTGGTCGGGGCGCAGCACCGATGCGGGCAGGAACCTGCGCGCCGCCGGGTTCGTCCGAATCGTCCGGCCGTCGCCGTCGCCGACCGTGAGGTTGAGATCCCCCGACACTCCGCCGAACTGGCGGTTGTTGATGATGAGGTTCCAGTTGTTCGTGAGCTCGTATCGGTCGAGGCGGACGGCGACGTTGCGGTGTCCGACCACGCTCGGACGGTCGTCGGCGAAGAAGGTGCTGCCACCGATGTGGTCGGCGTGCCCGTGGGTGTACACGAGGTGGCTCACACGCTCGTCGCTCCAGCCGCGCAGCGCGGCCCGGACCGCCTCGCCGGTGTGCACCCCCGACGCATCGAACACCACGAGGCCTTCGCCGGAACGCAGCGCAATCGAGTGGCTGAAGCTCTCGACCATCGCGATGCCGTCACCCAGTTCGCTCAGTTCGTTGGTCACCCGATTGACGGGCTGGTCGGCGTGACCGGAATCGATGATGCGTGCTGACAGGTCGAGCAGGTCCCCCATGGACC
>JBDKIV010000162.1:0-9518 GCA_039796935.1 Actinomycetota bacterium | reverse complement strand
CGGCCCACCGTTGCCAGAATTCGTCGAAGGCGGCGGGTCGGGGTGCCCCACCCAGCCAGATGCGATGGAACACGCGAGGAATGGGCATCGACTCCGCCATACGGCCGTCAGCCTATGGCTGGCACACCGGGGTTACGTTACGGGCGGTGGTACGGTGCCGCCCCGATGGTGGCCGGTGCAGATCGAGTGTCTCCGGTGGGCAGCTCGCTGGTCTCCCGTGACGACGTCGCCGAGTTGATGCGCACCGTCGTCGAGTCGGTTCGGGCTCGGATGGCGCCCACCGGTGCCCGGGTCTGGCTCGGCGACGCGGGTGGCCCGATGGTGCGCGGTGGCGAGGCGTGGCCGCTGACGGCCGAGATCGAGGCGGTGCTGCGGCCGCTGTGGGGCCCTGCGTCGCTGGCGGCTGGGGGTGGGCGTTTCGACCACTGGGACCGGGTGCGCGAGGCGATCGCGGCCGGTACCGACCCGGCACATCCCGACTACTGGGGTGCACCGCAGCGGTTCGATCAGCGTTTGGTCGAGATGTCGACGCTCGGGGCCGGGTTGCTGCTCGCCCCGCACGAACTGTGGGAGCCGTTCGACCGCAACCAGCGAGATCGTCTGGTGGCGTGGTTGCGCCGGTCCGAGACGACCGAACATCGCGACAACAACTGGTGGTTCTTCCGGGTGATGGTGCAGTTGGGGCTGCGCAGGGTGGGCTTCGCTGTCGACGCCGAGGCCGAACGTCACGCCCTCGCCCGCATCGATGCGTGCTATCTGGGCGACGGCTGGTACTCGGACGTGCCGGGCCGTCCTCGTCGGCCTCAGGTCGACTGGTACGGGGCGCACGTGTTCCACACGTTCGGGTTGCTGTACGCCTGGTCGGGGGTGGGGGATGCGCGGCGTGCCGACGAGTTCCGCGAACGTGCAGCGAAGTTCGCCCCGCATCTGCGTCACTGGTTCGCGCCCGACGGGGCCCCGCTGCCCTACGGCCGGTCGCTCACCTACCGAGCCGCCCCGGCGGCGTTCTGGCCGATGTTGGCGGCGGCGGGGGTCGATGCGTTGCCGATGGACGAGGTGAAGGGCCTCTACATGCGCTCGCTGCGGTATTGGCAGCCGGTGCTCGATCGGCCCGAGCCCCTGTTGGCTCCTGGTTGGCATCGGCCGCTGCCCGGGATGGTCGAGCGCTACATCACGTCCGGGTCTCCGTACTGGACGTGCATCGCGTTCGTGTCGCTGTTGATGCCTGCCGAGCATCGGTTCTGGACCGCTGGCGAGGCGCCGCCGTCTGTGTCGTCGCGGGTGACGGTGCAGCCCGTGCCCGGCATGGTGCTGTCGACCGATGCCGAGCAGGTGCTGGCGTTGAGCGCCCGCCAGTGGAACGGTCATCCGTCGGGTGGTGTTGCCAAGTACTGCCGTCTGGCGTACTCGTCGCTGTTCGGTTACACGGCCGACTCGGCCGAGGGTGTGGCGCTGTCGGCCGACTCGACGTTGACGATCACCGATGCCGATGGCCGCACTGCCGTGCGGTCGGACCCGATCGATTGTCGAGTGGTGGGCGAACGCCTGGTGAGTACGTGGAGTCCGTGGCGCGGCGTGCGCGTGCACACGGTGGTGCAGGGTGTGGCGCCGTGGCATTGGCGGGTGCACCTGGTGGAGACTGCACGGCCGGTGGTGCTGCGCGACTGGGGGTTCAGTGTCGACGCGGACGGTGCCGTGGTCACGTTGGTCGACGGCGTCGACGGCGGCGAGCCTGCTGTCGATGTCGTCACGGCTCGGCAGCGCAGTGCTGTGGTGTGCGCTGGCGCGGCCGCGGGCGCGCCGGCGGTGCACGCCGGGGCGCCTGGGACGAACCTGTTGTCGGAGTCGCCGCTGACGCCGTGTGTCGAGCATCACCTTGGGGCGGGCAGGCATCTCGTGCACACCCTGGTGTTCGGTGCTGGCGCCGGGCATGCTGCGGCGTGGGCCGTGCGTCCGGTTCCCGAGTGGGGTGTGCTGCACCGGGTCGTTCGCCGGCAGCGGCGACGAGTGGCCGTGGCGGCGGCTCGGCGGCGTGTGGGGGCCGTCGGCCGGAAGGGTGCACGGGTGGTTCGTCGAGGGCTGCGGCGTGGTTGATGCCGCTTGCGCCGCCCCCGGCAGCCAACCGACCGGCGACGACGTCTCCGTGGTGGTGCCGACCCGCGATCGTCCCGACCTGTTGCGGCGAGCGCTGGCGTCGGTGCGCGCCCAGACGGTGCGGCCCGCTGCGGTGATCGTGGTGGAAGATGGCGGTGTCACCGCCGCCACCCGGGCAGTGGTCGTCGAGGCTGGCGCCGATGGCCGGGTGCCCGTGCAGTTGCTGGCATCGTCCGGTGGTGCGGCGCAGGCGCGCAACCTGGGTCTCGCTCAGGTGACCACCCGGTTCACTGCGTTCCTCGACGACGACGATCACTGGCGGCCCACGTTCGTCGAGCGAACGCTCGAGGTGGTGCAGGGCAGGTCGGCGCCGACGGCTGTGTTCACCGCGGCGGTCCTCGTGGTGGACGATCGCGAGACGGAGTGGTTGCCGTGTGTGCGCGATGCGGTGGGGTTGCTGACGGACAACGGCGGGTTCGCCGGCCAGAACGGCCTGTTCCCGACCGATGCCGTGCGGGCTGTGGGCGGTTGGGACGAGCGGCTGGTGGCGTTCCAGGATCGCGATCTGCAAGTGCGTCTGGCCGTGGCCGGCCTGTCGTTCGAGGTGTGGCCCGAACCGCTGACGGTGATCGACAAGTCGCACCATGGGCCCCGGATCAGCACGACCAGGCGTGCCGAGGGGTCCTGGCAGTTCACCCGGACGTGGTGGTCGTTCGCGCCGCTGCGGCGACGCCCGGCGATGCTGGTGCAGTTGGCGTTGTGCCAGGAGTCGGCAGGGTCACGCTGGCGTCGTGCGATCTGGCGGTTCACCTGGACGGCGCGACGTGGGTGGCGTCGGTTGCGAGGTCGTCGCTGGCGAGCAGCCAGTCGGTAAGCAGCGTGCGTTTCCGGGGTACGCTCGGGTCGGCGAAGGTCGGAGCAGGCCGACGTGGGTGTTCGCGTCGACGACGAAGGAGTTCGCGATGGGCCCCGAGACGACGGGTCGAGTGCAGCGGGTGATCGTGGTCGCTTCGACGGCGCGATCGGGGAGCACGTTGTTGTGCCGGGCGTTGTCCGGCTCGGGCCGTGCCGGTGCTCCGACGGAGTACTTCAATCCCGATTTCTATCGCGATCGCCTGCGTTCGGTGCCGTTCCGTGACGTGTCGATGCGGGGCAGGGTGGGGCAGGTCAGGCGGCTGCTGACCGGCGATGCCGAGTGGCGCCGGGTGACGTTGGCGCGGTTGTCGAAGGGTGCGGCAGCGCGACTCGTCCGTGACATCGGGGTCGAGCACGCGTCGGCCGACGGTGTGTTCGGAGTGAAGTTCATGTGGTCGCAGTACCAGCTGCTGTTGCACCGTGGCTTCGGTGCCGAGGTGTGGGGTGCGCCGGTGTCGTGGGTGTCGATCCGGCGGGCCGATCACCTTCGGCAAGCGGTGTCGTTCTGCATGGCCGAGCAGACGCGGCAGTGGACGGCGACAGAAGAGCGCCGTGCCACGGCGCAGTACGCACCGGACCGGATCGCCGGGCTGATGCAGTCGTTCGCCGACCACGAGCGGTTGTGGGACCGCTACTTCCAGCAGATCGGTGTGCAGCCACTGAGGGTGACCTACGAACAGCTCGATGCCGACTACGAGCGGACCGTGGCGGACGTGCTGGCTCACCTGGGGTGTGCTGGTGCCCCGGTGGTGCCCAGGGCACTCGAGCGGCAATCCGACGAGGTGACCGAGGAGTGGATCGAGCGGTACCGGCGCGAGCGCGGCGCCCATGCCGGCCTCGAGTAGCTGGACTAATCTCGGCTCGTGCTGGGCGAACAGAACGTGCGATCCGGCGATCCCGCTCCCTCCGGCGGGCATCCGGTGGGGCGGTTCTCGTTCAGGCGAGTGGCGTTGATCGTGTGGCACTTCGCTCGCCGGGCCGAGTTGTTCAGCCGTTGGTTCAGTGGCAGGTCGACGCTGTCGTTGATGGTCGCCGAGCGTCGACGCCGGCCGCGCGTGGTGCGCGTCAGCCTGCTCGCCGGCCCGTCGATGTATGCCCGGGTGGGCGCTGGTCAGACCGATCTGCAGACCCTGTTGTCGATCTGGGCGAACGATCGGTACTGTCCGCTGGCGGTCGTCGACGGCACGACGATCATCGATGCCGGGGCGAACGTCGGGTACTCGGCGGTCTGGTTCGCCAGTCGCTTTCCGCGATCGCAGGTGATCGCGATCGAGCCGGATGCAGAGAACGTGCGGTTGCTCCGCAAGAACGTCGCCGACTTCACCAACGTCACCGTCGTCCACGCTGCTGTGGGCGCAACGAGCGGCACGACGTCGCTGGTCGACCCGGGGCGCGGGGCGTGGGGGTACCGGACCTGGGTCGGCGACGAGGCCGTTCCTGGCCAAGCCGTCACCGTGCGCGAGTCGGTGCGTGTCGTGTCGATCGGTGATGTGCTCGACGAGTTCGGTGTTCGATCGGTCGGCTTGGTGAAGATCGACATCGAGGGTGCCGAGCTCGAGGTGTTCGAGCGTGCCGCGGCGTGGGTCGACCGTGCCGATGCGGTGATGGTCGAGTTGCACGATCGCTTCCGTCCCGGTTGCCGGGCGGCGTTCGAGGCGGCCACTGCCGGGTTCGCCGACCGATTCGAGCTGGGTGAGCACTCCTTCGCTGTCCGCGGGCGTGGCAACCCGGTGGTCAGTGACCCGTCGTGAACGCTCGGTTGACGAGCAGGACGTCGTCGGGGTACACGGTGTGGACGTCCCAGCCGGGGAGCAAGGCGAGTAGTTCGCTCAGGCCCACCTGGCCTTCGTACAGTTCGCGTTCGCTGTACTCGGTGTAGAAGTAGCGGGTGTGCGCAAGGGTGGTGGTGCCACCCTCGATCAGGTCGATCTCGGCGCCTTGCACATCGGCCCAGATGAAGTCGACCGTGGTGATGTCGTGGTCGTGCGCCCAGGTGTCGAGCCGGGCGATGGGCACGGTGATGGTGGTGTCGAAGGTGCACCACGGGTGCTGTTCGAGGTGAAGCTTGGGGGCTCTGATCGAGCCCGACTTGTCCCATGACCGGTCGGTGGCGGCATCGGGTGGCTGGCCGCCCGATTGGTGGAAGGTGGTGGTGCCGTCGTGGTTGCCGATGGCGAGTTGGTGGATCGCGATGGGGCTTCGCCGCGTGTTGCGGCGGAGGGTGGCGAAGGCTCGTGGGTCGGGTTCGAAGCAGTGGAGGGTGGCTTCGGGGATGGTGTCGTAGAGGCGGAGTGAGTCGACCCCGTTGTTGGCGCCGATTTCGAGCATGGTGCGGCAGCTCGGCCCGAGCAGGTGCCGGAGTTGGCGCATCGAGAGACGGTCGTCGCCTGGTTGGCTCGAGCGGGCCAGCCGACGTCGCGCGCGGCGCGCATGCGAGTGGATCGTGTGTGACAGTGTCCGTCTGATGTCGTCGACCATACCCACCGTCACCTGGGTAACGTGCCTATTCGTGAGGGCTGGGTGGATGTGGTCGGCGCGCGGTCGCGCTGGGGCCCCATCGTTCGGGTAGGTCGCGCGTGCCGCGGGTGTCGGTGGTGATGCCGGTGTTCAACGCAGCGTCGGTGGTGGCTGATGCTGTCGGCAGCGTGCTGCAGCAGTCGTTCGGTGATCTCGAGTTGATCGTGGTCGACGACGGCTCGACCGACGGGACGGCGAGCGTGTTGGCCCGGTTCGACGATCCACGGCTGCGGGTCGTGGCACTGCCTGCGAATGCCGGGATTGCGGTGGCCCTGAATCACGGGATGTCGTTGGCGACCGGTGATCTGCTGGCGCGCATGGACGGTGACGACATCGCCCGTGGCGACCGGCTCGAGCGTCAGGTGGTGGCGATGGATGCCGATCCGTCGATCGGGGTGTCCGGTTCGTGGGTGCAGGCCCTGGGCAGGCCCGGGCTCGTGTTTCGTCAGCCGCTGACGGATGCCGCCATCCGGGCCCGTCTGCAGTTCGGCAGTGCGATGTTCCATCCGACGGTCATGGTTCGGCGGTCGGTGCTGGCGGACGCGTTCGAGTACGACCCGGCCTGGGTGCCGGTGGAGGACTACGAGTTGTGGACCCGGTTGGCCCGCAACCCGTCGGTGCGGTTCATGAATCTGCCCGAGACGTTGCTCGAGTACCGCCTGCCGTCGCCGTCTCGGGTCGACTACGCGGCTCGTCAGCGTCGTGCGACGGTGGAGGTGGCGGTGCGCGAGGCGCAGCGTGCCGGCCGTGTCGGCGATGACGTGGAGGCTCGTGGCGCGTTGCAGTCGCTGGTGCTTCGCGCCCCGCCCGAGCCGGGCGGATGGGCGACGTTGGTCGATCAGTGCGTGGTGTGGTCGGCGGCCGATGCCGAGACGGCGCGCGAGGTGGCCGAGCGGTGGGCGTTGATCGTTCGGAAGGTTCGCTTCGTCGAGATCCCGGCGATGGTGCGTGGGGTGTCGCGACGAAGCCGGGGGCGTGCGGCTGTCGCGGCTGGCTGGGCGCTCTACGGGGTGGTCAGGCGTCGCCGGTGGGCCGAAGGGGTGGTCGAGGCGTCGAGGCGTGTTAGGGCCCGACTCCGACGCTGAGCGCTCGTGCCGAGAGTTTCACGGCCAGCAGGTTGGGTCGTGTGGCGAATGAGCGAATGGCGCTGTTCAGGGCGCCGAGTCGATGGTGGGCGGCCAGTTGGGCGGCGGCGATCCGGTTGAGGTGCCACACGCGGCTCGGGCGGTCGAACGATGCCCGGTGCCGGCGGTAGACCTCGCGGCGGCACCGTACTCGGATGTCGTCGTTGGATGCCCGGCGGACGCCTTGGTGTTCTCGGATGATGTAACGAACCTCGGGGTCCCAGGCGAACACGGCCTTGTCGCGCATGCGGGCCCACCATTCGACGTCTTCGCTGACGCGCAGGGTCGGGTCGAATTCGACCACGTCTGCTCGGTGGAGCACCACTTGGCCGGGTGACGGCACGTGGCCGTGGTGGAGGGTGGTGCGCATGTCGCCCTGGTAGCGGCGGAGGTGTCGGGTGGTTTCGGCTGCTGCGATGCGGCCTTCGCCGTTGGCGAGGGATCGGACGGCCACGGCGAGGAATGCGGGGTCCCATTCGTCGTCGTCGTCGAGGAACGCCAGGTAGGTGCCGGTGGCGTGGGCCAGCCCGGTGTTGCGTGCCGCTGCGGGGCCCTTCGGCTGGTCGTGACGGACGACTCGTAGGTCGATCTGGGGGTGCTGGTCGGTGTGGTCGATCACCACCGGGCTGGGTGAGCCGTCGTCGACGACGATCACTTCGATCGGGCGGTGGTGCTGGGCGACGACGCTGGCGAGGGCGATGGCGAGCAGGTCGGCTCGGTCGTGGGTGGGGATCACCACCGTCACCAGCGGTGGGTTCGCCTCGGCCTGCTGCACGAGCACCGAGGCTACTGGGGTCGGGCCGTGCCGTTCGGGTGGTGTTCGGCCAGCCAACTCTCGAGCATCAGGACTGCCCACAGTTGGTACTCGCGGTTGCGTCGGCCGGCCTGGTGGTCGGCCCAGGCGCTGCGCAGTTCGGCACGGTCGAGCCATCCGTTGTCGACGCAGGCGGGCCGTGCCAGCAGGTCGTCGGCCCAGGGCCGTAGCTGGTTGCGCAGCCAGGTGGCCAGCGGTGGGTCGAAGCCGAGCTTGGGACGCTGGGCGATCTGGGCGGGCAGCAGTCGTGCGGCCAGGTGGCGCACGGGCAGTTTGCCGGTGCCTCGGTCTGCCTTGAGCGACATGGGCAGGGTCCAAGCCCACTCGAGCAGGTTGCTGTCGAGGAAGGGGGATCTCACCTCGAGCGAGGCGGCCATGCTGGCCCGGTCGACCTTGACGAGCATCTGGTCGGGCAGGACCGATGCGGTGTCTGCGAGGACGATGCGTTCGATGCCCGTGTCGCCGTCGAGGGGTGCTGGTCGGCGTGGGTGGTGGGGTGCCGGGTGCAGGGCCGTGGCGGGCCAGATGCCGGCGAGGGTGTCCCACACATCGTCGTCGTGGCGAAGCAGGTCGGCTGCTTTGTGGATCTTGTCGCCCAGCAGCGGTATGCGCTGGCCGGGCACCAGGCGTGCGACTCGGTCATATGCACCAGGTGGTAGTGCAAGGGCACCGGTGGCCATGGTGCGTGTGAGCCAGGTGGGCAGCCGTCGCCCGAACCGGTCGATCGTCGTGCCGAGGATGTGCCGGTTGTAGCCGGCGAACACCTCGTCGCCGCCGTCGCCGCCGAGGCAGACGGTGACGTGCTTGCGCGCCGCCTGGCAGAGCAGGACGCTGGGCAGCATCGACGGGTCGGCGAAGGGCTCGTCGTAGATGGTGGCCAGCCGGGGGACGATGTCGAACACGTCGTTCAGGCCGAGGTCGAGGGTGTGGTGGTTCGACCCGATGTGACGGGCCACGGCGGCTGCGTGGGCCGATTCGTCGAGGCCGGCGGCCGGCATCGACACGGTGAAGGTGGACAGCGGTGTCGAACCGAGGGCGCGTTGTGCGTAGGTGGCGACGAGTGACGAGTCGATGCCGCCCGACAGGAACGCCCCGATGGGTACGTCGCTCTCGAGCCGGTCGGCGACGGCTGCGGCGAGGAGCTGGTGGAGCTCGTCGGCGGCTTGGTCGAGCGAGCGATCGGTGCGGCGCGAGCGTGCCGAGGCGACGGTGTCGTCGAGTGACCACCAGGTGTGCTCGGTGGTCGACAGCTGTGTGCCCGACTGGGAGACGGTGACGGTGACCAACCCGCCCGGTTGGAGCTGCCGGACGTCGCGGTAGATGGTGTGCGGGTGCGGGATGAACGACCAGCGCAGCAGGGCGCTGACCGATGCGGGGTCGATGTCGAGCGGCACGTCGGGCAGGGTGCGCAGGGCCCGTAGTTCGCTGGCGAAGGCGAGTCGGCTCCCGTCGCTCCACCAATAGAGCGGCTTCTCGCCGAGCCGGTCGCGTACGAGGCTGAGCGTTCGACGAGCGGTGTCGAACGCGGCGAACGCGAACATGCCTTCGAACCGGGCGAGCGCCCGCTCGATTCCCCAGGCTTCGATGGCTTCGATGGCCACTTCGGTGTCGCTGCTGCCCCGGAACTGGTGGCCCTGCCCGGCCAGCTCGTCGCGGATGGTGCGGTGGTTGTAGATCTCGCCGTTGAGGACGATCACCCAGCGGCCCGACCGGCTCTGCATCGGCTGCGACCCCGAGGGCGAGAGGTCGAGGATGCTCAGCCGGCGATGGCCGAAGGCGACGTCGGCGTCGTCGAGTTGTGTGACGCCGTGCTCGTCGGGGCCGCGGTGGGCGAGCGTGTGTGCCATCCGGTCGGCCAGGTGTCGCGGCTGTTGGTTCGGTGCCGTGAAGCCGACGATGCCCGCAATTCCGCACACGTGGTCAGTATGGCAGTCGACCTCGGCGAGAACAGCGGCCAGTTCTGGGGCCAGGTGTGGGGCCGGGTCTGCGGCTGGCCCGCGTCGGTAGGCTCGGCGTCGTGGTGGATGTGCTCTGGGTGATCAAGGGTCTTGGCC
>JBDKIV010000161.1:0-3040 GCA_039796935.1 Actinomycetota bacterium | reverse complement strand
TTTGGCCTGGTCGAGCGCAGCGGCCAACACATCGGCGGGGATACCGTCGATCTTGGTGTCGAGCTGCAGTGCCGTTATGGCGTCATCGGTACCGGCGACCTTGAAGTCCATGTCGCCGAAGGCGTCCTCGGCCCCGAGGATGTCGGTGAGTGTCGTGTACTTGCCTTCGGCATACACCAGACCCATGGCGATGCCGGCGACCGCTGCGCGAACGGGCACGCCGGCGTCCATGAGGGCCAGGCTTCCCGAACAGACCGACGCCATCGACGTCGAACCATTCGATGCCAGCACCTCGGCGACGAGGCGCAGGGTGTACGCGAAGTTGTCCTGGCTCGGCAGCACGGGCAGCAACGCTCGGGCGGCGAGAGCGCCGTGACCGATCTCGCGGCGCTTCGGCGAACCGACCCGGCCGGTCTCGCCGTTGGCCCACGGCGCCATGTTGTAGTGGAAGAGGAAGTACTTGTGGGTCTCGGGCCCGAGCGTGTCGAGCAACTGGTTCATGCGCGGCATCGCCATCGTGACGACGTTCATCACCTGGGTCTCGCCACGCTGGAACAAGCCCGTCCCGTGTGCGGTCGGGAGCACCCCGACCTCGGAGCTGAGCGGACGCAGGTCGCGCGGGCCGCGGCCGTCGATGCGGAGGCCCTCGTCGACGATCCGCTTGCGGACCAGCTTCTTCGTCAGGCTCCGGATCGCTTCTTTCACCTCACGCTCACGGCCGACGAATGATCCACCCTCCCCACACAGCGAGGCGATCGCCTCGGCTGCTGCAGCGTCGGTGGCTGCATTGCGCTCGGCCTTGCCGCTGATCGTGACGGCGTGCGACACCGCGCTCGTCGCGATCGCCGCAACGGCATCGAACACCTCGGGCGAGTAGTCGACCGACACGGTGTACTCCATCGGCACGATGGGACCGTTGACCGCGATCACCGAGGCCAGCAGCTGACGCTGGAGCGCGATCGACTCCTTGATCCAGGTCTTGCTCGCCTCGAGGCCGCGCGCCAGCGCCGCCTCGTCGACCTTGGGCGCACCCGCTGCGTAGTAGTCGAAGCTCTTCGAGGTGCCGCCGGCCTCGACCATCATGATGGCGACGTCGCCGTTGTCCAGTTGACGACCCGCCACGACCAGTTCGAAGGTGCTGTCAGCACCCTGTTCGTAGGTCGGATGAGGGATCCACTCGCCGGACTGGCTGTAGGCGACACGAACGGCACCGATCGGGCCGTCGAAGGGGATCCCCGAGATCATCAGCGACGCCGAAGCGGCGTTGATGCTCAGCACGTCGTGGGGGTTCTCCATGTCGGCACCGAGAATGGTGAGCACGACCTGGACCTCGTTGCGGAAGCCCTCGGGGAACGCCGGCCGCAGCGGACGGTCGGTGAGACGGCACGTGAGGATCGCGTCCTCGGTCGGGCGACCCTCGCGGCGGAAGAACGAGCCGGGGATCTTGCCCGCTGCGTAGGCCCGCTCTTCGACGTCGATGGTCAGCGGGAAGAAATCCGTGCCGGGCCGGACGTCCTTGGCGGCATTCGCAGTGGCCAGCACCGTGGTGCGGCCGAGCGAGGCGACCACGGCGCCCTGGCTCTGCTGAGCCAGCTTGCCGGTCTCGAACGTCAGGGTCTTGTCGGTCCCGGAAATGGGCGCCGACACTCGAATGGCGTCAGCCATGTCGAGCTCCTTTCGGTCGGGCGCGTTGTATCCCGCGCCTCGACGGTTGGAGCGGAGGTCGGTTCCCAGTCGGCACGGCCGGAGCTACCACCTGTACGGACACGATCGACTGCTCGACCCGCGTAGGGAGCCTCGGCTGAGGCGACTGACAACCGATCCAAAGAATCCGCTCGGTTGATGTGTCGTCCGAAGGCTAGCAGTAGTTGCGGGTCAACGGGCGGACCCCACGCCATGGGCGACTCGCCCGGGCGCGCACACGTCAGCGGCGCAGGCCGTTCTTCGCCACGATGGCGCGGTAGCGCTCGACGTCGATGTTCTTCACGTAGTCGAGCATGCGGCGGCGACGACCGACCATCATCAGCAGTCCGCGACGGCTGTGGTGGTCCTTCTTGTGCTGCTTGAGGTGCTCGGTGAGTTCGTTGATCCGCGCCGTGAGCAGCGCGATCTGCACCTCGGGTGAACCGGTGTCGCTCTCGTGGAGCTTGTGCTCGCCGATGGTTGCGTTCTTGTCGACCATGATCTGCCTTCCGTGGATGTCGGAGGTCGCCCCACCCGGTCGGGTGACGGCATCACACCGGAGGCCGAACGGTCCCCGATGGACGCAGCGATGCTACCGGCCAGACCGCTGCCTACCACACGGCCCGACATCGCTGGCGAGCTCGCGTGCGAGCAGCAGTAGAGTCCGGCACCATGTTCACCGGGATCGTCGAAGAATTGGGCACCGTGCTCGAGACACACGAGGTGGTCTCCGAGTGGGGCCCCGGCGTACGACTTCGGGTTGCCGCCTCGACGGTGCTCGAAGGCTCGGGCACCGGCGCGTCGATCGCCGTCAACGGCTGCTGCCTCACACTGGTCGAGCAAGGCGTGGACGACAACGGGTCCTGGTGGTCGACAGACGTCAGCACCGAGACGCTGGCACGTACCAACATCGGCTCGCTCCAGCCCGGCGACCGGGTGAATCTCGAACGGCCGATGGCGCTCGGGGACCGCCTCGGCGGACACATCGTTCTCGGTCATGTCGATTGTGTCGGCCGAGTCGTCAGCGCAGCCCCGGACCTGTGCGTGCGGATCCCGGCCGACCACATGCGTCTCGTGGTCGAGAAGGGGTCGGTCACCGTGGACGGCATCAGCTTGACTGCGTTCGACCTCACCGACGACACGTTCCGGGTGGCCGTCATCCCGCACACGGCAGCGGTGACGACACTTGGGTTCAAGGGAGCCGACGCCGTGGTCAACATCGAGATGGACGTGCTCGCCAAACACATCGAGCGCTTGGTCGAGCCGTATCGGTCGTGAGCTCGACGATCGTCCTCGAGGCGCTCACCAAGTCCTTCGGTGGCCTGGCGGTCGTCGAACCCTCGACCTGCAGATCGCG
>JBDKIV010000160.1:0-18138 GCA_039796935.1 Actinomycetota bacterium | reverse complement strand
GGGCCGCCGATGTCGATCAACTCGATGCTCGGGTCGGACCCGAACGGGTAGAGGTTGACGACCACGAGGTCGAACGGTTCGATGCCGTACTCGGCCATGTCGGCTCGGTGGGCGGGCTCGGTCGGATCGGCCAGCAGGCCGCCGTGCACCTTGGGGTGCAGGGTCACCACCCGGTGGTCGAGGATCGCCGGTACGCCGGTGACGTCGGCGATGTCGATCGCCGGGACGCCAGCAGCGATCAGCGCTCGGGCCGTGCCGCCGCTCGAGACGATCTCCCACCCGAGTCGATGCAGTTCGCGACCGAGATCGACGATCCCGGTCTTGTCGAACACGGACAGCAGTGCTCTCGGCATGACGTCGAGGGTAGGCCGACGTTCACGGGTCACCGACATGGCCTGAACAAAGAGTTCGCCACGACGCGGCCGGCCCGGCCCGGCGACCGATCAGACGGCGAGCTTGGCGACGATCTCGGCCATGAGTTCGCCGGCTTCGGTGGGGTTGAGCCCGACCTGGACACCCGCCGCGCGCAGGGCGTCCATCTTGCCCTGGGCCGTCCCCTTGCCACCGCTGGTGATGGCTCCGGCGTGGCCCATCTTCTTGCCCTCCGGCGCGGTCACACCGGCGATGTAGGCGCTCATCGGCTTGGTGACGTTGGCCTTGATGAACTCGGCGGCCTCTTCCTCGGCCGACCCGCCGATCTCGCCGATCATGATGATGGCGTGGGTCTCGGGATCGGCCTGGAACTCCTTCAGGCAGTCGATGAAGTTGGTACCGGGCACCGGGTCACCACCGATGCCGACGCAGGTGCTCACGCCGATGCCACGCTGCTTCAGTTCGTACAGCGCCTGATAGGTGAGGGTGCCCGAGCGGCTGACGATGCCCACGTTCGGGCCCGACGCCGACGGGAGCGCCGCGATCTCACCGGCGGTGATGCCGATGTTGCACTTGCCTGGGCTGATGATGCCCGGGCAGTTCGGGCCGAGCAGGCGCGTCGCTGGGTAGTCGCGGACCAGGGTGCTGTACACCTTGGCCTCGTCCTGCGCCGGGATGCCCTCGGTGATGCAGACGATGAACCCGATGCCCGCCGCGGCCGCCTCGAGGATCGCCGCGGCAGCAGCCTTCGGTGGCACGGCGATGAACGACGCAGTGGCCCCGGTGGCCGCGACGGCCTCGGCCACCGTGTTGAACACGGGGATTCCCTCGACATCGGTCCCACCCTTGCCGGGTGTGACACCGCCCACCACCTGGGTGCCGTAGGCCTGGTTGCGAAGTCCGTGATACTTGCCCTGTCCGCCGGTGAGGCCTTGGACGATCACCTTGGTGTCGGCATTGACGAAGATGGCCATGGGATTCAGGCTCCTGTTGCGATGGCTACGGCGGTACGGGCGGCTTCGAGCATGGTCGGCTTGGAGATCAACGCCGACTCGGGGATACCGGCCGCAGCGAGGATGGCTCGGCCCTCTTCGGCGTTGGTGCCATCGAGGCGGATGACGATCGGGGCGCGGAGTGCGACACGCGACAGCGCCTCGACGATGCCCTTCGCAACCTCTTCACCACGGGTGATGCCACCGAAGATGTTGATGAAGATGCTCTTGACGTTGTGGTCGAAGTTGATCACCTCGAGCGCAGCCGCCATCACGTCGGCGTTGGCACCTCCACCGATGTCGAGGAAGTTGGCGGCGCTGCCGCCGACCTGGTTGACCACGTCGAGCGTGCTCATCGCCAGACCTGCACCGTTGGCGATGATGCCGACGGTTCCGTCGAGGCCGATGTACTGCAGCTCGTGGCTTCGGGCCAGCTGCTCGCGGTCGTCGAGCTCTTCGGCCGAGCGGAACTCGGCCCACTCGGGATGACGGAAGTCGGCGTTGTTGTCGAGGCTGACCTTCGCGTCGAGGGCGTGCACGCCACCGTCGGGGCGCAGGATGAGCGGGTTGATCTCGGCGAGGTCACAGTCGCCCTCGGTGAAACAGCGGTACAGCTTGACGAGCATCTCGGCCACGCCGTCGACTGCTTCGGCGTCGATCTTCGCGTCGATCGACGCCTGACGAGCGGTCTCGAGCGAGATACCGACCACCGGGTCGATGTGCAGCATCACGATGGCGTCGGGATCGGTCTCGGCGACCGCTTCGATCTCGACTCCACCCTGTGCGCTCAGCATGAGCAGGTGTTGCTTGGCCGCCCGGTCGAGCGAGTACGACGCGTAGTACTCCTTCACGATGTCGCTCGCGTGCTCGACCCACACCCGCTTCACGGTGTGGCCCTTGATGTCCATCCCGAGGATGTTGTGTGCGTGGAATCGCACCTCGTCGACGTCGTTGGCGATCTTGATGCCGCCGGCCTTCCCGCGGCCGCCGACCTGCACCTGCGCCTTGACGACGACCGGGAAACCGGCCTGCTCGGCGACGGCGACGGCTTCGTCGGTGGTGTAGGCGACGCCTCCCGGCGACACCGGGATGTCGAAGCGGGCGAAGTATTGCTTGCCCTGGTACTCGAACAGATCCACTGGTTCAGTCCTCTCTGGCGTCGAGCGCCGTTTCCAACCATTGCGCGATGCCCTTGAGCGATGCTCCGGGCCCGAAGATCTCTGCAACGCCCTGCTCGCGCAGCGCACGCGCATCGGAGTCGGGGATCACGCCGCCGCCGAACACCATCACATCGCCGAGATCACGACTGCGCAGCTCTTCCATGACCCGGGGGAACAGCGTGAGGTGCGCCCCGCTCAGCAGCGACAGGCCGACCGCGTCGACGTCTTCCTGCAGCGCCGTCTCGGCGATCTGCTCGGGGGTCTGGTGGAGGCCGGTGTAGATCACTTCGAAACCGTGATCGCGCAGCGCTCGGGTGATGGTCTTCGCGCCGCGATCGTGGCCATCGAGACCCGGCTTGGCGACGACGACTCGATACGGACGTTTCACGAGTCAGGAACCCTAGGTGTTCCGACACCGCGCGCTCCAACTGGCACCACATCCGACAGACTGACGAGGTGTTCGAGCGTCTCCGTCCAACCAGCACCCTGGGCCGCGCCCTGCTCCCCGTCGTCGGCGGGATCGCGTTCTTCGCCGTGCTCGGCCTGACCACCTGGGGGGTGGCCGGCCTGCTGTCGGACAACCCCGAGCAGATCGAAGAGCGCCTCTCGGCATCCACGTTCGAAGTGGGTCGCAGCGAATACCTGGCCGGCATCATCGCCGACGACGGCCCCCTGCTGTTCCAGGGCCTCATCGGCGACACCGCCGACCGCAGCATCGTCCTCGACCACACGGGGAGCGACCCCGAGAAGGGTTGGCGTGTCCGTTACGCGTTCCCCGCCGATCGTGACGATTCGTGTCGGGTCACGCAGGTGCGCGGTACCAGCCAGTTCAC
This sequence comes from Actinomycetota bacterium, assembly GCA_039796935.1. Taxonomy (GTDB): domain Bacteria; phylum Actinomycetota; class Acidimicrobiia; order Acidimicrobiales; family Ilumatobacteraceae; genus VFMC01. The sequence goes on along the minus strand of JBDKIV010000160.1, from coordinate 14,781 downwards.
CGACTGCGAGGGACGAACGCTCGAGGTCGACGACCTCGCCCGGCCGACTGCCGTGCGGCCGATCGTGAGCGACGTCGTCGTGATCGACCTGCGAGGCGCTGTGCAGGAAGCGGACGGCTGACGGGTCACCGTCCTCGGCCGCGGCTCGAGCGACGCGTCAGGCCAAGGTCGACGGCAGGTTGGCGAGCAGACGATCGACGAACGCCTCGGAGTGCTGGGCGAGCTTCGAGCGGTGCAACGCAACGCCGCCGAGCACGTCGGCACCACGGTCCATGACCGCGGTCGTCATCCTGTCGAGCGTCTTGGCCGGATTGAGCGCATACGTGCAGAAGACGGCTGCCTTCTTGCCGCGCATCAGCGGCAGGTGCGCGATGGCACCGAGTCCCCACGGCGCCTGACCGACCACGAACAGCCCGTGCACCCAGGTTCCGACCAGGACCATGTCGGCTTCCTGGATGGCGGCATGGTCGGGTTGGCGCATCCGGTCGAGACCGGTGATGGTCCAGCCCTCCTGCTGCAAGAGCGCGCCGATCCGCTCCCCCGCCTTCCACGTGTTGCCGGTGAGGCTCTCGACCAAGATTGCTGCCTTCATACCGGAGATTCAATCACCCCTCGGTCCCGGGGAACGCAATCCCTGACCTGTCGGTACCCGAACCCTGCGACAGCCTCTCCGTAGGATGGACCTGTCATGTCGTTCACACTCGAAGGGCTCAACCCCGACCAACTCGACGCCGTCGTCCATCGCGGCTCCCCGCTGCTGGTGGTCGCCGGTGCCGGATCGGGCAAGACGCGGGTCCTCACGCACCGCATCGCGCACCTGGTCGACGAGGGTGTCCATCCGATGCAGATCCTGGCGATCACCTTCACCAACAAAGCAGCCGCCGAGATGCGCGAACGCGTGGCGTCGCTCGTGGGTCCGGTTGCGCTGAAGATGTGGGTCAGCACGTTCCATGCTGCGTGCGTGCGCATCCTGCGGTCGAACGCCGATGCACTCGGCTACCCGCGCACGTTCAGCATCTACGACCAGGCCGACGCGCAACGGCTCACCGGCTATGTCGTTCGCGACCTGGGCCTCGACGCGAAGCGGTTCTCGCCGCGCAGCGTCCATGGCGTCATCAGCCGCTGGAAGAACGAACTCGTCGACCCTCGGCAGGCGGCGCTGCTGGCCGGCAATGTCTTCGACCGCAAGCATGCCGAGGTGTACGCCGAGTACCAGGCACGGCTCGAGCGGGCGGGGGCGATGGACTTCGACGACCTGCTCATGCAAACGGTCCAACTCTTCCGCCAGCACCCCGAGGTGCTTCAGAGTTACCGGGATCGCTTCCGGCACATCCTGATCGACGAGTACCAGGACACCAACATCGCTCAGAACGAGTTGGCCGTGCTGCTGGCAGCAGAGAGCGGCGAGATCACCGCCGTGGGCGACGAATCGCAATCGATCTACCGCTTTCGAGGTGCCGACCTGCGCAACCTCGCGAAGCTCGAGGAGTGCTTCGACGACCTCACGACCATCGTGCTCGACCAGAACTACCGGAGCACCCAGACCATTCTCGACGCGGCGAATGCCGTCATCGCCAACAACCCTTCGAAACAGGCCAAGCATTTGTGGAGCGAACTCGGCCAAGGCGAACGGATCGTTCGCTACCAGGCCGACGACGAGCACGACGAGGCTGCGTGGGTGGCCCGGGCGCTGCACTCGATGCACGAGACCGAGGCCCAGCAGTGGCGCGAGATGGCGATCTTCTACCGGACCAACGCGCAGTCCAGGGTGATGGAAGAGGCGCTGATCCGCCTGGGCGTGCCGTACAAGGTGGTCGGCGGGACCCGCTTCTACGACCGCCGCGAGATCAAAGACGCCATGGCGTACCTCCGCGCGAGCGTCAACCCCGCCGACGAGGTGAGCGTCAAGCGTGTGCTCAACGTGCCGAAGCGCGGCGTCGGTGACACGAGCGTCGCCAAGCTCGACGCGCTCGCCGCCGCCGAGCGGATCAGCTTCACCGAGGCCATGCGGCGGGCCCGTGACGCCGGCATCGGCGGGCCGGCGGCACGCGGGATCGAAGCGTTCGTACAGTTGCTCGACGACCTCGTGGTGATGGTGGGCGACGCCGGCGAGCACGGCGCAGCACCGGCCGACGTGCTGCAGAATGCGCTCGAGATGAGCGGGTACCTCGCCGAACTCGAGGCCGAGGGCTCGGTCGAGTCGAACGGCCGACTCGAGAACCTCGGCGAGCTGGTGGGGTCCGCGCGCGAGTTCACCAGGATCGACGAGTTCCTCGAACAGGTCTCGCTGGTCGCCGACACGGACGACCTCGACGAGGACAACCGGGTCGTGTTGATGACCCTGCACTCGGCCAAGGGTCTCGAGTTCCCCAACGTGTTCCTCATCGGTGTCGAAGAGGGGATCTTCCCGCACACCCGTGCGCTCACCGAACCCGACGAGCTCGAAGAAGAGCGACGACTCGCCTACGTCGGGATCACCCGCGCCCAGCGACGCCTGCACCTCACCCATGCCTGGAGTCGCAGCCTGTTCGGCTCGACGCAGTACAACCCGCCCAGCCGATTCATCGACGAGATCCCGGCCGACCTCATCGACACGCGAGGCGGCGGAGGTCGCACCACGTACGGCCGCCAGAGCTACCGGGGCCACGACCGCCGCGATGACGATCCGGCGCCACGTCGGCAGCGGAGCGCCGTGTCGTCGTTCGACCCCGACGACGATCATCGTGAACGGGTCGTCGAGGCGGCGATGCGTGCCGGACGCTCGAGGCCGGTGCCGTCGGGCTCGGAGGCGATCGGCCTGAACGTCGGTGACGACGTCTCGCACCCGACCTTCGGCGAGGGGGTCATCCTCGAAGTCCGCGGAGACGGCGACCGGGCCGAGGCGACGATCCGCTTCAGACAGGTCGGGACCAAACACCTGTCACTCGCCTGGGCTCCCCTCACCAAGCTCTGAACGTGGTGCGCCACCTCGCCCGCCCCGCCACGCTCCTCGTCGCCGCGGCAGCGTCCGGGGCGGTCGCCGGGCTGGCGTCGTTCGTGTTCCTCGAGAGCCTCGATCGCGTGACGACGCTCCGTCTCGACCACCCGTGGTTGGTCTGGTTCCTGCCCGCTGCGGGCCTCGCCATCGGTTGGGCCTACGACCGCGCCCCCTTGCGTGTTCGCGGGGGGACTGCTCGGGCCGTCGGAGAGGCACGCTCGTACAGCGACGGCATGTCCGGTTGGGCCGCACCGATGGTGCTGGTGGGAACCCTGCTCGGCCATCTGGTCGGCGCATCGGTGGGCCGTGAGGGAACAGCGGTTCAGATGTCGTCGTCGTTGACCGATGCCGGGGCGCGCCGGTTCGGCCTCGAGCAACGTGACCGCGCACTCGTGGCCCGGGCCGCGCTCGCCGGCGGCTTCGGATCGGTCTTCGGGGTCCCCGTCGCCGGCGTCGTCTTCGCGCTCGAGGCGTCACGTCGTCGGTCGATCTCGGTGATCGTGACTGCGGTCGTGGCATCGTTCGTCGGGGATGCCGTGGTGCGCTCCCTCGGTCATGATCATGCAGAGCGGGTCCGTGTCTCGTTGGACTTCGGCTGGACCACAGCGGCGCGGCTCGTCGCAGCCGGCGTCGCGCTCGGGCTGCTGGCGCGGCTGTTCGTGATCGCCGTGGCGTCGGTGCGACGAGCAACGGTTCGCCTGGTCGGCACGCCCGCGCTCCGCCCAGCACTGGGCGGTGCGATCACACTCGGCGCCATCGTGCTGATCGGTCGGGATCACCTCGGTCTGTCGCTGCCGTTGATCGACGCCTCGGTCGCCCCGCTCAGTCCGGCCGGGCTGAACGGCTGGGACCCGCTGCTGAAACTCGCGCTCACGGCGGTCGCGCTCGGCAGCGGTTTCGTGGGGGGCGAGGTCACGCCGTTGTTCGTCGTCGGGGCAACGGCAGGCGCGCTCGTCGCCGACCCGCTCGGACTACCGGCCCCGGCGCTCGGAGCGCTCGGTCTGGTCGTCGTGTTCTCGGCCGCTGCCCATGCGCCGTTCACCGGGATCGTCCTGGCGGTCGAGTTGTTCGGTGGCGGTGCCCTCGTGCCGGCCGTGTTGGTGTGCGCGGCGGCCCGGCTCGTCGCACACCGGTCGGGGCTCTACGACGGGGGTGCAGGCACCGAGCGGGCAGGCACCGGCCGGGCCGGCACCGGCCGGGCAGGCACCGAACGTGCCCGGCGGTTCAGCTCCGTCCGAGCACGCGTACCGGGAGCACGCGGGGCCCGCGGATCTGACCGACGCTCCACGTGACCCCCGCCGGGTCGGCGAGCTCGAACTCGGGGAACCGCTCGACGAAGGTCTCGACCGCGACTCGGACCTCGAGCCTGGCGAGGTTCGACCCGAGGCAGCGATGGATCCCGAGCCCGAACGCCGAGTGCCGGTTGACCTCTCGGTCGATGAGGACCTCGTCGGCACGCTCGAACTCGGCCGGGTCGAGGTTGGCCGCAGGGAACGGCAGCAGCACCCACTCGTCCTTCTTCATCGGGCACCCGTTGAAGTCGTGATCGCGAGCGACCATGCGGGCCATCGTGACAGGCGCATAGGCACGCAGGAACTCTTCGATCGCCGTCGGCCAGAGCTCTGGCTCGCTGCGCAGTCGCCGGAGGTCGTCGGGGTTCCCGGCGAGATGCCAGAGGCTCGAGCCGATGGCGCTCCAGGTCGTGTCGATCCCTGCGATCAGCAGCAGCACGATGCTGCCGCGCACGTGGTCGGGGCTGAGCGGCTGATCGAAGATCGTCGAGTTGAGCAAGAAGTTGGTGAGGTCGTCCCGAGGGTTCTCGAGGTGGTCACGGATCTGCTCGTCGAGGTACGCGTCGAGCCGCTCGAAGGCGGCCAGGCGCACGGCAGGCGCATGGTTGACGCCCTCGAGGACGTCGTGGACGAAGCCGCGGAACATGTCGGCATCCTCGAGCGGGAATCCGAGCATTCGAGCGATCACGTTGACCGGGATGTGCTGCGCGTACTGGATCGCAGCGTCGACGACGTCGGCATCACCCATCGAGTCGATGAGTTCGTTGCAGAGCGACCGCACATCGTCTTCCCAGGGGTCGATCTGTTTCGGGGAGAACGGGGGGAGCAGCAACCGGCGCGCGTGATGGTGGAACGGCGGGTCGCTCGTGATGGGCGGAGCACCTCCGATCGGGGCTTCGGCAAGTTGCTCGGCCGTGCTCACCACGACCGACCGCGAGGTGAAGTGCTCGGTGTCGTAGGCGATCCGACTGACGTCGGCGTGCGTGACGGGCAGCCAGGCCCCGTTGTACCGATCGGTGTGTGCAACCGGGCAGCGCTCGCGGAGGTCGGCCCAGATCTCGTGGGCATGGAGGTTGTACTCGGGGTCGGCGTGGTCGAAGTCGGTCGCCCAGTCGGTGACGGACCCGTAGATGCTCTGCTCGGGGTCGTGAGGGATGGTGTCGGTCATGAGTCAGCCCTCGACCTCGGAGATCGCGAACTCGGGACAGTTGGCGATCGCCAGCCGGGCCTTGTCCTCGAGACCCGCCGGGACCACGCCCTCGTCGAGGACGAACGCCGTTCCGTAGTCGTCGACGTCGAACACCTCGGGCGCCAACGCGTAGCACCGGTTGTGCCCCTGACATTTCTCGCTGTCGATCTGCACTCGCATGAGGCGCAGTCTACGAGGTTTGCGGCGATCGCTGAGACAGAGCGAAGAAAACTGTCTCAGCGTCTCGCCCCGGTCGAGGTTCGGAGCAGGCACGTCCCGGCCGAGGCTCGTACGATGTCGCCATGTCGTATCGGTACCTGTGGACACCCCTCGACCTCGGACCCGTCGCCACCCGCAACCGAATCGTCTTCAGCGCGCACCTCACCAACTACGCCCGCGACGGCAAGCCGACCGAGCAGCATGCCGAGTACTACGCCGCCAGGGCCGCGGGCGGAGCGGGGCTGATCATCACCGAGGAGCACTCGACCCACCCGACCGACTGGCCCTACGAGAAGCTGATCCATGGATTCCATCGCGACGTGATCCCGGGCTATCGCCGCATCACCGATGCCGTGCACCGGTACCGCACCCCCATCTTCGCCCAGATCAACCACAACGGCGGCCAGGCATCGTCGATGTTCTCGCGTCTGCCTGTCTGGGCTCCCTCGGCGGTCGCCGACCCGCTGTTCCGCGAGGTCCCGAAAGCCGTCGACCTGGCCGAGATCGACGAGATCATCGCCGGGTACGCGCTCGTGGCAGAACACTGCGCCGAGGGCGGCTTCGACGGGATCGAACTGCAGTGCAGCCATTCGTCGATCGTGCGCGGGTTCCTGTCGCCGGCCACCAACCGGCGCACCGACTCGTACGGCGGGTCGATCGACGATCGGGCTCGCCTCCTGGTCGAGATCGTCAGCGCCGTTCGGAAGGTGATCGGCAATCGGTTGGCGCTCGGGGTCCGCATCTGCGGCGACGAACTCATCGAGGGCGGCACCACCATCGACGAGGCGGTGGAGGTGGCGCGCATCGTCGAGGCCACCGGGCAGGTGAACTACATCAACACCTCGATCGGCGTGGCCACGGCGAGTCTGTTCATGATCGAGGCGAGCATGCACATCCCGCCCGGCTACGCGATGTTCATCCCGAGCGCGATCCGCAAGGCGGTCGATCTTCCGGTGGTCGGCGTGGGCCGGTTCAAGGATCCGCTGCAGGCCGAGCGGGCGCTCGCCGAGGGCCACTGCGATCTGGTCGGCGTCGTTCGCGGTCAGATCGCCGACCCCGACTTCGCCGCCAAATCACGCGCCGGCGCTCACGACGAGATCCGCCTCTGCCTCAGCTGCAACCAGGAATGCGTCGGCCGCATGGGGCTCAACCGCTGGTTGGGCTGCATCGAGAACCCGCGCACGGGCCGCGAGGCGCTCGGGGTGGCAAGCGTGCAGCTCTCGTCGCGGCCACGTTCGGTGATGGTGGTCGGCGCCGGGCCGGCCGGCCTGCAGGCAGCGATCGCTGCCGCCCGCAACGGTCACCGGGTCACCGTGTACGAGCGGGAGTCACAGGCGGGTGGCCAGGTCCGGTTGGCTGCCAGCGTGCCCAACCGCGCCGAGTTCGGCGACATGATCCGCAACCAGCTCACCGAGTGCCGACGGCTCGGCGTGCAGATCGAGTACGGCGTCGCCGTCTGGCCCGGGTTGGTCGACGAGAAGCAGCCTGACCACGTGATCGTCGCCACCGGCGCCGAGGCACAACGACCCTGGTGGGTGGCAGGTGACGCAGCGTGCGTCGCCGATGTGCGCGAGGTGCTCGACGGAACCGCCGAGCCGCACGGCTCGGTGGTCGTCGTCGACGAGATCGGCTTCCACCACGCCACGTCCGTGGCCGAACTGCTCGCGGACCGGGGCTGTGAGGTCGAGATCGTCACGCCGGGAATGGTCGTCGGGCAGGACCTCGGCATCACGCTCGACATGGAGAACTGGTGGATGCGTGCGTCGGCGAAGGGCATCGTCCAGTCGACCGATCTGGTCCCGATGGGTTTCGCGAACGGCGAACTGACCCTGCTCCACCACCCGACCGGCACCAACCAGACCCGCTTCGTCGACTGGCTGGTGCTCGCCGTCCCGGCGAATCCGCTCGAGTGGCTCTACCACGACCTGCGCGCCGCGGGCGTGAGTGTCGAGCGCATCGGCGACTGTGTCGCTCCGCGCCGGGCCCATGCCGCGGTCGTCGAGGGCGAACGAGCAGGGGCTGGCGTTCGATGACCGATCGTCCGGTCGTCGCCGTGGTGATGGGATCGACGAGCGACTGGTCGACCATGGGCAGAGCGGTCGAACTGCTCGGAGAGTTCGGGGTCTCGTGCCACCATCAGGTGCTGTCGGCGCATCGGATGCCCGACGAGATGTTCGCGTTCGCCGAGTCGGCCGAGTCGGCCGGCCTTCGGGCGATCATCGCCGGCGCCGGCGGCGCAGCGCACCTGCCGGGCATGCTCGCGGCGAAGACCGTCGTGCCGGTGCTCGGCGTACCGGTGCCGTCACGCCACCTCGCCGGGCAGGACTCGCTGTACTCCATCGTGCAGATGCCGGGGCGGTGAACGCCGCGTTGTTCGCGGTGGCGATGCTGGCTACCCACGACGACGAACTCGCTCTCCGCCTGGTCGCCTACCGCGCTCGTCGCCACCACGAGGCCGCCGCGAGCGTCCTGCCTCCCGGATGAGCGACGCAGCACCGAGCGACCCGACGTCCGGTCGGGGGACCTCAGCCGCGGCGGCCCACGGACCGATCGAGCCGCCGGCGACGATCGGGGTGCTCGGCGGCGGCCAACTGGGCAGATACCTCGTGATGGCGGCACGCACGATGGGGTACCGCACGGTGGTGCTCGAACCCGATCCGGCAGCACCGGCCGGGGCCGTCGCCGACGAACACATCGTGGCCGCCTACGACGACGAGCAGGCACTCGCCCGCCTCGCGGCCACCTGCGCCGTTGTGACCACCGAGTTCGAGAACCCGCCGGCCGCAGCGCTGCACCGACTGGCGAGCCTCGTCCCGGTGCGACCCTCACCCCGGTCCATCGAGACCACCCAGGACCGACGGACCGAGAAGCGATTCCTCCGCTCGATCGGAGTCCCCACCGCTGCATTCGCGGTCGTCGAGACCGACAGCGACCTCGCCACGGCAGCGGCAGCCGTCTCGTTCCCGGCCATCCTCAAGACCGCCAGGTTGGGCTACGACGGCAAGGGCCAGGTGCAGGTCGTCGCAGCGGACGACCTCGCCGATGCATGGGAGCTGCTGGGACGCGCAGCGTGCGTGTTGGAGCAGCGCCTCGACCTCGACCGCGAGGTGTCGGTGGTGCTCGCCCGCAGCCTCGACGGCGTGACCGTACCGTTCGACGTCGGCACGAACGTCCACGTGAACGGGATCCTCGATCTGACCGTGGTTCCCGATCGGGTCGACGGAGCCGTCGAGCTCGCCCGACGCATCGCCGAGGCGCTCGACTTCGTCGGGGTGCTCGCCGTCGAGATGTTCGTCGTCGATGGCGCCCTCGTCGTCAACGAGCTCGCCCCACGCCCGCACAACAGTGGGCACTGGACCCTCGATGTGGCTGTCACCAGCCAGTTCGAGCAACAACTCCGTGCGGTGTGCGGCCTCGCACTCGGCGACCCTGGGCGACGGGTGGCCGCAGCCGCGATGGTCAACCTGCTCGGCGAGGTGTGGGACGCAGGCCCACCCGACTGGAGCGAGGTGCTCGTCACCACCGACGCGCACCTGCATCTCTACGGCAAGACCGAGCCGCGGGCCGGGCGGAAGATGGGCCACATCACGGTCGCTGCCGACTCGACCGAGGAAGCGGCGCGCCTGGCACTAGCCTGCCGCTCGCATGCTCGCCGCCGTGTTCATCTGGATCACTGATCTCACCGAGGCACTCGGCGACTGGGCCTCCAACTGGTGGTTCCTGCTCGTCATCTTCTCGATCGCCTTCCTCGACGGGGTGTTGCCGATCGTGCCGGGCGAGACCTCGGTGATCATCGGCGGGGTCGCTGTCAGCGTCGGCGACGCGTCGTACCCGCTCTGGATGGTGATCCTCGCCGGCGGACTGGGTGCATTCCTCGGGGACAACTTCGCCTACTCGATCGGTCGAGGATTCGCCGGGCACTTCGAGCGGCGGGCCGAACGGGACGACCGGTTCCGACGGCGCATCGTCTGGGCACGCGAACAGATCACGACCCGCGGCGGACTGCTCCTCATCACGGCGCGATTCATCCCCGGTGGACGCACCGTGCTGACGCTGTCGTGCGGCATCACCCGACAGCCGCGGAGCTGGTTCGTGCTGTGGACGGCCATCGCCGGCACGATCTGGGCCAGCTACGCCGCCGGACTCGCGTTCATCGTCGGGCAACCGTTCGAGGACAACCACACGGCGGCGTTCTGGGTCGCCTTCGGCACCGCGCTGGGGGTGAACGTCGTGATCGAGTTGGTCCGCCATCGCCGGAACAAACGCCGGATCCGGGCGCTCGAAGCAGCCGACGAAGGGCGTCGCCTCTAACCTGAGGGTCGTGCTGGCCGTCATCCCCGTTCGTTCCGGCGTACTGCCCGCCGGAGGCGCCGAAGCCGCCAGCGAGTGCGGCGATCGAAGCCTGCTCATCGGTGACGGCGTCGAAGCGGCCGCCAGTCATCTCACGGGTGAGGTCACGCTGTGCGAGGTCGGCGACTTCCGACCTGCAGCCTGGGCTGCAGCGCTCGCCGAGTTGGTCGCCGACGAACCGGTGATCGTCCTCGCGTCGTCGCCGGACGGCCGGGACCTGGCCCCGCGGCTCGCCGCCGCGCTCGATCGTCCGCTGCTCGCCGGCGCTGTCCGCATCGACCGCGAGCGGGTCGTACTCGCTCGCGGTGGCGGGCTGAGCATGCACACGGTGCACGCTCCGGCCGAGTTCGTCGCAACGCTCCAGGTGGGCGTCCGAGGGGCCGATCCGGTCACGGTGCCGGCGACCGTCTCGGTCAAGAGGCTCGAGCTCTCCGAGCGAGCGGACGCCCGGGTGGTGAGGACGATCGAACCGGACACCGCGACCATCGATCTCGCAGAGGCTCGACGAATCGTGGGGGGCGGAGCCGGGCTGTCCGGGCCGGCACAGTTCGAACTGCTCGCTGCGGCCGGCGCGAGTGTCGGTGCGAGTGTCGGTGCGACACGGGTGATCACCGACCGCGGGTGGGTCGGGCACGAACGCCAGATCGGCACGACCGGCGTCGTCGTCGCGCCCGAGCTGTACCTGGCATTCGGCATCAGCGGCGCCGTTCAGCACACGAGCGGGCTCGGTCATCCCGACCACATCGTGTCGGTCAACACCGATGCGCACTGCCCGATGATGCAGCTGGCCGACCTGGCGGTCGTGTCGGACGCCAACGAAGTACTCGCCCACCTGGTCGAGCTGTTGTCGGGCCCTGTCACCACCGTTGCCACCGTCACGACCGACCGGAGCGACCATGGCTGAGCCCGATGTCGACGTGATCGTCGTCGGCGCCGGTCCCGCTGGAGCCTGTGCTGCGATCACACTGGCTCGTTCGGGCCACAGCGTCGTGCTCCTCGAGCGCGGCCCGTTCCCCGGCAGCAAGAACATGTACGGCGGGGTGGTGTACCCACGCATCCTCGACCGCTTGATACCCGAGTGGTGGAACGAGGTACCGGTACAGCGCTGGGTGACCCGACGCTCGACCATGGTGCTCACCGACACCCAGGCGCTGACGGTCGATTTCCGCAGCGATGCCTGGGCGTCACCTCCCTACAACGGGGCAACGGCGTACCGGCCCGACTTCGACCATTGGCTCGCCGGTCACGCCGAGGCCGCAGGTGCCCAACTCCTGTGCAGTACCACCGTGACCGGGCTGCTGCGCGGGGCGTCGGGCGAGGTGGTCGGCGTGCGCACCGACCGACCCGATGGCGACCTGACCGCTCGGCTCGTCATCGCGTGCGACGGGGTGAACAGCTTCGTGGCAAAGGAAGCAGGCCTCTACGGACCGACCGATGCCGCCAACTACACGCTCGGTGTGAAAGAGACGCTGGCGCTCCCCAAGGACGTCATCGACGAGCGTTTCGGAGTGCGTGGCCGCGAAGGCGTCGACATCGAGATACTGGGTGGCACCTCGGGTGTGAACGGCGGAGGATTCGTCTACACCAATCTCGACACGATCGCCGTCGGCGTCGTGCTCAAGTTGCCGAAGCTCGCCGCGCAGCAGCGACGCCCCGAGGAGATCATCGCCCGATTGAAGGCGCATTCGGCGATCGCCCCGCTGGTCGACGGTGCCGAGTTGAAGGAGTACTCGGCACACGTCATCCCCGAAGCCGGCCTCGACATGATGCCGAAGTTGACCGGTGACGGCTTGCTCGTCGCCGGCGATGCCGCAGCGATGTGCCTGGCTGCAGGAATCTGGCTCGAGGGCGTCAACTTCGCACTGGCCAGTGGGATGTATGCCGGCGAGGCCGCCGCCGAGGCGCTCGCCGCCGGGAACACCTCGTCGGCCGGACTGGCAGGGTACGAACGGCGCCTCGGCGACTCCTTCGTGCTGCGCGATCATCGCAAACTCCGCCGCGCACCGCATCTCGTGCTCAGTGATCGCGTCCAGCACCTGTATCCGCAGCTCGTCGCCGGTGTGGTCGAGGGGATGTTCCGGGTCGAGAACCCTCACCCGAAACCGGGCCTTCGACGCATCCTCGAGCGCGAGCGCAAGAAGGCCGGGATCCGCCGCCGCGATCTCATCCGAGACGGCATCGAAGGACTGAGGAGTTTCGGTTGATGCACCCGACGACCGCGAGCCGACGCCACGAGCACGTGAGGACGACACGATGACCCCGCGCACCGAATGGCCGGCGATCTCGTTCCAGGATCGGATGGCCACCGCCCGATTCGACGTGCACGAACGCGCACACATCGTGGTGGACGGTCGGGTGTGCGCCGACTGCACCACGAAGCAGTGCGTCGTCGCCTGCCCGGCCAACCTGTTCGTGCCGACGAGCGACGGCGGCATCGTCTTCAACTACGAGCAGTGCTTCGAGTGCGGCACGTGTTACCTCGTCTGTGATCGCGAGGGCGCGATCAGCTGGACCTACCCCGACGGCGGCCATGGGGTCGTCTTCCGCCGGACATGATCGTCGTCTGCCTCAAGTGGAGTGCCCGACCCGGCGACCTGGAGGTCGATGACCGATTCGCCGGCGTCTCCCCGGCCGATCGGGCTGCGCTCGAGATCGCGCTGCAGTTCGCGGAACGAACGGATGCAAGCGTGCTGGCGTTGACGGTCGGCCCCGAGGGCGCCACTAGAGCCCTGCGCGATGCTCTTGCGTGCGGAGCCGCACGCGCCGTCCGCATCGACGCACCCGAGGGGGGCGACTCACGCGACGTCGCATTCGAGATTGCCCGACTCGCGGCGGACCCATCGGTCGCAGCGACCGTCGTGATGTGCGGCGACTACTCGCTCGACCGCGGGTCCGGCTCGGTACCGGCGTTCGTGGCGCATCACCTCGGCGCCGCACAAGCGCTCGGGCTCGTCGGCGTCGACACGGCCTCGGCCGATCCGACCGGGCTCCGCGTGATCCGACGACTCGATGGTGGCCGACGAGAAGAGCTCGTGATGTCGGCACCGTGCGTGCTCTCGGTGGAGGGTTCGGTCGCGTCGCTGCGCCGCGCCGGGCTGAGGCAATCGCTCGCCAGTGCACGGGCCGAGGTCGAGGTGAGGCCCGCCGCCCCTGCTCATCACCGCGTGCCGGCCGCCGTGGTCACCCCGTACCGGCCCCGCGCCAGGACGATGCCCTCCCCCGACGGGGCGACGGCGCTCGAACGTCTGCGGGTGTTGACCGATGCAACGGGAGCCCCGGCTCGAGGCGAGACGGTTGCGCTCGAACCTCGGCAAGCCGCCGAGCGCATCGTCGCAGCGCTTCGCGACTGGGGCTATCTCGCCTCTGAGGGAACGTGATCGGTCGCCTCGGCGAGCTGGCATCGTCCGACATCAGGGACAGCCCCGTCGTGGTCATCCCCATCGGTTCGTGCGAGCAGCACGGTCCTCACCTTCCCCTCGACACCGACACGAGGATCGCGTGTGCGGTGGCGGAACGCTTCGCGGCGAGCCCCGCGGGTAACGGCATCGTCGTGGCACCACCGCTCGCCATCACCGCGAGCGGTGAACACGCCGGGTTCGCCGGCACGCTGTCGATCGGTCTCGAGGTTCTCGAGTTGGTCCTGATCGAGGTGTGCCGCTCGGCTGGCTGGGCGAGCGGGGTCGTGCTGGTGAACGGGCACGGGGGCAACGCCGTCGCGATCCGTCGCGCCGAGGTGACCCTCCGGGCCGAGGGCAGGGATGTGCTGTCGTGGTGGCCTCGCGTCGGCGGCGATGCCCATGCCGGCCGGACCGAGACGTCACTGATGCTCGCCATCGCCCCCACGTCGGTCCGGATGGATCGCGCCCAGGCGGGCCGCACCGAGCCGATCGGCGAACTGATGGGGGCGTTGCGGATCGAAGGCGTGCGCGGCGTCAGCCCGTCGGGCGTGCTCGGGGATCCGCACGGGGCGACCGCCAGCGAGGGCCGGCGCTTTCTCGACGCCATGATCGCAGACCTCTCCGATTCGGTGACCTCGTGGCGGGCCGCCTCGGACGGGGCAGGGTCCGGTCCCGGATGACCGGATTCGTCCGGTTCCGGCGAGACCATTCGTATCGACGGCCACGCGCCGGTGCGACGCTGCTCGGCGGTTCGCCACTCCGACTGTTCCGGCTGGGCGCCGCCGGCGTCCGGGTGGTCGAGGCGATCGAGCGCGACGACGAGCTGCCCGAGGGTCACCGACCACTCACCGACCGCCTGATCGACGCCGGGGTCGTGCACCCCGAGCCCGATCTCGATCAGGCCGTGGCGACGACCGACCCGACACTCGTCACGGTCGTCGTCCCAGCCTTCGGCGAGCTTCCACGCTGTCTCGACCGGTCGACCCGGCCCTGGCCGTTCGCCACCTTGGTCGTCGACGACGCCTCACCGACGCCGTTGCGCCTACCGGACGACGCCCCCGCCACCTGGCGGATCATCCGCCTCGAGACCAACCTCGGACCCGGCGGTGCACGCAACGCAGGACTGCTCGAGGTGACCACCCCGTGGGTAGCGTTCATCGATGCAGACGTCGGCATCGAGCCCGAGACCGTCATCTCGCTCGCAGCGCACTTCACCGACGAACGCGTGGTACTGGTCGCGCCGCGGATCGTCGCCGACGAAGGCTCCGGGGCGCTGGCACGGTTCGAGCGGGCGCGCTCGCCGCTCGACATGGGTGATGAGCCAGCACGCGTCGCCCCCACCACGAGGGTGTCGTA
>JBDKIV010000159.1:0-7539 GCA_039796935.1 Actinomycetota bacterium | reverse complement strand
CGTCCCACAAGGCAGACAGCACCCCGAGCGACGTGACGACGTTCTGGATCGCGGCGCGGGCACGGAATCGGCGGACCCGGGGCTCGAGGTGCGCTGCGATCGGAATGACGTACGCCGATCCACGCGCAGCGGCCGCCGTGAAGTTCGGTGTCATCCGCGGCGCGTAGACCGGGTGATGACTGAGCTGGTTGAGCAGCCCGAGCCAGCGTCTGCCTTCGGCGGTGGCGAGCAGTTCGGTCCAGGGCTGGATGAGGGCCCGGATCGCCTCGCTCGGGGCGATGGGAGGATTCGCCTCGAGTTCCTCGAGCAGGGCGACCCGGCGAACGTCGAGTTGGTCGGCGCGGCGTCGGACGACGGCGGCGACGAGGCCGAACCGGTCGCCGAAGTGGTATGAAACGGCTGCCGTGTTCGCATGACCCGCGGCGAGGGCTATGGCTCGCGCTGATGGTGCATCGAGTCCCTGGCGGCTGAAGAGGTCCTCGGCGGTGTCGAGCAGGCGTTCGCGACTCTCGACCGCACCGGGGTCTGTCGATCGCTCGGTCACGGCATCACAGTCTGCATCGTGCGGACATGGGGGACCGCAGAGGACGAGGAAAGCCGGTCGGTGGTACTCGCATTATGTTGTCAGCCTTTGCCGTTAGAGACCACTAAATGATTGATAGTGGCATTCTATATGACTACAGTCCGAGGCATGGCCGCATCTGCCTCAGCCTCTGACCGTCACGACCACGACGCCGACATCGAGGGCCGAACCTCTCGGCTGCGCCGGCGCACGGCGATCGCCCTGTTGCTCGCCGCGTTCGTCACCGCCGGTGGCGCGGCGCTGCTCGGTGCCTCGGGCGACGAGGGCGGCGAGCGGTTGGCCGACTCGTCGTCGGTCGAGCGCGGGGCGTCCAACTCGCGACCCACCGACTCGGCCGTCGGTGGATCCGCCGACTCGGGGGATGACCCGAGCACCGGCTCGGCTGACGCAGGCGACGACGCCGGTACCGGTGCGGGTGCCGAGCAATCCGCTCCGCCCGAAGCGTCGGTGGTGTCGGACGCGCCCGACACCACCCAGGCAGCGAAGGCGGCCACGCCGACCACGACCCCCACCGCGCCCGCTGCGGTGCCGAGCTCGACCGGGCCCGCCACAGCGACGACTCAGCCCGGTGGCGTCGGTGGATTGTCGCCGGACACCGGCGAGTCGGTGACGCTCGCAGCAGTGACCGACGGAACCTTCTCGCCCCTGCGAGTGTTGGCCCGGCACCCATCCGAGCGCGCCCCGGGTTCGGGCCTGATCGCCGTCGCCGGTCCGGGCAAGCTGGTGCTCGGCGGTCGCTACACCGTCACGAACTCCGGATGGTCGATCAACGTCGAAACGGTGTCCGGCACCCTGTCGGGCGTGTCGACGCGCAACAGCGAGACGGCCGGCACGATCACCTTCGCGAACGGCGCGCTCGTGTCGACCGTCAGCGTCGACCTGCAGAACCACCCTCAGGTCGTTCCCGCATGGAACCAGACGACGACCTTGACGATCGCCTACTCGACCGATGCCCAGGCACTGACCGGTTCGCTCGAGATCGAGGCCGCCGGTCGAGCCGACAGCCTGCAGATGTCGGGCCCTGTCGTCGGCGACGGATATGTGCTCGCCGGTTCGGGTTCGGTCACCTGGGGCGGCCAGGTCATCGAGTTCTCGGGTGAGTACGTCGGCGCGGTCGAGCCGGGCGGACGCGCGCACACCTGGTCGTTCGACGGCGCCGCCGCAGGTCCCGTGACCTTCGACGACGGCCGCCTCGACGACGTCGTCGTGGCCATGACCGAGACCCGGCCCGGCCTCACCGGCACCGGACGGCTCACCTTCGAGGGCGCGACCCCGCTGCAGACCGACGTCACCTTCGACGTCGAGGACGACCGCTACTGGACGCTCACCCCGGTGGCGTCCGCAGTGCCCGATGTGTCGTCGCCCGTCATCGACGGTCTCACCCTCGAGCCGAGCGGCATCGACGGAACGGTCAAGCGCCTCGGTGGCCGCGTCTTCTGGGCGCTCGGCATGCCGATGTCGCTGGTCCAGGACAAGGTGACCATCAGCGGTATGGCGGTCGTCAACGGCCCCACCTCGTTCGAGCTGCGCGCCAACTCGGCCGCCGGCTCGATCCTCAACTCCGACACCCCCGCACTGTTCGAGATGGTTCGGGGCATCATCCGGTTCGATGACGGCCGGGTGCTCGGCACGCTGCGGCTCGTGGCCGCCAGCGGGCCACGACTGATCGATCTTCCCGATGACTGGGCCGGTGTGTCCGACCTTCGCATCAACTTCGCAGGGACCAAGGGCGGCCCGGTCGCTCGCGCATTCGACCTGACCTACAACATCATCAACGGCGGCACCCGCATCGTCCTCGAGGGTTCGTTCTCGACGCAGAGCCAGTTCGAGTTGTCCGTTCGCGGCAACCTCGCCTTCGGCGAGGGCAAGGTGCCCTTCGGAGGCACCTATCGCACGGCCGGCGTGCTGGTCGACGGCAACCCCTTGCTCGCACCCGAGTGGGACATCGCCGGCGACATCGCCGACGCGCCCGGCGGCAACGTCCCGATCGGCGGCGGTGCGGCGCTCGTCGGCGGGCGACTCACGCTCGTCGGCTCGACGACGGCTGCCCCGGTGCAGATCGCCGGTGCCGAACTGTTCAAGGTCGCATCGGTGACGCCGACGACCGTCGCCGCCAACTCCGGTGCTTCCGGCTCGGACGTGGGCGCCCAGGCGACCACGACGACGGTGACCGGCAGCATGACCGTCCAACTCTCGAGCAACGACACGTTCACCCTCCAGGGCACGACCGTGTACGTCGACGAAGACGACTGGACCACCACGGTCATCATCAGTGACGGCGAGCCGTGGACGCCGCCGGGCATGGTCGGGCTGTCGATCCCGTTGCAGAACTTCTCGGGCACCATCGTGTCGGTGGCCGGCGCGGTTGCCTGGAACGTGGCGATCTCGGAGGTGTCGTGGGTCAACATGACGACCGGCGTGTCGCTCGTGACCGATCTGTCGCTCGGCACCGACTGCCCGCTCACCGAGAACTGCCCTGAGATCGAGGGCGTCTACGCGGGCTTCACCAACGGAGCGTTGACCTTCCCCGACCCCGTACCCGACATGACCCTCGACGGGGCGTTCCTGTCGGACGGATCGTGGGCACGCATGGATGCCGTCGCCGGCGAACTCACCTACAACGGCATCGGGATCAGCGAGAGCGCCTTCACGATGTGGAAGGGGACGCGTACCGACGAGTTCGACCCCGCCCTCGAGATGCCCGACCTGTCCGCCGAGAACAACGGTTTCAACCTCGAGTTCTGCGGACAGTTCATCGTCACCGTTCCCGACATCAAGACCTTCGAGACCGGCGGCTGCGTCACCTGGACCCCCGATGGCGTCGTGATGGGCCAGACCAAGCTGGGCGGATCGCTCTCGACCTCGACCTCGACCGAGGGCGTGTCGATCGGGTCGACCGGTCTGACCGGTTGGGCATGGACCGACCTCCCCTCGCTGCCCAAGGTCGGTATCGGCGACATCGACCTGCCCCTCGAAGAGGGCCTCAACCAGCTCGCCGCAGGGATGACCATCCCCGCCAACATCATGAAGGCCGCCGGCCAGCCCGACAAGGACCTGGTCATCCCGGCAACCGGCTGGTTCAAGTCGGGTGACTTCTGGTTGGAGGGCGAGATCCCGATCAACCTGAAGGGCAGCGGCGTCACCCTCGACAGCATCCTCGTGCAGATCGGCAAGGAGGCGAGCACCTTCACGCTCGGCTTCGGCGCCAACGGCTCGATCAAGATGCAGGGCAACGAGTTCCCGATCGAGGCACTCGTCAAGTTGAAGGTCGGCGGCGGGAACAACGAGATCTCGATCAGCGTGTCGGCGAAGGGCACGACGACCTCGGACACCCGGGGCACGTTCGACCTGCCGACGCTGCTTGCCGAAGGCAACTTCGAACCGAGCAACACCTCGCCCCTCGACGGAACCTTCGACGGCAAGAAGAAGGAGTTCCTCAGCAACGGCGGATTCGAGAACGCGAAGGACGCCGGCAACCTGTTGACCAACAGCGACTTCGAGACCGGCGCTCTCGGCGAGCTGTCGGTCAACGGTGACTTCGAAGACGGCGCCTCGGGCAACTTCCTCGTCAACAACGACTTCGAGGACGACAACATCTACATCAACGGCGACTTCGAGCAGAACGCCGACTACTGGTTCATCGACAACTCGAAGTTCACCGTGGCCACCGTCAGCGACAGTGCGCCCGAAGACTCGAAGGGCTCGGTGGCGCTGCAGATCAACAACATCAACGGTCAGCTCGGTGCAGGGAACGGTCTCTACCAGTCCCTCAACATCGACGCTCGCGGGGATCGCGCCTATGTCCTGTCGGTGTGGGCACGCTCGAACGACAACACCAACGGTGCGATGCGGTTGTACCTGACGCAGACCGGCAGCAGCGGCTGCTCGTCGGCCGACCAGAGCGACTGGACCGACTTCACCGTCACGCCCACCTGGAGGCTCTACCAACTCCGTGTCATCGGCAACGAGTGCCGGACCGGCTTCATCGGGTACATCAACCCGACGGCGCCCGGCGACTCGATCGTGGTCGACCGCGCCGAGTTCCGCGCCACCACCAACCCCGTCTACAACAACGACTTCGAGATGGGTGTGAGCACCGGCTGGAACGTCGAGGCGAACTACGCCGCAGCGGCGGTGGCCAACGACGGTGCACCGAAGGAGACCTCGGGTGGGTACGCGCTCCGGCTGACGAACAACAACCCGTCGGGCACCGGTGGACAGGGCATGTATCAGTTCGTCACCTCGACGCTGTCGGGCGGCCAGACCTACAAGATGTCGGTGTGGGCCCGCTCGAACACCTCGTCGAACGCCACGATGAAGCTGGAGCTCCTCCAGCGGACCACGCGCTCGGGCTGTGCTGCATCGGGCGACGACGTGCAGAACAGCACCTTCACGGTGACGCCCGAGTGGAAGCAGTACTCGTTCAACGTGACGGGCAATGCCTGCAAGGGCGACCTGACCGTGCGTGTCGTGCCGACGGTGAACACCCAGTCGATCGTCATCGACTCGATGGACATCCG
This sequence comes from Actinomycetota bacterium, assembly GCA_039796935.1. Taxonomy (GTDB): domain Bacteria; phylum Actinomycetota; class Acidimicrobiia; order Acidimicrobiales; family Ilumatobacteraceae; genus VFMC01. Next base: position 2,436 of record JBDKIV010000159.1, on the reverse strand, counting down.
GGGGTCCAGTTACAACTGGATCGTCATCAACAACCAATCGCTGCCGATCATCACGAACCCGATCAACTTCGACCCGCCGGTCAGCAAGGCGGGGACGAGCGTCTACCGTGACCTCTCGATCGGCGACCCCGCTGGCTCCATCCGCACCGACGGCAACGGTGAGTGGTGGTTCCTCAACTCGGGGACCTGGCCCAACCTGGCCGGCGACCAGTTCGACATCTCCTACGACCTGTTCTTCCCGAACTCGGGCGCTCGAGACATCTTCAACTTCGGCTTCTACCTCAACGCAGGCAGCACCGCACCGAACGGCTACGCCTTCCGCGTCCAGAGCGCCAACGGCAACAACCAGGACTCGGGCTTCTACACGGTGTCGAACGGCAACCTCGGCGGTCGCGTCGCCGGCGACGCCAACTGGGGTCCCCTTGCCCGCAACACCTGGTACCGGATCCGCCTCAGCGGTTCTGGTGGCAACGTCAACGCGTCGGTCGTGCGCAAGTCCGACAGCGTCGAGGTCTGGAACAAGACCGTCACCCTGCCCGGCGGTAACCGGTCGGGCGTGTTCGGCCAGATCAAGGACGGGGCCGGTGCCGCCGAGGGTGTCCGTATCGACAACCTCACGCTGTACAGCACCGGAAACTTCGATGGCTTCCCGCGGATCGCCGATGTGCCGGGCTCGGCGCGCACGGGTGACCAGTACCTGGTGGCCAACCCGCCGGACAACACGTGGGAGATCATGTGGCCGACCGGCCAGGCTCCCGAGCTGGGCAAGTCGTACGCCGTTTCGGCATGGGTCAAGTCGCCCAGCGGCAACATGTCCGGCGAGTTGTACATCGACGTCGAGGGTGGCGCGTACGAGATCTCCGACACCAACTTCACGGCCAACGGCACGTGGCAGAAGGTGACGGCGACGCTGCGAGTGCAGCAGGCCAATCACACCGATCTCCGCGTCGGTCTGCGCAACCTGGTCAAGCCCGTCAACGGCGCCGAGATCCAGGTCGACGACATGACCGTGCAGGAGTTGGCCGGAGGCTGGTACCCCGTGCCGGTGCCGAGCTGGTCGAACGCCGTCTCCGTCGGGATCACCAGCGACCCGGGGACCGCCTTCGCCGGCTCGAAGGCGATCGCCGTCGCCAGCGGACAGAACACCGCCTGCGGTGCCTACGCCGAGCAGGTCGTGAACGTCGTGCCCACCGTGGGTTCGACCTACACCCTCACCGCACAGGTGAAGAGCAATGCCGCGGTCGCCGGTCAGCTCACGATCCAGACCATCGGCGGCACCTTCGAGGGTCTCGGCACCACGTTCACCACCACGGCGGGTGCGTGGAAGCCGATCACGGTGACGCTGCCGATCAACCAGTCGGGACACACCGGCTTCCTCCTGAGCCTGTGCGCCAGCCAGGAGAACATGGCCAACCCGATCTACTACGACAACCTGTCGTTCACGGCCGTCAACGAGCCCGTCGTCCGGCCGGCCGACGAAGGCTGGCAGGCGTCGGCCACCACGCCCTTCGACACGCTCCCGGGCCTCAGCAAGAACGGGACGGTCGACATCGACAACACCGTCGGCAACCCGGCGCCGTCGCTCCGCAAGGTCGGCCTCGGTGCGTGGAAGGCCTACAACACGAACGGTCCGTTCTACGGCAATGGCGACTTCACGGCACAGTACGACGCCTACTTCCCTGCGGGCTCGGGCCGCGACATCGCGGACTTCGGGTTCTGGGTCACCGGAACGGTCGGTACGAACATCACCGGCTACGCGTTCCGGCTGCAGACCCAGGAGGTCGATGCCGGCCTGTGGCAGATCACGAACAACGTGTTCACCCGACCGGCAGGCGTCACCACCAGTTTCACGCCGGTGGCCACGAACACCTGGTACCGGGTCAAATTGACCGCAGTCGGCAACAACCTCACGTACGAGGTGCGGCGCATCTCCGACAACGCTCTGTACACCCAGCAGACGGTGACGCTGTCGGGTGGCAACCGGGCAGGCATGTTCACCGAGCCGTACCACGGTGCGTCCTCGACCACCGGTCACCGCTACGACAACATGCAGATCTCGGTGTCGGGCAACAGCCCGGCCGCACGGATCATGAGCAACCCGTCGACCGCTCGCTCCGGCAACGGGGCGCTGCGGATCACCAACAACGCCGGCTACTCGACGACGGCGATGCGCCGCACACCGGCCATCACGCCGGCGTCCGGCTACTCGTACACGTTCAGCGCGTGGGTCCGTGCCGCCTCGGGAACGGTCAACGGTCGGATCTCGGCAGGCACCGCGTCGTCGAACTTCACGGCTGACACCACCTGGCGTCAGGTCACGGTGACCACGACGGCGACCTCCACCGCGCCGATCACCATCGGGATCGAGAACCTGCAGGCCGGTACGACGCTCTACTCCGACGACTGGGGCTTCGGCCAGCAGGGTCTCACTCAGCC
>JBDKIV010000158.1:0-11942 GCA_039796935.1 Actinomycetota bacterium | reverse complement strand
TGCGACCCCAGTCGGGCGAACCCGGTTGGGTTCCGAACCCGATGAAGGCGAGACCTGCCATGGTGAACACCGCGTATCCGAGCCGAACGGTGAACTCGACGACGATCGGACCGAACACGTTGGGCAGGATCTCGACGAACATCACGTACCAGCTGCGCTCGCCACGCAACTCGGCGGCGCGCACGTAATCGAGGTTTCGCTCGGTCAGCACGGCCGCCCGAATGGTGCGAGCGATGATCGGTCCGAACAGGAAGCCGATGAGCAACGTGATGGTGAGTCGGCCGCCGCTGAGTGCCGTGAGCGCGAGCAGCGCCACCAAGATGACGGGAAGGCTCATCAATGCCTCGATGACACGGCTCACCGTGTCGTCGAGCGCTCCCCGGAAGTAGCCCATCGACAGGCCGAGGACGACACCGATGACCGTACCGATGACCACCGCAGCGGGCGCCACGATCATGATCTCGCGTGCGCCGTAGATCGCTCGACTGAACACGTCACGACCGAAGCGGTCGGTGCCTGTCCAGAACCCCTCGTCGAAGAACGGGTGGATCCACTTCTTGGTCGGATCCTGCAGAGAGGGGTCATGCGTGGCGATCAGGCTGGGGACGATGGCGCACAGCACCCAGAACAGCAGGATGGCCATGCCGATGATGAAGGTCTTCGAGCGCAACAACTCGCGTCTGAGCTCTCGGCGCACGCTCTTGGTGGTGTTCGCCGCCGGTGATGCGTCGGTCAGGTCGGTGACGCTCATTGCCTGGCCCCGAGTCGCACGCGAGGGTTGAGCCAGGCGATGGTCAAGTCGGCGAGCAGCGTGAAGAACATGGCGAGTGCGCCCACGATGAACACCGCTCCCATCAGCATGGGCACGTCACGGTCGTTCGCTGCCTCGGCGATCAGGAGACCGAGTCCCCGGTAGTTGAAGAGTGTCTCGGTGACGAGGAGTCCGCCCAGGAGATAGCTCATCTGGGTGGCGATCACGGCGATGGTGGGCAAGAGGGAGTTGCGCAGCACGTGCCGTCGCAGGACCGTTCGGCGAGGAAGGCCCTTCAGGGTCGCAGTGCGGGTGTAATCGGCGTTGAGCGCCTCGATCGTGCCGGCCCGCGCCATGCGCGACAGATAGCCGAACAAGATCGCGGTGAGGGTGATCGACGGAAGGATCAGGACCTTGACCTGATCGACGACGGAGCCCTTGGCAGAACCACCGGCCGGCAACCAGTCGAGACGGACCGCGAACACCACGATGAGGACGATCCCGATCACGAACTCCGGCGTGACGGCCAGACTGAGACCGGTGACGGTGATGGCACGATCGCTCGCTCGGCCCTGTCGGAGGGCAGCGACCGTGCCGCCGATGATGCCGAGCGGCACGACGAGGATGAGCGTCATGACGGCCAACTTGACCGACGACCAGAGTGCGGTCGGGACGTAGTCCATCACCGGTGCACGGAACTTGTACGAGTCGCCGAAGTCGCCTTGGAGCGCTCCACCGACCCAGTCGAGATAGCGACCGATGATCGGGCCGTCGACGCCCAACTCTGCATTCAACAGATCGACGGACTGCTGTTCGGCGAACGGACCCAGGATGGCCCGCCCGACACTGCCGGGCAACACGGATGCGATCAAGAACACCACCACGCTCAGGATGAACAGGGTGATGATCGCCAGGCCGAGTCGCCGGAGTACGTAGCGGGTCATCGCAGGGTCCGTTGCCGATCAGTCAGTCAGATGTCGATGTCGGAACGGTGTCCGATCAGGACTTCGACGCCTTGTCGGTGAAGAAGTGGCCCATCGCGGTCGGGGCAACGCCCGACACGTTCTTCGACGTCGCCGAGAGGTAGTTGATCGCGTACGGGATGAGCATCGGGACCTCGTCCTGCAAGATGGCGGAGATCTTCTCTGCCGCGGCCTGCTGGCTCTGGAGGTCGGTGGCGCTCTGGTAGGTGTCGTACAACGAGTCGTACTCGGCGTTGCTGAACTCGGCGGCGTTCCACACGCCATCGCCGTCCTCGACGCTCTCGAACGACTTGAGCGGAGCGTTGAGGTAGACATCGGGGACACCGCGGTGACCGAAGTCGGTGATGCCGATGTCGGAGCCCGGCACCGACGGGTCGTACGTGCGGACCCAGTTGGCGTCGTAGTAGTCGTCGCGAAGGTCGATCGTCATGTTGATGCCGATCTCCTTGGCAGCGTTCTGCAACAGCACGGCGAGGTCCGGGCCCTCGAAGTAGTTGATGCCGTAGAGCGTGACGTCGAAGCCGCCGCCAGCCTCTGCGACGAGTGCCTTCGCCTTCTCGATGTCGTACATCTGCGGGTTCTGCTTGCCTGCCGACGGGTACAGCTCGAAGAACGGCGTGTCGTTGCCGACCGATGCGCGGCCCTCGAAGAGGCCGTCGACCATCGCCTGACGGTTGACCGCCATCGCCATGGCCTGGCGGACCCGCTTGTCCGAGAACGGACCCTCCGAACAACGCATGTGGATCTGGCGGTGTGTGGCCGACGGGATCTCGATGACGTTGACATCGGGGTTGTCGAACAGCGACTCGCCACCGGCGACCTCGAACTTGACGATCGCATCGACCTCACCGGACTGGAAGCCGGCGACTGCGGCCGCTGCATCGCTGTAGAAGACGTACTCGAGGCCCTCGAGCATGAGGGCGTCGCCCCAGTAGTTGGGGTTCGGGACGTAGATGGCGCCGGTGGTGGCGTCGAACGACGACAGGACCCACGGGCCCGAGACGGCGATCTTGCCGGCGATCACGTCGGCGGCGAAGTTCGTCGTGTCGGTGACCGATGCCGGGAGGATCACCGAGTTGTAGTTGTCGCTCGACACGATGTACGGGAAGTTGCCCATCGGGCCGGTGAGCTTGAACAACACGGTCGCGTCGTCGACGGCGGTGCAGCCGCCGGGAGCCAACTTGCCGGTGCTGAACGCGGAGAGTGCGTTCGAGCCGTTGTCGGGGTTGACCAGGCGTTCCATCGAGGCGACGACGTCGGCCGCCGTGACGGGGGATCCGTCACTGAACTTCGCCATCGGGTTGATCGTGAAGGTCCACTCGGAACCGTCGGCATTGGGCGACCACTCGGTGGCCAGGCTGCCGGTGAGGCTGAGGTCGGCGTTCGACAGGGTGAGGAACTGGCCCATCTGGCTGAGCAGGGTGAGTCCGGCACCGTCGTTGATCTTGACCGGGTCGAGCGTGGCCGATGCAGCCGACGGTGCACCGCCTGCGGCCTTGAGCGTTCCGCCCTTGGCTGCGGGTGCCGACGATGCCGGCGCCGCAGTGGTGTCCGCGCCCGCTGCGGTGGTGTCGCTGCCGCCGCCACCGGCGGTGGTGTCGGTGGTGGCCTCGTCGCCACCGCAGGCTGCGATCAGGGCGCCGATCGTCGGCACGGACAGGCCGACGATGGTGCCGCGACGGATGAACGAACGCCGCGACAACCGACCTGCGACGTACTCGTCGATCACGTGGTTGCCGAGCGGCCCCTGTGTCCGGCGGACAGCGTCGATGCGACTGAAGTCCTTCTTGTTGCTCATGAATTCCCCCTTGGTGAATGGTGCCGTCAGTCTTGCAGACTGAGGTCGTGTGTCGACGCGATGTCGATCGATTCCGGTAACAGACGTACAACGAATTGCCGTGACCGCCAGCCCCCGCCGGAACGTACCATGGACTGGTCCGTTCGACAATGATGGCGGCCTCGGCTGGCGGTCATGACCTCATGCGAAGTCCCTGCGGATCGAGCACCGGCTCGTGTCGGATGACCGCAGGACGCCGACGGCCGATGATCTCGATCTCGAACGCCCCGTTGCTCTGCACGAGGTCGGTGGGGATGTAGCCGAGTGCGAGCGACACTCCCGAGTAGTGGGCGAATCCGCCCGAGGTGATCCAGCCGACGACCTCTTCGCCCTCTGGGCCGACGTGCCAGACCGGCTCGTCGCCGAGCACGTCGGCGGGTGCCTCCGGGTCGACGTCCACCTCGAACATGACCAGTCGTCGCTTCGGTCCCCCGGCAGCGATCTCGGCCTCGACCGCCTCGCGGCCGATGAAGTCGTGGTCGAACTTGAGCACCCGGTCCATGCCGGCCTCGAGCGGTGTGTAGATCGGCCGGTACTCGCGGTACCACGTGCCGAAACTCTTCTCGAGGCGCATCGTGATGAGCGCCCGGAAGCCGAACAGGCGCATGTCGAACTCTTGACCGGCCTCCCAGATGAGGTCGAACAGGTAGCGCTGGTACTCCGGCTGGATCCAGATCTCGAACCCGAGGTCTCCGGTGTAGGTCATGCGCGAGAGCCACACGGGCGCCATGCCGAGATCGACCTTCCGGAATGCCATGAAGGGGAAATCGGCGTGGGCGAGCGATGTGGTGGTGAGCTTCTGCAGCACCTCACGAGAGCGCGGGCCCGCGACCGTCAGGCCGACCATCGACAGGCCGAGGACCTCGAAGCGGATCTCGCTGTTCTCGGGCAGATGCGCGAGGAACCAACGCGGGTGGTGCACCTCGGCCGCCTGCGATCCGAACAGGAAGAACTCGTCTTCGCCGATGCGCGACACCGAGAACTCGCCCTCGATCCGTCCCTGCGGATTGAGCATGGCGGTGAGGTTGGTTCGTCCGATCTTGGGCAGTGAGTTGGTGAACAGACCCTGGAGCCACGCTGCGCTACCTCGCCCGCTGACTTTGTACTTCGCGAAGTTCGAAGCCTCCGAGAAGCCGACGCGTTCGCGAACGGCGCGGCTCTCCTCGGCCACGACCGAGAACGCGTTCGACCTGAAGAACGTCACGTCCTCGTTGGGCTCCTTGCCGGGCTCTTGGAACCACAGCGGGTGCTCGAGGCCGAAGCCAGCGCCCCACACGGCATTGTGCTCGCTGAGGCGGTCGTAGATGGGGGTCGTCAGCAGCGGTCGCGCGGCCGGCAGTTCTTCGTTCGGGAAGGTGATGCGGAACCGACGCGAGTAGTTCTCGCGCACCTTGGCGTTGGTGTAGGCGAGCGTCGCGAAGTCGCCGTACCGAGCGACATCCATCGCCCAGATGTCGGCTCCCGGGTCACCGTGGACCATCCAGTTGGCCAGCGAGAGCCCGACACCGCCTCCCTGCGACAGGCCTGCCATCACGGCGCACGCCGACCACATGCCGCGCATGCCCTTGATCGGTCCGACGAGCGGGTTGCCGTCGGGGCTGAAGGTGAAGGGGCCGTTGACGAACTTCTTGATGCCAGCCCGTCCAACGGCGGGGAAGTGCTGGAACCCGCGCTCGAGCTCGGGAGAGATGCGGTCGAGATCGTGGGGGAGGAGTTGGAACACGAAGTCCCACGGCGTCTCGTGGGGCGCCCACGGGCGGTTGTCCTGCTCGTAGGTCCCGAGCAGGATGCTCTGGCCCTCCTGCCGTGCGTAGATCTCGCCGGCGAAGTCGATCATGTGCGGGAGTTCGCGGCCATGGGTCTCGTTGTACTCGATCACCTCGGGCATCGGCTCGGTCATCAGGTAGTGGTGCTCCATCGCGAGCACGGGGAGCTCGAGGCCGGCCATCCTGCCGACTTCGCGTGCCCACAGACCGCCGGCGTTGACGACATGCTCGGCGTGGATGGTGTGGTCGCGGTCGGTGATGACGTCCCAGGTGCCGTCCTGGCGCTGTGACAGACCGGTCACCCAGGTGTCGGTGTAGACCTCGGCTCCACGGTTGCGGGCACAGATCGCATAGGCGTGGGTCACCCCGTACGGGTCGACGCTGCCCTCGTCCTCGTCGAACAACGCGCCGACGAAGTACTTCTCCTCGAGGAGCGGGTTGAGCTCCTTCGCTTCCTTCATGGAGATGATCTCCATGTGCATGCCCAGGTAACGGCCACGGGCCTGCGCCATCCGCAGCCAGTCCAAGCGCTCGGGTGTGTCGGCCAACTGCAGGCCCCCCGGAAGATGGATGCCACAGTTCTGACCCGACTCGGCCTCGATCTCGCGATACAGGTTGACCGTGTACTGCTGGAGCCTGGCGACGTTGGGGTCGCCGTTGAGCGTGTGCATTCCACCGGCGGCGTGCCAGGTCGAGCCGGCGGTGAGCTGCTTGCGTTCGAGCAACACCACATCGGTCCAGCCGGCCTTGGTGAGGTGATAGAGGACGCTCGCGCCCACCACCCCGCCGCCGATGACGACGACCTGCGCCGATGACTTCATGTCCTAACCCCTTGTCGTGTCTGTGAGATCGGTCGATCCGGGTCCGGCCTGAACCGTCCAGACCGGACCGTGAGAACTAGTAGTCGGTGGCGACGCCGCCCTCGGCGACCCGCCGGGCGACGAACTCGTCCAGTTCGGCGCGCCGGGACGGATCCATGACCGGCGGCTCGTACGCATCGAGGAATCGGGTGACGAGTTGCCCAGCCTTCTGGTCTGCCGTCGGCGAGCCGGCCTCTTGCCAGCTCTCGTAGTTGCGCCAGTCCGAGAGCATCGGCTTGTAGAAGGCGTCTCGAAATCTCACTTGCGTATGGGCCGTGCCGAAGAAGTGCCCACCCGGTCCGACCTGTTCGATGGTGTCGATCGCCAGGGTGTCGTCGTTCACCTCGATGGGATCGAGCATGGCGGCCACCATCTGCAACAGGTCGGCGTCGAGGATCATCTTCTCGAGCGATGCGTGGAGGCCGCCCTCCATCCATCCCGCTCCATGCATGAGGTAGTTGACGCCGCCCATGACGGCTCCCCACAGCGCGAACACGCTCTCGTAGGCGGCCTGTGCGTCGAGGGAGTTCGCCGCCGACACGTTCGAACTTCGGTACGGAATTCCGTACCGCCTCGCCAACTGGCCGCCGACCATTGCGGTTCGGACGTACTCGGGCGTACCGAACGCGGGCGCCCCGGACTGCATGTCGACGTTGGAGGTGAAGCCGCCGTAGAGCGCCGGTGAGCCCGGGTTCACGATCTGCAGGAAGGCGATTCCGGCGAGCGCCTCGGCATTCTGCTGTGCGAGTGCGCCTGCCAGCGTGATCGGCGCCATGGCGCCGGCGAGGGTGAACGGAGTGACCACCACCGGCTGGTTGTGCTGCGCGAACTCGATCATTCCCTGTGCCATCGGGACATCGAGTCGCAGCGGCGAGTTGGTGTTGACGACGGTGCACAGCGAGGGTTCGCGATCGAGGGTCGCCTGGTCGACGCCTCGCGCGATGCGGACCATCTCCATGCAATCGATGTTGCGCTGGCGGCCGAGGCTGTAGCAGTGCAGACCCTTGTCGGTCAGCGTGAGGGTGTCGTGCGATGCGTGGAGGTGTCGTACGGAGTGGTGGAGATCGATCGGCTCGACGGGGTATCCACCGATGTAGTGGATGACGTCGAGCATCTGTGCGAGCTTGAGCAGGTCGCGGAACCCCTCGCGATCGCCCGCCTTGCGGACGCCGTTGCGATCGACGTAGTGCGGTGCGCTCGCAACGGTGGCGAAGGTGATCCAGTCTCCGCCGATGCGCACATTGCGCTCCGGGTTCCAGCTGTGCAGTGTGAACTCGGAGGGTGCGTGGGCGATGCTCGACTCGACCAGTTCGCGAGGAATCCGTACCCGCATGGTCTGCTCGTCGACCTCGGCGCCCGCGGCACGCATGATCGAGCGTGACTCGGGGCAGAGGAACTCCATCCCGATCCGCTCGAGAATGGTCAACGACGCGACGTGGATCGACTCGAGTTCGTCCGCAGAGACGACCTCGGTGTGGTTGAGCCGCATCCTCGGTTGACGAAAGGGCCGCTGCTGAGGCAGGCGAGGGCCCCGGGCCTCGTTGCGGTCGCGCCCTCGACGACGACCGCCTTCGGGTCGGCTTGCGCTCGGTGCTGCGTCATCGTGGGTGGTCCCGGTCACGGCTCGCGACACTACACGCCGGTGGTCGATTCCTTGTACGGTCGTCTCAGGAATCGACGAAGGGGTCCGAAGTGGGCGGATACCCGGCGAGGCGTGACAATTCGGCTGCGTGGGCACCCACGGCAGTTCGGGTCGTCGCGAGGAGTTCGTCGCAGAGGCGGAACGACGGCCCGACGACGCTGAGGGCTCCGACGACGAGGCCGGAGGTGTCTCGAACCGGCGCGGAGACTGCGGTGATCCCGAGCTCGACTGTGTCCCGACGGACCGCAACGCCGTCAACGTCGACCACGGAGTCGAGTGCTCTGCCGACTGCGGTGTCGCGTCGGGGAACGGTGTGGCCGAGCCAACTGACGTGCCGGATGCTGTGGCGGCCGGGTTGCATCGCGACGTACACGGCCCACGTCGAATCGACGGCCTCGGCCAGATACGCCGACTCGCCGGTTCTCTCCGCCAGGGTTGCCAGCACGGGCTCTGCCAGACGGGGGAGTGTTGCATTCGCCGAGAGCGATCGTGCGATGCGCAGGAGTTCCGGCCCGGGAATCCATGATCCGTCGAGTCGCCGGACTGCGAAGCGAGCGGTCTCGAGTGCCCTGGCCTGACGCAGCGTGGTGCTCGGGCTGAGACCGACCACACGTGCCAAGTCGGTGAGCGCAAGTCCCTGTGGGTGGTCGGCGATCGCTCGGATGAGGCTGAGCCCGCGGTCCGTGGCCCGGAGCGTCTCCACGCCTGATGCTTGCGTCATGTTGCGTAGCGTGGCAGAGTCTGCCACCAGATGGAAGTCACCGAGCGAGATTCGCCCACCCTGGAGACACTGCTGTCCGACGGTGTCGTCCTGCAGGGAAGTGCTGTGTCCCCCGGTCGAGGCCTTCGAGTGGAACATGTCGTCGCCGTCGCTCGTCACGGTGCGATGGTCCGTCTCGGCGACCGAGCACGGCGCGAGATGGAGGCTTCGGCGTCGCTGGTTGAGGGTTTCGTCACCGGACACCGGCCGGTGTACGGAGTCACCACCGGTTTCGGTTCGCTGGCGAACACGGCGATCCCGGTCGAGAGGACGGCAGAGCTGCAGGTTGCTCTCGTTCGCTCGCATGCAGCCGGGATGGGTGATGTCGTCGAGCGCGAGGTGGTTCGTGCGCTGCTCCTCCTGCGAGCCCGCAGCCTTGCCATGGCGCGATCGGGGGTGCGCCCGGAACTCGTCGAGCTCCAGATCGAACTGCTGCGTCACGGCATCACACCACGTGTTCGCGAACACGGTTCGTTGGGTGCGAGCGGAGACCTCGCCCCGCTGAGCCACTGCGCACTCGCGCTGATCGGCGAGGGGGAGGTCGAAGACTCCTCAGGTCGAGTCGTACCGGCTCGACAGGCGCTCGACGAGGCCGGGCTCGCTCCGGTGGTGCTGCGGGCGAAGGAGGGTCTCGCCCTCATCAACGGAACCGACGGCATCCTCGGCATGCTCTGTCTCGCCATTCACGACCTGTCGACGCTGTGTCGGCTGGCCGATGTGACCGCGTCGATGACGGTCGAAGGTCTGCTCGGCACCGACCGGGCATTCGCTGCCGACCTGCAGGCGCTGCGCCCCCAGGTCGGCCAGGCCGTCAGTGCCCGGAACCTGACGCGTGTCCTGCATGGTTCATCGATCGTGGCGAGCCACCGCGAGGGCGATTCCCGCGTCCAGGACGCCTACTCGATCCGCTGCACCCCCCAGGTGCACGGTGCTGCGCTCGACACCTTGGGCCACGCTCGTCTGATCGCGCAACGAGAACTCGATGCGGCGATCGACAACCCGATGATCCTGCCCGATGGCCGGGTCGAGAGCTGCGGAAACTTTCACGGTGCCCCGGTGGCGTTCGTCTGCGACTTCTTGGCGATCGCCGCATCGGAGTTGGGTTCGATCGCCGAGCGTCGCACCGACCGGATGCTCGACGTGGCTCGGTCGCACGGTCTCCCGCCGTTCTTGACCACCGATCCCGGTGTCAACAGCGGTCTCATGATCGCCCACTACACCCAGGCTGCCATGGCGCTCGACAACCAACGCCTGGCGGTCCCGGCGTCGACGCAGTCGCTCCCGACGAGCGCCATGCAAGAGGATCATGTGTCGAACGGCTGGGCGGCTGCTCGCAAGCTCCGTCGTGCCGTCGACAACCTCCGCCGCATCCTCGCGGTCGAGTTGGTGTGCGCCGGCGCTGCGATCGATCTTCGTGCGCCGCTCGCACCCTCGCCCGCAACGGCCGCAGTGCTCGACACGATCCGGACCGTGGTGCCACCGCCCGGCGCCGATCGGTGGTGGTCCCCCGATCTTCGTGCCGTCGAGTCGCTGCTCGCCGACGGGTCGGTCCTCGATGCGGTCGAGTCGGTCCTTGGTCCTCTGGAGGTTCTCTGATGTCCGGTCCACGTCCTGTGCGTTCCCCGCGTGGAACCGATCTGCGTTGTCTCGGGTGGCCGCAGGAGGCGGCCTACCGGATGATGCACAACAATCTCGATCCCGAGGTGGCAGAGCGACCCGACGACCTCGTGGTGTACGGAGGAACCGGGCGTGCGGCGCGCAGCTGGGACGCCTTCGATGCCATGGCCCGGACGCTCACGACGCTGCGTGCCGACGAGACGATGCTCGTGCAGTCGGGCAAGCCTGTCGGTGTGTTCCGGACGCACGAGTGGGCACCTCGGGTGCTGCTCGCCAACTCCAATCTGGTTCCTCAGTGGGGTACGTGGGACGAGTTCCGGCGCCTCGAGGCGATGGGTTTGACCATGTACGGCCAGATGACGGCCGGCTCGTGGATCTACATCGGCACGCAAGGGATCTTGCAGGGGACGTACGAGTGTTTCGCAGAGATCGGGCGTCGTCGTTTCGGCGGAACGCTCGCGGGCACGATCACGCTGACGGCGGGACTCGGCGGCATGGGAGGGGCTCAGCCGCTGGCGGTGACGATGAACGGCGGTGTCGCTCTGTGCATCGAGGTCGATCGGTGGCGAGCAGAACGCCGTGTCGAGACCCGTTACCTCGATGAGATCGCCGACTCGGTGGACGATGCCGTTGCTCGCTGCGTCGCAGCGCGCGATGCGGGCAGGGCGCTGTCGGTCGGCCTGGTCGGCAACGCTGCGGTGCTGGTGCCGCGTCTACTCGAACTCGACTTCCCGGCCGACATCGTGACGGACCAGACCAGTGCCCATGATCCGCTCAGCTACGTACCCGCCGATCTGACACCAGACGCGACAGCCGCGCTGGCCCGGTCGCAGCCGGACGAGTTGATCCGGCGGGCTCGAGAAAGCATGGCCGCCCACTGTCGTGCGATGGTCGGGTTCCTCGACCGGGGGAGCGAGGTCTTCGACTACGGCAACAGCCTCCGCGCCGAGGCCCAACTCGGAGGGTTCGACCGTGCATTCGACTATCCGGGCTTCCTGCCGGCGTACATCCGCCCGTTGTTCTGCGAGGGAAAGGGCCCGTTCCGGTGGGTGGCACTGTCGGGAGATCCGGCCGACATTGCGGCCACCGATCGTGCGGTGCTCGAGGAGTTCCCGGATGACGAGGGTCTCCGTCGATGGATCGGCCTCGCCGGCGAGCGTGTTGCGTTCCAGGGCCTTCCGGCGAGGATCTGCTGGCTCGGCTATGGCGAGCGCCACCGGCTCGGCCTGCGCTTCAACGACATGGTGCGGAGGGGAGAACTGTCGGCTCCGATCGTGATCGGGCGCGACCACCTCGACTCGGGTTCGGTTGCATCGCCCTATCGCGAGACCGAGGCGATGGCTGACGGCTCCGATGCCATTGCTGACTGGCCGCTCCTCAACGCGCTCGTCAACACGGCGAGCGGAGCGACATGGGTGAGCATCCACCACGGCGGCGGTGTCGGCATCGGCCGTTCGATCCATGCGGGGATGGTGTGTCTGGCAGACGGCACGGCGCTCGCTGCCGAGAAGCTGTCACGCGTGCTCACCAGCGACCCCGGGATGGGTGTGATCCGTCATGCCGATGCCGGATACGACCGAGCGGACGAGGTCGCCGCCGAGCGCGGTGTCCGTATCCCGATGCGCGAGACGTGAGCGTTCGGCCGACCCGACCTGCGCGATGCTCGACGGCGCAGGTGGCACGAGACAGCACGAGAGGCGGGACGAGATGCGGGGGAGATGCCGAT
>JBDKIV010000157.1:0-24986 GCA_039796935.1 Actinomycetota bacterium | reverse complement strand
GAAGGACTGACGAAAGGACTGATCAGAATGGCTGCAACGAAGAAGGCCGCTCCCGCGAAGAAGGCTGCTCCCGCAGCGAAGGCTGCGCCGGCCAAGAAGGCCGCACCGGCGAAGAAGGCTGCTCCCGCAGCGAAGGCTGCGCCGGCGAAGAAGGCTGCTCCCGCAGCGAAGAAGGCTGCGCCGGCAGCGAAGGCTGCGCCGGCCAAGAAGGCTGCTCCCGCGGCGAAGAAGGCTGCGCCGGCAGCGAAGGCTGCTCCGGCCAAGAAGGCCGCTCCGGCGAAGAAGGCTGCTGCCAAGAAGAAGTGAAACATCCGGCACTGCCGGACGACGCGTGACGAGGGGCCTTCGGGCTCCTCGTTCGCGTCGTGGCCGGTGTGAGCGCCTGCTTCGTTGCAGCGGTCGTCGGGGGGCATGCCGGCGAAGCACACTGTGGGTATGGAACAGATCTGCGACGACCTGACAGCCGAGCACCTCGCTCTCGACGAGATGGTCGGGTCGCTGTCGGAGGCGGATTGGGATCGGGGCACGGCTGCACCCGGCTGGAGTATTCGTGACCAGGTGTGCCATCTCTGGTTCTTCGACCAGCGGGCGCTCCTGGCTCTCACCGACGCCGAGGCGTTCGACATCGACCGTCAGCAGTTGATGGCCGGCGGGGGGACCGCCTTGTCGGTACAGCCCGGACGGTCGATGCCCGGTAGCGAACTCTTGGCGGCTTGGCGGGCCGATCGATCCGAGTTGGTGCGCGTCGCACGCTCCGTCGACCCGGCGAGTCGGGTTCCGTGGTACGGCCCATCGATGGGCGCTCGATCGTTCATCACGGCTCGGCTGATGGAGACCTGGGCTCACGGCTACGACGTGGCCGACGCGCTCGGAATCACCCCGATCGCCACCGAACGACTTCGCCACGTCGCCCACATCGGAGTTCGGGCGCGACCGTTCAGCTATGCCGTGCGCGGCAGGCAGGTGCCGTCGGTGGACGTCACGGTGGTCCTGACGTCACCGGGTGGGCAGTCCGTCACGTGGGGGCCGGGCGTCGGCGACGAGAGGGTGAGTGCTTCGATGCTCGACTTCTGCCTCGTCGTGACCCAACGGCGCCATGTCGCCGACACCGATCTCCAGGTCGTCGGCGATGCTGCGATCGAGTGGATCTCCATCGCCCAGGCATTCGCGGGCGAACCCGGTGCGGGAAGGAAGCCCGGCCAGTTCCCTCGTCGATGACGGCTGGGTGACCTCACAGGTCGGTGATGAGGGTGAAGACCTCGGCGGCCTGCAGGTCGTGCGGCGAGCCGAGCTGGGCAAGACGCATCCGAATACGTTGCCTGAAGCGATCGAGCTCGGCCTGATCGGTGGCTTTCATGGTGCTCTCGAACTGCGACTCGTGCGCCTCGAGCGCATCGAGTTTCACCTCGACGAACGCCGACACGTCCTCGACATGGTTGGGCGCATCGGCCTCCCACAGCAACAGTGCCGACGGTCGATGATGCGCGATGCCGTGCTCGCGGAAGAAGTGCGGGTCACGCGCTGCGACGATGCCGTCGCATGCGAGGAGGCCCGCATGGCGATGATCGGGATGCAGGCGGTACCGCTTCCACGGGTCGTGTGCCAGGACCACGTCGGGCTTCAGCTGCCGGATCACCCGTGCCACCTCGCCGCGCAGCTCGAGCGTGCTGTCGAGCTCTCCGTCGACACGTCCGAGGAAGACCACGTCGCCGGCGGCCGTCCCGGCGAGGCGACGGGCTGCTTCACGCTGTTCTGCCTGGCGTCGAGCAACCAACTCGACCGTGTCTGCATCGACGTCCCATGTTCCCTTCGCTCCGTCGGTGCAGATCAGGTGGTGCACGATGCAGCCAGCGGCAGCCCACTTGGCGAGCGTCCCGCCGGCGCCGAACTCGACGTCGTCGGGGTGAGCGCCGATCGCCAGGGCGGATGTGGGGATCGGTAGATCCCGGCTCCACGCGGCTGCCATCGCCGGTGTCAGTGGATGGCTGGCAGGTTGGCCTGGTTCGTTGGCAGCCACGAGGGCAGCACCTCCTCGACGAGCGGACGGATGAGCGGATGAAGCAGGTCGTGCGGATGGTCGATGTCGAGCGCCAACAGTGGGTCTCGGACGACTTCGACGGCGAGGCCCGTGGCAAGGGCACTGTCGAGGTGCCGCCGGAACGACCCTGCGCCGTACTCCACCCGAAAGCTCGAGGGCAGAGGGAACGACAACAGGTTGGTGCCGTCGAGACGCCCGTCCGGGACGAGCGTCATCGTCGCTGGGCGAGCGAATCGGCCGAGGCTCGGTGGCAGCGGCACATCGCCGTGCACGACGATGACATGGTCGTGGCCTGCGTCGGCGAGGACGCCGATCGCATGGTGGACGGCACCGTTGAGCCCCTGCTGCACTTCCCACACCACGTGGGAACCGATCTGTACGGCCCAGGCTGCGACTGCATCGTCGTCGCACACCACGTAGGTGGGCAGCGGCCGGGCCGCAGCGACCACTTGCTCGGCAGTGAAGCGAGCCAACCGCTCGCGACTCGCCCGATCGAGGACGGATCCGAGCCGACCCTTGGCGGTGCTGAACGCCTTGATCGGGACGAGGACGGCGGCGTTCACCCCAGCATCGTAGGCAGCGACGGCGGTCGAGTGGCTGTCCCGCCGGTACGGTTTGGTCCATGTCCGCGGTCGAGTCGTTCTCTGTCACCACGCCGACGATCGGTGTCCTGGGCCGGCCGTGGCGTGCATCGGTGTCACCGTGGGGTGCCGTCGTTCAGTGGGACGACCTCGGCACGCTCGACTGGTACGTGGCTGCGGACGATCGGTGGCATGTGCCGTCGGTCGAGCCCACGGTCCGTCAGACAGCGATCGACGGGACGCCGGTCATCGAGACACGGCTGCGCATTCCCCAGGGCGATGCCGTGCAGCGTGTGTACGCGGTGGCCGACCACGGTGGTCTCACCGTCGTCGAGGTCGAGAACGACTCGCCGATGCCGATCGCCGTCGCATTCTCCGGCGTGCCGGTGCTCTCTGCTCGACCACCGAGCGAACAGCCACCGCAGGGCATCGACCTCCCTGCGGGCAGCGTCGTGTTCCCGGTCGGGCACCGGGCGACCATTGCGGTGGCAATTCGTCATGACGGCGCGCGCGTCGGTGCGCTTGCTCCGGGACTTCCGTCTGCGCTCCAGGTCGCTCGTGGTTGGACCACCGTGTGCGAGCGCGCCAGTCGGCTCCTCATCCCCGACCCGGGCGGTGCTGCAGAAGTGATCCGTGCTCGGTGCCAGTTGATGCTCGACGGCCCTGCGTCGTGGACCGATGATCCGGTCATGTTCCTGCTCGGCGTCAGCGAACTGGTCCGGATGGGGAGCGTCGCCGACGAGTGGATGCCAGACGTGGCCGAGGCCGTCGGTGCCTTGACGCGACATCGTCTCGACGGCCGACTGGCGGCGGCGCTCGACGGAGCGGAACGCATCTGTGTCGCGGCTGCCGATGGACGTGCTCGCCGAGACCTGCTCAAGGTGCGAGCTCGCCTCGCCCCGGTATCGGGGTCGTCGTCCGGTGCGGCATCGACCGGTGTCGAGTTCGTCAGCGACCTCGAGCGTTCGATCGCTCGTGACGGCGATCTGTTCCCGGAGGGGCTACCGACCTCCTGGCTCGGAGCGAACTTCGAGGTCTATGGCGTGCCCTGCGGGGTCGACTCGCAGGTCTCGTTGGCCGTGCGCTGGCATGGTGAGCGACCCGCCGTTCTCTGGGAGCGCACCGGCGGACGGCGGACGTTGACGGCGTCGATGGTGGCGCCCGGATGGTCGAGCGACGCTGCGTCCGGCGAAGCGCTCTGGCCAGCGCCCCCAGGTCACGTCGCGTCGGCACACCCCCACGGTTCCCCGGAGGTCGAGCCCGTCGCGCTGCCTGCCCCGGGACTCACCGATCCTTCGCCTGATGGCGACGTCTCGTTCGGCTGATGTGCGACACGCTGGTCGCTCTCGGAGCTGCGACCGAGCACGGGAGCACCTTGTTCGCGAAGAACAGCGATCGGCCCCCCGACGAAGAGCAGATCCTGATCTGGTCACCGCCACGCGTCGACGAGGTGTCGCTGCGTACGACACACATCGAGATCGCAGCGCACGTCGGGCACTCGCTGGGGTGTCTGCTGTCGACCCCTCGTTGGGGCTGGGGCGCAGAGCACGGCGTCAACGAAGCGGGCGTCGCGATCGGTAACGAAGCCATCTACACCACGCTCGACCCACGGTCGGCGCCACCGGCGCTGACCGGGATGGATCTGGTTCGGCTCGGGCTCGAACGAGCGACCCGAGCGCCGGATGCCGTGCAGGTGATGATCGATCTGCTCGAGCGGTACGGCCAGGGTGGGACGGGTCACGACCCGGCGGGCGCCCAGGGGGCCAAGGCCTATTGGAGCAGCTTCCTGATCGCCGATCCCTCGTGCGCGTTCGTGCTCGAGACGTCGGGCAGGCAGTGGGCCGTCGAAGCGGTCGAGGACGTCCGTGCGATCTCGAACCGGACCACGATCGCCGAGTTCGACGCCGCGGTTCGGCACCCCGGACAGCCCGTTGCCGATCTCGTCGATCCTCGATGGGACGCCTCGAACCGGGTGCTCGCCGTTCGTCCGGTCACTCGAGCGTCGCTGATGGCTCACCTTCGCTCGCACGACTCGTGCGCGGTTCCCGGCTGGAGCGTGTGCATGCACGGCACCGACCGTGCCGGTCGGCTGGTCGAGACGACCACGGCGTCGATCATCGCCGAGCTTGCGGTGACCGGAACTCCACGAGCGTGGGCGCTCATCGGCCAACCGTGCGTGCAGGAGTACGTCGAGCTGCCGGTCTCGGCCGATGCAGCATCCCTCGTCAACCCGTCAGGTCGGTGATGACCGCCATCCCGTGACCGGGATAGTCCGCCATGCTGCCGAGGTGGGCCAGCCCAGCGCTGAGTGTCATGCGCTCGGTCACCAGTTCGTGCGGGCGGAGTTGCCCGTTCGCGACCATCGAGAGCATCTCGGGGTAGCTGTGCGCCGCCATGCCGTGGGCACCGTACAACTCGATCTCTCGGCTGTGGAGCAGTCCGATCGGTACGGCGGGCATCGTGTGCGCCCCGAGCATCAGACCCACTTGTACGTGGCGCCCGTGCGTGCGCAGCGATCGGATCGACGCCACGCAGGTCTCGGTGATCCCGACGGCATCGATCGACACGTCTGCACCGCCCGAGCTGAGTTCGACGACGGCTCGAACCGGGTCGGTGGTCCGCGAGTCGATCAGATGCTCCGCCCCACAGCGTCGGGCCATGGCCAACGCCTCGGGGTGGATGTCGATCGCCATCACCCGGGCCCCGAGCGCAGCACCGATCATCACCGCCGAGAGGCCGACGCCGCCGCAACCGTGCACGGCGAGCCACTGGCCGGGCTGCACGCGTGCCTGCTGCACCACGGCGCGGTACGAGGTGGCGAACCGGCACCCGAGGCTTGCTGCGTCCGCATCGTCGAGGTCGTGCGGGAGCGCGACGAGATTGCCGTCGGCGCGGGGGAGCGACACGTACTCGGCCATCGAGCCGAGCCCGGTGAACCCCGGTTGGTACTGGTGTTCACAGACCTGGGGCTGCCCATGCCTGCAGAGAGCGCAGGTGCCACATCCCAAGACGAAGGGCACGGTGACGCGATCGCCGATGTGCCACCGGGTCACATCACGACCGACCGCCACGATCTCACCGGCCAGTTCGTGGCCGGGTACGTGCGGCACGACGATGTCCGGGTCGTGTCCTTGCCATGCATGCCAGTCGCTGCGGCAGATCCCGTTGGCCGTGACACGCAGGACCACGCCGTCCGCAGGGGGCGAGGGATCTGCGATCTCCTCGATCGACAGCGGCCCGCCGAATGTGTGGAAGACGATGGCGCGCATGTGTGTGTCAGGGTCAGCGCGCTCGGAGCGCGACGAGGAGCGCAGCCATCTTCGCCGTGACGACGTCGACGATCTCGCTGTCGTCCGTGGTGCCGTCGGCGCTCAGCCGCTCGGCCCCTCGGGCGATCTGAACGACGGGTTCCTCCACCACGGTGTTGCCCAGGAGTGACAGGACGGGAGCGATCGTGCCCTGGACTCTGGAACCGCCGCCGCCACCACCGGACGTCACGAGGGCGATGACCTTGCCGCGCAGCGCATGCTGTCCGAGGGGACGGGTCAGCCAATCGATGGCGTTCTTCGCCAGGGCCGACGGACCGAAGTTGTATTCGGGCAGACCGATGACCAGAGCGTCCGCATCCTCGACGGTGCGCCGCCAGTCGGCAGCGACGTCGGGAAGCGATCCCTCGAGGTCGGGGTCGTACCAGGGCAGGTCGACGACGGTCGTGTCGATCATGACTCGCAGTTCTGGAGGGGCGACTCGGGCTGCCAGGTGGAGCAGTCCGGTGTTGGACGAACCGGAACGGATGCTGCCACTGAAGGCGACGACGGTGTACGGGTGCTGTGCGGAGTCGGACGTCACGGATGGAGTATCGCCGCGAGGTGATCGCCGGCTCACATTCGGCGGTGTTCCCGCCAACTCCGACAGGACTCCGGCGGCACCGCGGTGGCGGCGCGTAGGCTGACGACCATGAGCGTGTCCTCCGATCCCTTCGCCGATCTGCGTCTCACGGAGTGGACGTCGTGCGGGGGTTGCGCAGCCAAGTGGGGAGCGTCACTGCTGAGCGAGTTCGTGAGCGAGATGCCGTCGGGTGCCGACCCGTCGCTATTGGTCGGCCTCGCACCGTTCGACGATGCAGCGATCTATCGGGTGGCTCCGGATGTGGCACTCGTCAGTACCACCGACTTCTTCCCGCCGCTGGTCGACCACCCCTCCGACTTCGGTGCGATCGCTGCTGCGAATGCCTGCAGCGATGTGTTCGCGATGGGTGGTCGGGTCGTCATCGCCGTCAATGTGGCTGCGTTCCCCGAGCACTTTCCTCGCGAGGCGATGGTCGCGATCTTCGAAGCCGCTGCTGCCGTCGTGGCCGAGGCGGGAGGCACCATTGCCGGGGGCCATACCATCCGCAACCCCGAACCGATCTTCGGTCTGGCGGTCCAGGGACTCGTCCACCCCGATCGGGTGTTCCGCAAGGGTGGAGCTCGACCGGGTGATGCATTGGTCCTCTCCAAACCCATCGGCACGGGTCTGGCCCTGGCTGCGGGAACCGCGGACGACAAGCGGGCGGCGATCGCCGGGATGCGAGCGATCAACCGGTCTGCCTCCGAACAGCTGCAGGCCCTGGGTTCGCAGGTGCATGCCGTGACGGACGTGACCGGCTACGGACTCGCCGGTCACGGGTGGGAGATGGCCGAGCGGGGCGGCGTTGCCGTCGTCATCGACACCGCCGGCATCAGCGCGTACCCGGGTGCACGCGAAGCGGCCGAACGGGGTGTGCGGACCGGAGGCGACCCCCGCAACCGTGAGTACGTGGCAGCGCACCTCGAGTCGACGGCCTCTGCCGAGGGCGAGGCCTTGTGTATGGATCCGCAGACGTCCGGCGGTCTCCTCGCCGCTGTTGCGCCCGAGGTGGTCGACCACCTGGACGAGCGGTGGTGGCGTGTCGGTGAGGTGACCGACGGCCCGGCCCGGCTCGTCCTTCGCTGAATGGCACGCGGGCCTGCCCCGACGAGGGCCCTCGAGCGCGAACTCTGGGCCGACGGCCACGATGTCGTCGTCGGTATCGACGAAGTGGGTCGTGGGGCATGGGCCGGACCGCTGACGGTCGGGGCCGCAGTGCTGCCGCGCGACCGGCGCGTCAACGGTGTGCGCGATTCCAAGCTGCTCACCGAGGCCGGTCGCGAGCAGTTGTTCGACCGTGTCGCAGGCTGGTGCCTCACGTGGGCGATCGGTTCGGCCAGTCATGACGAGTGCGACCAGCTCGGTATGGCTGCTGCGCAACGGCTTGCGGCACGGCGGGCGATCTGCGGGTTGGCCGTTCGTCCCGATGCGGCGATCGTCGACGGCACGTGGAACTTCGTCGCACCACACGTGCCGCGAGTCGAGATGCGTGTCAAGGCCGACCGGACGAGTCTTGCGGTCGCAACCGCGAGCATTCTCGCCAAGGTCACCCGCGACCGATTGATGCGCGAATCCGCTGAGCACTATCACCTCTGGAACTTCGACTCGAACAAGGGGTACCCGTGTCCGGCGCATCGCGCCGCGTTGCAGGGTCATGGACCGTCGGTGATCCACCGCCGCAGCTGGGTCTTCATGGACCACTTCGTCCCGTGGTCGGGTGTGCCGCGACTCGAGCGTGCTGCCGCCGTACACGAACAGCCGACGCTGTTCTGATCGGGGAGCGTGACCATGCCGTCGTCGCGTGTGATCATCATCGGTGCAGGCCTCGCCGGTCTGCGCTGTGCGGTCGACCTGGTCGCTGCGGGATGTGATGTGACGGTGTTGGAGGCGCGTGATCGCGTCGGTGGCCGCGTGTGGACCCACCGCTTCGCGAACGGGCAGTGGTGCGAGCGCGGCGCCGAGTTCGTCGACACGGCCCATTCCGAGGTGCTGGCTCTGGTGCGTCACGCGGGTCTCGGGCTCTGCGACGTGAGTGGCGGTCGCTCGGACACCGACCGTCTGCTCGACCTCGGTGGGCGTCAGGTGCCGTTCGGTCTGCATCACTCGCTCGGTCCAGACCTGGGCCGATGGCACGAGATGCTGGGCGAACTGGCGTCGCGAGTCGATCCCGCCGATCCGACGGGCGGCGCGGACGCTGTCGATCTCGACGGCTCGCCGCTGTCGGCCCTGCTCGCCGGTGCGGACCTCTCGACGATCGCCCGAGTGGTCATCGGCCGCGAGGTGAGGACGGAGTTCATGCTCGGTCCTCAGGAGATCTCGCAGTTGATGGCGGGCTGGATGACGGCATTGCATCGACGGTCGGGGAGCGGGTGCGAGGCCTACCGGGTGGCCGGTGGGAACGACCAGTTGGCCACGGTGCTCGCCGAACAGCTCGGCAGCCGAGTGGTGTTGGGCACACCGGTGGTCTGGGTCGAGCCCGACACAGGTGCGGTGGTCCTCGACACCGGCGAACGCCTGCAGGCCGATCATCTCGTGGCAGCAGTCCCGCTTCCGGTGCTCGGCCGCCTGTGGTCGGACATGCCGTCGGCGCTCGCGGCTGTCAGCTACGGGATCGGCGGCAAGATGAGTGTGCAGGTCGGGCGGCGGATCTGGCACGACCACGGTCGAGACGGGTCCGTGTTGTCCGAACGTGCATGGGGCGACGTCTGGGAGACGAGCCAGGGCCAAGACGGCGACACCGGTGTGCTCACCGCTCTGCTGTCGTCCCACGACGGCGCTGCGATGGTGGCGATCCCGGGAGTGGCCGACCGGGTCGTCGGTGACATCGACCGGATCTTCCCCGGAGTCGGAGCGCTGGCGGGGGAGCGGGTGGTCACCGACTGGACCAACGATCCGTACAGCCTGGGCGCGTACGCGTGCTTCGGCCCGGGGCAGCTCGTACCCGCATGGCCGCTGATCCGTCGACGGTACGGGCGCATGCTGCTCGCCGGCGAACACACCGACGAGTGGGCCGGCTTCATGGAAGGTGCGCTGCGCAGCGGTGCGAGGGTCGCCCGCGACATCGCTCGGCTCACGTGACGTCGTGACTGCGCGCCTCGATCGCCGAGTAGGGCAAGCGCGAGAAGAAGTCGTCGGCGTGCCGTGACAGGGTTCGTACCGCCGAGTAGTTGGCCGAGCCTCCGATGACGGCTCCGATGCCGAGCGGCAAGGCCGTGCCCAAGGCGATGACCCCTCGGCGAGTGCCGTACTTGCGTACGAGCGAGGTGGACAGCACGCCGTTGATCGCCCGTAGGGTGGCGAGCGGCACTCGTGCGACGGGTGTGTCGCTGCTCGGGTTGACGGCGATGCCCAACTGGTTCGCCGCGGCGGCGAAACCCTCGCGAGCACGTCCACCGAAGATGAGCACGGCGAGTACCCACGCCCGGCGCTCCTCGACCGTCGGGGTTGCTCGGCCGTGCAACGCAGCCATGGTGAGAACGAGGTCGCCGGAGCGGGCCGTGAACCACGCGAGCTCGGCTGTCGAGGCGACGATCGTCGCCGTGGTGCCGACGGCTGGTGTGGCGGCAGCGATACCCGTGGCCGCGCCGACGACGGCCAGTTCTCGGGCGAACTGGTTGGTCAGGGCGCCGACTTTCCGTGGGCGGATGTCACCTGGTAGCTGTGCCGCACGTTCGACGGCCGTCTCCCACCGAGCCCCGGCGGCCTTGTCGACACCGGCGAGGAAGATCTCGGCGAACGAGGCCGCGTCGAGCGCTGCAGCCCGGTCGGTGAACCATCGGCGAGTGTTGCTGCCGAATCCGGGACGCGATGCCATGACCCAGTTGTAGCCGCCCGCATGCACCGAGCACGGTCGCGCACCCCCGCGGTACCGTGGGCTGCCTGATGACCGAACGTCCCACCCCCGAGCAGGTGATGCTGCTGGCACCCGATCGGCGTGCTGCGTCAGCAGCCACCGAGGTGGCCGACCCGGCGTCATGGTCGTCCGCAGGGTGTGACGACGATGCGGTGTGGGGCCGGTACATCGCCGGCTCGGCAGAGCCGTACGACGTTGCTGTGTCGCTGTCGGTTCGGGCCTATCGCTGTACCTGCCCGAGCCGAAAGGTGCCGTGCAAGCACTGCCTCGGACTCATGCTGCTGTACGCCCAGCAGCGGGTCACGGCCGCTCGCCGCCTGCCGTTCGTGGACGAGTGGCTCGAGCAGGTGGTACTGGCTCGGCCGGATGTCGATCGGGGCGACACCCAGGCCGAGGTCCCACCGGAGACGACGAGCACGGCGAAGCGGACCGATGGCCGAGTGTCGGCGGCGGGTGTCTCGCCGGCCGACCGTTCGCCCGCGGCCGGGTCGACACGCGATCACGCTCGCGACCGGCGCCGCAACGACCGGGCCGAGCGGATGCGGGCGGGTCTGCTCGAACTCGACCGCTGGCTGGCCGACCGGGTTCGTCGAGGGCTCGCCTCGGCCGAACTGGCCGACCCTGTGACCTGGGAGCAGGTCGCTGCGCGCTTGGTCGATGCGCAGTGCGGCAGCCTCGCGAACCGGATCAGACGCATCGCCGCCCGAGTCGGCCAGCATGCTCGATGGCACGAGGACGTGCTCGAGGAGTTGGCTGTCGCGCACACGCTCGCTCGCGGCGCTCTCCGCACGGCGTACCTCCCGGACGACCTGTGTGACGGGGTGCATGCGGCGACCGGCCTGAGCGTCGCCAAGGCCGACGTGCTCGCCGGAGTTCCGACGAGCGCCGACTGGATGGTGGTCGGCGAGAGCCGCGTGCGCGAAGACCGGATTACGGTGCAGCGAACGTGGCTCTGCCACCAGTCGGGAGGTGATCTCGATGGGTCCTCACGGCCCCGCACCACCTGGGCGCTCGAGCTGAGCTTCGGCAGTCTGGGAGGCGAACTCGTCTCGACGCACGAGGTCGGCACCGGCATGTTCGCCGATGTGCACTGGTATCCCGGCGCCGTGCCGTTGCGGTGTCTCGTCGGTCGGGTGCACACCGCTGTCCTGGCTCTGCGTGCCCCACCGCTCGGAACGAGCGTCGCCGACGGAGTGGCCGAGGCAGGCCGGCTGGTCGCT
This sequence comes from Actinomycetota bacterium, assembly GCA_039796935.1. Lineage (GTDB taxonomy): Bacteria > Actinomycetota > Acidimicrobiia > Acidimicrobiales > Ilumatobacteraceae > VFMC01. Next base: position 13,406 of record JBDKIV010000157.1, on the reverse strand, counting down.
CGCGAGCCCTGGATCGAGCGTGTCCCGGTGCTGGTCGACGCCGTGCCGGTGCCCCGTGGCGACGGTCGCTGGAGCCTGGCCGACTCGACCGGTTCGGTACCGATCACACCCGGTTTCCGTCGTCTGGCCGAGCTCGTCGCCATCAGCGGCGGATCATCCGCGACCGTCATGGGCGAGTACGACGCCGACGGGGTCATGCCGCTCACGGTGTTCTGCGGGGCGAGAGCGGTGATGTTGTGACCGGCCTCGGCTCGTCGGCGGCAGCCGAGTGGAGCGCGCTCGTGGCGACAGCCCTCGTCGGTACCGATCGGCGCACGCCCCCGCATCCGCAACCGGGCTGGGACACGTGGTCGTCATCGGACGACCCGGCGGTGCAGTTGCTCGATCGGGCCGCCGCGGTGGTCGCGGCGCGTCGCGCCGGCGTGGTGCCGTTCGAGGCGCCCGGAGCAGTCGTGCCGGTGGCGCCGTCCGATCGGCGCCCTCCGTGCCCCGATGCGTGCGCGCGGCGGCTCGAACGAATCCTTGCGGGCGAGCACGTACTCCTCGTGGCAGAGTGGCTCGAGTTGCTCGAGCGACGTGGGTGGGCGCTCCCTTGGGAGGCTCTGCCGCGCCTGCTGCTACGCGGACGCCGCGACCCTGCAGTGGATCGCTCGGTGCGACGACTGGCTCGCGGTCGCGCCGAGTGGCTCGCCGATCTGGTCCCCGAGTTGGGGGTCTCGTCCCGACCGAGCCAGACGCCCAGGCCCGCGCAGTTGGAGTCGGCCCTCGAGGTGCCGGCCGTCGCTGCGGACAGCCGTGCGCGAGCCGCATCGATCGTTGCGGCGCTCGTCGAGAGGCGAGGGTCCTGGACCATGGTGCCGCAGTTCGAGCAACTGATCGTCTCGCTCTCCCCGAACGATCTGGCGTCGCTGTGCGCGGCGCTCGCCGACCTTGCGTTCGACGTGTCGACCGAGCGAACGCGGACGGCCCTGCTGGCACTGGCCGAGTTCCGGCTCGAGATGCACCGTGAGTTCGACGATGGTGTCGAGCCCCGTCGTAGCACGTCCCCGACCCTGTCGGACCTGAATGGAGCGTCATGACCGATCATCCCGGCGAGCAGCCCGTAGCGGAGTCGACGACGGACGTCGTTCGCCCGCACGCCGAACTCGAGTACGCGCACGAACTGCAGGCGCTCGACCGGTTCGACGACCGGCCCCGGCCGCCGCGCTGGCGGCGCTCGCCTCGTGCGGTCGTCACCTATCTCGTCGGGGGCACACTGCCCGACGGAACCCTGATCACCCCGAAGTACATCGGCTCTCGTCGGCTCGTCGAGACAGCGGTGGCCACCCTTGCCACCGATCGAGCGCTGCTGCTGCTCGGGCTTCCCGGAACGGCGAAGACCTGGCTCAGCGAGCATCTCGCAGCGGCGATCAGCGGCGACTCGACCCTGGTGGTGCAGGGGACCGCGGGCACTGCCGAAGAGGCGGTCCGGTACGGCTGGAACTATGCCCGGCTGCTGGCAGAGGGTCCGAGCCGCGGCGCGCTCGTACCGTCACCGGTGTACCGGGCCATGGAGCGCGGCTCGATCGTCCGGGTCGAGGAACTCACCCGGCTCCCCTCGGACGTGCAAGACGCGCTCATCACCGTGCTGAGCGAGAAGACGTTGCCCATCCCCGAACTCGGCAGCGAGGTCCAGGCGCGGCACGGGTTCAACCTGATCGCGACCGCCAACGACCGCGACCGTGGGGTCAACGAACTGTCGAGCGCCTTGCGCCGGCGGTTCAACACCGTCGTCCTGCCGACTCCTGCGACCGCAGACGAGGAGGTCGACATCGTGGTGCGCCGTGTCGCTGCGCTCGGCTCTGCTCTGTCGCTTCCTCCGACCGCGGTTCCCGCCGACGAGATCCGCCGAGTCGTCACGGTGTTCCGCGAGCTCCGGCATGGCCAGAGCGAGGACGGTCGCATCAAGCTCAAGACACCATCGGGGACGATGAGCACCGCCGAGGCCATCTCGGTGATCGTCCAGTCGATGGCGATGTCGGTTCATCTGGGCAATGGGTCGGTCTGTTTCGACGATCTCCTGGCCGGGATCGAGTCGACCGTGGTACGTGATCCGGTGCACGACACCGTCGTGTGGCGCGACTACCTCGATTCACTCGCGAGTCGCTGATCATCGTGACGTCCGACCAGCCGTCGATCCGTCTGTACGGGATCCGCCACCATGGTCCTGGCTCTGCCCGTGCCGTTCTCTCGGGATTGCGGCGCCAGCCCCCCGATGTCGTACTGCTCGAGGCTCCTCTCGATGCCGAATCGGTCCTGGCGCTGGCTGCGCATCCCGAGATGCGCGCACCGGTCGCGCTGCTCGGTTACGACACAGGCAGTCCCGAGCGAGCCGTGTTCTCGCCGTTCGCGGTGTTCAGCCCCGAGTGGGTCGCACTCCGCTGGGCACTCGACCACGACGTCCCGGTGCGCTGCATCGACCTTCCGACGCGCCATGTGCTGGCTCGGTCGTCGCCCGATCAGCGTGCGCTCGTCGCCGCCGACGGTGCCGCACTCCGCCCGCTCGACCCGCTCGCCGAACTCGCATCTGCTGCTGGCTACGACGATGCCGAGCAGTGGTGGGAGGATGTCGTCGAGCACCAGTTCGACGGGGACCCGTTCGAGGCGATCGCCGAGGCGATGACGGAACTCCGTCAGGCCCGCTTCGTTGCCGTCGACTCGTTCGACGAACAGCGTGAGGCTCACATGCGCGCTCGGATCCGTGCTGCGTCGGCCGACGGATTCTCGGACATGGTGGTGGTCTGCGGGGCGTGGCACGTGCCAGCGCTCGTCGGCGCGCTCGATCGTCGGCTCGCCCGCGCCGACACCGCGACGCTGCGCGGCATGCCGAAGGTCAAGGCGTCGATCACCTGGGTCCCCTGGACACATCGTCGTCTTGCCAGTGCGACCGGGTACGGGGCAGGGGTGACGGCACCGGGTTGGTATCACCACCTGTTCGTCCACGGCGGACGGGAGTCGGTGGCGCGCTGGTTCGCCGAGTCAGCCAGGGTGTTGCGCCGCGCCGATCATCCGGTCTCGGCCGCCGATGTGGTCGACGCCACCCGACTCGCCGACGCGCTGGCCGCCGTTCGGGGCAGACCGAACGCCGGACTCGCCGAAGTGGACGATGCGGCGAGAGCGGTGTTCGGTCGAGGAGGCGATGCACCGATGCGGCTGATCAGCAGCGAGTTGGTCATCGGTACGCAGCTCGGGCAGGTCCCGACCTCCACACCGATGGTGCCCCTGGCACGCAACCTTGCCGCCGAGCAGAAGCGTTGTCGGCTTCGGCCCGAAGCGGCCGCCCGCCACCTCGAGCTCGATCTTCGTCAGCCGCTGCACCTCGAGCGGTCGCAGCTGCTGCACCGATTGCTGGTCCTCGGTCTGCCCTGGGGGCGCCCCGGCGAAGGCCGCCGCAGCGTGGGCACCTTTCGCGAGACATGGCAGCTTCGGTGGGAGCCCGAGTTCGAAGTGCGTCTCATCGAGGCGTCGGGTCTCGGCACCACGGTCGTCCTCGCCTGTACCGCAGCTGTCCGGTCACGCGCCTCGGCCACGACGTCGATCGGCGCATTGTCGACCCTGCTCGAGGAGTGCCTGCTCGCCGGACTCGATGATGCCGCAGGTGATGTGCTGCGGCTCATCGGCACCCGTTCGTCGCTGTCCGACGACGTGATGCGATTGATGGAGGCCGTGCCGGCGTTGGCGCGAACTGCTCGGTACGGTGACGTGCGCTCGACCGACGCAGAGGTGCTGCGTCGGGTGCTCGACGGGTTGATCGCACGAGCGGCGGCTGGTCTCGCCCCAGCGTGCACGGCGCTCGACGACGAGGTGGCGAAGGTGATGGCCGCCTCGATCCGAGATGTCCAGTCTGCTGTCTCCCTGCTCGGCGACCCTGGCCACACCCGGATCTGGCGTACAGCGCTCCACGATCTCGCCGGTCGCCATCGGGTCCATGGTCTCGTGCAGGGTCTCACCACGCGTGTGCTCGCCGATGCCGGCGAGCTCGATCTGGACGAGGTGAGCCGACGGGTGTCCCGAGCTCTGTCACACGGTACGCCCCCGGGTGAGGCGGCGATGTTCGTCGAAGGGTTCCTCGGAGGGACGGGTGCCGTGCTCGTCCACGATCCACTCCTCCTCGGCGTGGTCGACGACTGGTTGGCCGGTCTCGGAAGCGACGCCTTCGTCGAGGCGCTCCCGTTGCTCCGACGGACCTTCGGTGCGTTCGAGCCGGCCGAGCGGCGCGCGCTCGGCGAGCGGGTACGTACCGGCTCCGTCCCAACCGCTCATCGTGGCGTCATCGAACTCGATCCAGAGCGTGTCGATGCTGTGCTGGCGACCGTCGGTCTGTTGCTGGGGGTCGACACATGACCGACCACCCGGATCGAGTACACGAAGCCGAGCGGCTCCGCCGCTGGCGACTGGTGCTCGGGGGAGAGGGCGAGTCGCGCGCTGACGGCGGCGGGGTCGGACTCCACGGCGACGATTCGCGTATGGACGCTGCGCTCAGCGCGTTGTACGACACCGCTGGGTCTGCCCGGCCCGGACGCCGGTCGAGCCGGGCCGGAGGTCTGGGGGCATCGAGTCCTGCGGTGGCTCGGTGGCTCGGCGACATCCGCCGCTACTTCCCGACGCAGGTGGTCCAGGTGATGCAGCGCGACGCGATCGAGCGGCTCGACCTGCAGCGACTGCTGCTCGAACCCGAGATGCTCGAAGCGATCGAACCCGATGTGCACCTGGTCAGCACGCTGCTCGAACTGCGCCATCTCCTCCCCGACACGACGCGGGCGACGGCCCGCCAGGTCGTTGCCAGGGTCGTTGCAGACCTCGAGGAGCGTCTCGCCCGGCCGACGGCGGCGGTGGTCGGCGGAGCGCTCGCCCGGTCGGCGCGCACCCGTCGGCCTCGGCACGCCGACATCGATTGGGATCGCACGGTTCGGGCGAACCTTCGTCACTACCAACCGTCGCTCGGCACGGTGGTCCCTGAACGCCTGGTGGGTGCTGCGAGGATCGGTTCATCGGTGCAGTGCGAGTTGATCATCGCCGTCGACCAGAGCGCCTCGATGGGCGATTCGGTCGTGTATGCCAGCGTGTTCGGAGCTGCGCTCAGTTCGGTCCGATCGCTCCGGACCCGTCTCGTCGCGTTCGACACGTCGGTCGTCGATCTGTCCGCAGACCTGCACGATCCTGTCGACGTCGTGTTCGGCGTGCAGCTGGGTGGCGGAACCGACCTCGACGGCGCCATGTCCTACTGCCAGTCCCTGGTGCACCAACCGGCAGAGACGGTCCTGGTCGTCGTGAGCGACCTCTACGAGGGAACACCGGGCGGCGACTTCGTGGATCGCCTGGGCGAGATGGTGCGCTCCGGGGTCCGATGCGTGGCCCTGCTGGCGCTGGACGACGAAGGGACACCGATGTTCGACCGGAATGCCGCCGAGTCGTTGGCGGCGCTCGGGGTGCCGGCCTTCGCCTGTACGCCCGATGCGTTCCCCGATCTGATCGCGGCGGCGATCGACCGGCGAGACATCGGCCGGTGGGCGGGCGAGCGCGGCTTGGTGACGGCGTCTCGCCCGCGTTGAGCACTCAGCGCGGCGGCCGACCGCCCGGTCGACGGCTGCTGCCGCTCGGTGTCACGCCCCGGGGGCGGTCGTCGGAACGGCGCGGTCGGCTGTCGCCATGCGGCCGGTCGTCACGGCGTGGCCGGTCGTCGTGGCGTGGCCGGTCGTCGCGGCGCGGCCGATCGTCGCGGCGCGGCCGATCGTCGGATCGGCGTGGCCGGTCATGTCGCTGATCGAGCGAGCTGCGCTCGGACGGTCGCCCGCTGTCGCTCCACGCCACGCTCACCTCGAGGTCGTCGGCCAAGCGGCGGGCGATGCGCTGCCGGCTCGGTGGCACGAACGCGACCACGGTGCCCGAGCGACCGGCGCGACCAGTTCGGCCCGATCGATGCAGGTAGTCCTTGTCGTTCGCCGGCAGGTCGTAGTGCACCACGAGTTCGACATCGTCGACATGGATGCCTCGGGCGGCGACGTCGGTGGCCACCAGCACCTGCAGCTTGCCTCGCTTGAAATCGCTGAGCGTGCGGTTGCGCGCCTGCTGGCTGCGTGCGCCGTGCAGCGAGCCGGCCCGTACCCCGGCGTTCATCAGTGCAGCGGTGACGTCGTCGACCCCGAAGCGGGTGGTGACGAACACGACGGTCGGGCCGTGAGAGTCGAGCAGTTCGACGGTCGCCGTGACCCGTGCGGTGGGGGCGGTGACGACGAAGCGGTGCTCGACCGGGCCGCTCTCGATCTCGCCCACGAGATCGTGGCGAGCCGGATCGACGAGGTAGGTGCGGACCAACTCGTCGACGTCGCCGTCGAGCGTGGCCGACCAGAGCATGGTCTGGCGGGTCGAGGGGGTCATGTCGAGGATCGCCTGGACGTCGGGCATGAAGCCGAGGTCGGCCATACGGTCGGCTTCGTCGATCACACACACTTCGATCGCACTCAGGTCGCAATGCCCCTGCCGGATGATGTCGAGCAGTCGTCCCGGCGTGGCGACGATGACGGACGCCCCCTTCTTGAGGGCATGGATCTGGGCCGACATCGGTGACCCGCCGTAGATCGCTTGGACGAAGCGCCACTGCGCACGGCCGAGCGGCACGAACGCCCGCTGCACCTGCTCGGCCAGTTCGCGGGTGGGGACGAGTACGAGTCCGGTCGGGCGGTTGGGGGTCGCCTGACTCACCCGCGACATGAGCGGAATGCCGAATGCGAGTGTCTTGCCCGAACCGGTCGGGGCTCGACCGCAGATGTCCCTGCCGGCCAATGCATCGGGCAGGGTTGCCGCCTGTACGGGGAACGCCTCGGCGATGCCGGCTGCGGCAAGGCCCTCTGCCAGGCGCGACGACACGCCGAGGTCGGTGAACGATGTTGTCATGGTGCTTCCTCGAGGCTGCGTTGCAGCCGGGTTCACTGCAGTTCGGCAGTGGCGACGGCACGTGTGCAACCGTCGCCCCGCGAGCGGAGCCCTCGAACAAGGAGCTACAGACGTGAACTGTCCTTATGGACAGAGCGAAAAACCCTACCGGCTCGGGCGTCGTGTTCCGCTCAGGAGGGTGACTTCTGGGTGCCCACCTTCAGGTCGCGGAACGGCGACGTCGAGTCGATGCCGGCGTCCTTCGGGAGGCCGAGCACACGCTCTCCGACGATGTTGCGCATCACCTCGTCGCTGCCACCTGCGATGCGGCCGCCGGGTCCACCGAGGATCAACTGCGTCCAGGCGTACGTGCCCCACTCGCCCGAATCGGCGATGAGCTTGGGGCCGAGCACCCGCGAGACGAATGCGCTCAGGCGTTGCGAGTTGAGGGTTCCCGAGAGTTTGGCGATGCTCATCTCGGGCCCGGGCATCTGGCCTGACTTGATCTTGTCCATCGCCCGCTGGTTGTTGTAGCCGGCGACCCGCTGGTGGATGAGCAGCGCGGCCAGTTCGTTGCGGATGATCGGATCACGGTCGAGTCCGAAATGGCGGACCATCTCGATGACGCGTGCGAAGAGGTTGACACCTCCGCCTCCACCGCCTGCCCCGATGGCGGCGCGTTCGTTCATGAGGGTGGTGAGTGCCACGTTCCATCCGTTGTTGACGTCACCGAGACGGTGGTCGTCGGCGACCCGGACCTCGGTGAAGAACACCTCGTTGAAGCTTGCTCCGCCGGTCATCTGGCGGAGTGGGCGGACCTCGACACCGGGGGCGCGCATGTCGACGATGAACCCGGTGAGCCCCTTGTGCTTGGGAAGGTCCGGGTCGGTGCGGGCGATGATCTCGCCGACGTCGCTGAACTGGGCCCCGGTCGTCCACACCTTCTGCCCGGTGATCACCCATTCGTCGCCGTCGCGCTCGGCCTTGGTCTGCAGGCTCGCGAGGTCGCTCCCTGCACCCGGCTCGCTGAAGAGTTGGCACCCGATGAGGTCGCCGCGGTACATCTTCTGCAGATACAGGTCTTTGGCGGTCTGGCTCCCGTGGGCCAGGAAGGTCGGTGCGACCATGCCGAGGCCGATGGTGAAGGCGCTCTGGTTGGGCACCTGGTACTGGGCCTCGAGATGGTTCCAGAGGCGTTCGTACGCGTTGGAGAGCTCTCGGCCGCCGTACTCGCGGGGGCCGGTGATCCATCCGAAGCCGGCATCGAACTTCGTCGCCCTCCACGCCTGGGCGCGACGGACGTCGGCAAGTTCGGTGTCGCGGTCTTTCTCTTCGAACATGGCGACCTTGTCGGAGCCCTCTCCCCAGACGAAGCGCTTTTCGGCCTCCTTCTTGGGTGCATGCGAGTCGAGGAAGTCGCGGGCCTCTTTTTCGAAGACCTCGAGCGTGATGTCGTCCATGAGCGTGCTCCTTGCGCTGGTCGGTGATGTGACGGTAGCCAGGCGGTCGTTCACCGATCGACCCGGGTGGCGAGGGTGCGTCACACCGTTGGTCATGATGCGTGGCGCGAGGGTGCCGGACTAGGGTGAGTCGCCATGGGTCAGATGGTGAGCGTGGTGGAAAAGCAGGCCTCGGTGCCCGGTGTGGTCCGGTTCGAGGCCAACCGGGTGCTCACCGGGCAAGGGCACGAGCGGTTCCGGTCCGGCCACGAAGCGGTCGGGCCGCGTCCTGCGGCCGAACTGGCCAGGCGGCTGTTCCTCACCGGCCGGGTCGACGGCGTGCACGTCTACAGCAACGTGGTGACCGTCGATCTGAAGCGCGGGTTCACCAGCGACGGACTCGACGAGATCGTCCGCGATCTGTATCAGTACTGGAAGCCGGGCATGGAGCCGACCGTGTTCGTCGAAGAGGTCGCTGCCGAGGCGGTCGCCTCCGGCGATGGCTCGACCGACGCCGGTGGCGGGGGATCGGCGTACGAGCAGCGCGTTCCGGCGCTGTTGCGCGAGCGGAGCAGTGCTGCGCTGGCGCGGTGGCGAGCGTCCCACTGAGTTCGAGTCGACGAACTCCGAGCTGAGGGTTCGGAGCGCTTCACAAGAAGTTGTTCTCCGGCGTCGAGTTTCTGCTCTTCCGGTTGGGCGCCTCCTCTGTAGTGGTCCTACCGTGGACTCATGCCTTCCGATGACCTGACGCTGCAGGAAGCAGCCGATGAACTCGGCGTGCATTACATGACCGCCTATCGGTATGTCCGGCTCGGTCTGCTCCCGGCCCGTAAAGAGGGTGGGACGTGGAGGGTGGCCCGTGCCGACCTCGACCTGTTCCGTAGCGGCGGGTCGATGGGTCCTCAACCCGAGGGCGGAAGCCGTCGGCGGGCTCCTTGGGCCGAGCGGCTCGAGGCCCGTTTGCTCGCAGGGGACGCTCGTGGTGCCTGGGGAGTGATCGAGGCGGCGCTCGCTGCAGGTTCCGAACTCGACGAGGTGTACCTCGATGTCGTCGCCCCGGCGATGGCGTCGATCGGAGAGCGTTGGGAACAGGGTCAACTCGACATTTTCGTCGAGCACCGAGCGACCGGCATCGTCATGCGGCTGATCGGGCGACTCGGGCCACGGTTCGTGCGTCGCGGCCGCACCCGTGGGGTCGTCATCATCGGCGCCCCGTCCGGCGAGCGACATGCGCTCCCGGTCGCTCTCGTGTCGGACCTCGTGCGCCAGCACGGCTGGGATGTCAGCGACCTCGGCGCCGACGTGCCGGCCGCATCGTTCGTCCGGGCCGCGCAGACCACGCCCGATGTGGTGGCGGTGGGTGTTTCGGTGACGACTGCCGAGTGTCTCGAGACGGCGCGAGAGTCGCTGATGGCGCTGCGTCAGGCGACCACCGGGGTGCTCTTGGTCGCAGGTGGGCGTGCGGTGCGAGACGACGAGCATGCCCGTGAACTGGGTGCCGATGCAGCAGTCCAGGGTGCACAGGGGTTCACCGACCTGCTCGACGGCATCCGATCCGCAGACGACGGTCGACCGACGCAGGCGGCAGGTAACTGAGCCGACCGACTCGTCGCCGACCGCCCCCTGGCGAATCGAACATGCGTTCGCTACCATGAGGCGGTGGCTGCTGCGAGGGAAGCTCTGGCTCGTTTCGAAGCGATCGGTGCACGGGTCGATCCTGGCGTCCTGATCGAGCGTTCGTTGCCGGTTCACCCGGCTCTGGCCACGCTCTTCCCGGCGGGCTTGCCTCGCGGGGCCACGATCGCGGTGACAGGTGATGCCGCCGTGTCGTCGGCATTCGTCCTGCTGTCGGCGGCGACCCGGGCGGGTTCGTGGAGCGGGGTGGTGGGCGTCGCCGGTCTCGGTGCGCGTGCTGCTGCAGAGGCCGGCGTCGATCTCTGCCGGTTGATCATGGTGCGCGATGCGCCGGGGCATCGCGACGACGAGCGGTGGGCGCAGGTCCTGGGTGCCCTCGTCGACGGATTCGACCTCGTGGTCGTGGGAATGGCCGAGCGGGTGCGTCCGGTCACGGCTCGTCGGGTGCAGGCGCGCGTGCAGGTACGTGGCTCGGTGCTGGTCGTACTCGGCGACCCGGGTCCGTTCTCGTGCGACCTGCGTCTCGTCAGCCGTGCCCGGTGGGAGGGCCTCGGGGATGGTCATGGTCATCTCCGGTCGCGTGAGGTCGCGGTGGTGCTCGACGGCCGCCGCGTGCCTCGTCCGCGTCGTTCGTCGCTCTGTCTGCCCGACGCCGCCGGTCGAGTCGTGCCGGCACTGGCTCCCCTCGGTCGAGTGGGGTGAATCGCCGTGCATCGAGTGCCTCGTCTCGCGGTGGTGCACTGTCCGCAGTGGCCGGTGGTCACGGCAGGTTGCGCTCCGGACGAGGCGCTCGCCGTGATCCGGGCGAACCGGGTCGTTGCCCGGTCGCTGGCTGCCGGACGTGCCGGGGTTCGGGTCGGTCAGCGCCGGCGCGAGGCCCAGGCGCGCTGTCCCGGTCTTCGCGTGGTGGCCCACGACCCGGTACTCGATGCACGCGCGTTCCATCCGGTGGCCGATGCCGTGGCCGACCTGGTGCCACGGCTCGAGATCACCCGGCCGGGTGTGCTCACCTTCGCCACGCGAGGCCCCTCGCGGTACTTCGGTGGTGACGAGGCACTCGCCGAACGGCTCGCTGGCGTCGTCGCCAGGGTGCTGGAGAAGTCGGTCGGGGCAACGGGGTGGCCCGGTGTGGGCATCGCCGATGGTCGGTTTGCCGCATCGGTGGCGGCTCGATGCGCCGTTGGGGCGCGGGCAGCGCCGATCGTCGATTCGCCGACGGCCGGCCTCGCCGGCAACGGCGTGCTGGTGGTCCCCCCGGGTGGATCCCCATCGTTCCTGGGCCCCCTCCCGCTGCGGTGGTTGATCGACGCCGGTGGGGTGTCGGCGGATCACGTCGATCTGTTCCGCCGTCTGGGACTGGACACCTTGGGTGACCTGGCTGCGCTCGACGAGTCGCACGTCGTTGCTCGCTTCGGTCGTGGCGGAATCGAAGCGCAGCGGATGGCTGCGGGCGAGGACGACCGTCCTCCGGGCGCCGAAGAGCCTCCCGAGGCACTGGCAGTGGTGCAGCACTTCGACGAGCCGATACCGCATCTCGAAGCAGTCGTCTTCGCCGGGCGGACCCTTGCCGAGCAACTCGTCGAGACACTCGGTCATCAAGGACGGGTGTGCACGCAACTGGTGGTCACCGCCGAGACCGAGCATGCTGAACGGAGCGAGCGGGTGTGGACGCTCTCGAGCGGATTCTCGGTCGCTGCGTTGGTCGAGCGCATCCGCTGGCAGCTCGACGGGTGGGCGACGCAGGCCGAGGCCGGTACCGAGGACCGTGTCGGCGCCGAGGCGGCCATGTCGGGAGCACCGAGTGCCGGCATCACGCAGCTTCGTCTCGAACCCACCGAGGTGTGCGCCGACGAAGGCCTGCAGCTCGGGCTGTGGGGAGGCCGTACACAGGCTGACGACTGGGCGCGTCGTGCTGCGACTCGGCTCGCCGGTCTGCTGGGGGACGAGCAGGTGGTCGCCGTTCACCGTCGCGGTGGCCGTCACCCGGACGAGGTCGATCAGTGGATCCCGGCATCGCTCGCACTGGCCGGCGGGACCGCGTCCGGTGATGCCCGGCCCGGTGATGCCCGCGGTCCCTGGCCCGGGTCGTTGCCGACGCCATCACCCGCCATCGTGTACTGCGAACGTCGCGAGGCGGAGGTGCGCGATCGTGGCGGTCGGCTGGTGGCCGTGAGCGGGCGCGGTGCGATCAGTGATGCTCCGGCAGTGCTGGTCGATCGCGGTGGTCGTCGAGTTCGCGAGGTCGTTGCCTGGGCGGGTCCCTGGTTGCTCGACGAGCGATGGTGGGACGCAACGCGCCACCGTCGTCAGGCGAGGTTCCAGCTGTTGACTGCCGATGGGGGCGCCTTCTTGGCGGTGCTCGAGCATCGTCGATGGTGGCTCGTCGCCGAGTACGCCTGACGGTCGGGCCGGCCGGTCAGGCCGAGAGACGGTGGTCGGCGTAGGTCGCAGCGGTGACGAGGTCGTCGCCGAGCCGGAACCCGATCCCTCGGACCGTGTGGATGGCATGCACGTCCGGGGCGACATGGTGGATCTTGCGCCGCAGGTTCGACAGGTGCACGTCGACGATGTGGGTGTCGCCGACCCAGTGCGGCCCCCACACGTCGCGCAAGAGCGTGGTGCGCGGCCGGACCTCGTCCGGGTGACGGAAGAGCTGCTCGAACAGGGCGTACTCGATGCGGGTGACCGGCACGTCGTGACCCAGGACCCGGATCTCCCTCCGGCCGACGTCGACGGTGAGCGGCCCGAAGGCGAGCAGCGACGGGGAGCGCCGCGCGGTCGTCGGGTGACCGGTGCCGGGGCGTCGTAGCACGGCCCTGCACCTCGCCGTCAGCTCGCCGGGTGCGATGGGGGTGGAAACGGCATCGTCGGCGCCGGCGAGCAGTGCCGTGATCCGGACGTCCTCGGCCGCCGGGGGTGCCAGACCGATCACTCTCGGGACGGTCGTCTGCTGGTCGGCAGCGCGGCCGCAACAGCCGATCGCTTCGAGTGTTGCCTCGACCGAGCACGGGGACGGGGCACCGAGCTCGACGACGACGAGATCGGGTTGCGATTCGGCGACGAGGGATGCGAGTCGGGCGGTGTCGGCGGGCGGCGGGGGTGTCTCGACATCGAAGCCGTCGTCGCGCAGCGCAGCGGCGAGTGAGCGCCCGAGCAGGGCATCGTGCACGAGCACGCTCACGCGGACCGTCCCCCTCGTCGTCGCCGCCGCTGCCGCCGCTGCCGCTGCCGCTGCCGCTGCCGCTGTGGTGGATGCTGATGCCGTCATGCCGTGCCCCTGCCGTCGTCGCGTGTGCGGTCTCTATCGGCGCAGGTGGTCGTGAACTGAAGCATCTTCTGTCTCGGGCGGTGATCGTGCTCCGACCGGCGAACCGTGGCGCGCCGTAGGGTGGGCAGATGGACGTGAACCCGCCCGAACCG
>JBDKIV010000156.1:0-2692 GCA_039796935.1 Actinomycetota bacterium | reverse complement strand
TGTTCGTCGTCACCCATCTGGCGCAGATCGCAGCACTCGCGCAGACGCACGTGCACGTGGCGAAGGACGTGGTCGAGACGACCACGTCCGCCACGGCGCGACTGCTCTCGGAGGAGGAACGAGTGGCGGAGATCGCCCGAATGCTGTCCGGTCACCCGGACTCGGCGTCGGCTCGGGAACACGCGCTCGAACTGCTCGCATCGGGTCGGCGGATCTGATGGCCCTGTCCCGGGTCGAGACCCCGATCACGGCGCGCGCCCGTGCCGACCGGCGGACGAAGGATCTGGCCAAGCGGTTGGAACCGGGTGAGATCGCGGTCATCAACCACTCGGACGTCGACCTCGTCGCCGCAGATGCGTTGATCGACGCCGGCGTGTCGGCGGTGGTCAATGCCGTGGCCTCGTTCAGCGGGCGATACCCGAACACGGGTCCGCTCCACCTGGTTCGCAGCGGTGTTGCCGTGCTCGACGAGATCGGGGTCGAGGGATTCGAGCGGATCGCGGAGGGCCAGGTGGTGACGATCATCGGCGACCGCCTGATCATCGACGACGAGGTCGTTGCAGTCGGGCGGCGCCAGGACGAACAGGCGCTGCTCGATCGGGTGGTCGATGCCCGCTCGCGCGTCGGTGAACAACTCGAACTCTTCGCTGCGAACACGCTCGAATACCTGCGCAACGAGCGTCACCTGGCAACGGACAGCCCCGACCTTCCTCCGTCGACGGTCGACTTCCGTGGGAAGCACACGTTGGTCGTCGTCCGTGGCATCGACTTCCGCGAGGATCTCGCTGCGCTCCACCGGTCGGGCTACATCCGCGAGATGCGTCCGGTGCTCATCGGGGTCGACGGCGGCGCCGACGCGTTGCTGACGCTCGGCCTGAGGCCGGACATCATCATCGGCGACATGGACTCCGTGAGCGAAGCGACGCTGCGCTGCGGTGCCGAGTTGATCGTCCACGCATATTCGGGAGGACGCGCGCCCGGCGCGGATCGGCTGAGGCAACTGGGGCTGCAACACCTGCTGTTCGAGAGTGCGGGAACGAGCGAGGACATCGCCATGTTGCTCGCCTACGAACGTGGCGCCGAGTTGATCGTGGCCGTCGGCACGCACAACTCGATGGAGGATTTCCTCGACAAGGGTCGACAGGGAATGGCCTCGACGTTCCTGGTTCGGCTCAAGGTGGGTCGCAAACTCGTGGACGCCAAGGGCGTGAACAACCTGTATCACCCGGTGGTCAAAGGGCGCGACATCGCGATCTTCTCCGTGGCGATGCTCTCGTCGCTCGCCCTCGTCGTCGCGGTCAGCGAACCCGTGCGGCTCTGGCTGAGGAGCGTCTGGTTGTGGCTGCGAGCCCGGATCGGTTGGTGAGGTGGTGATCAGTCTCCGTCAGCACATCTTCAGCCTCGTCGCCGTGTTCGTCGCGCTCGCAGTCGGGATCGCCGCTGGTTCGACGGTGGTGCGCGGCCCGCTCCTCGACAGCACACGGGCCCGTCTGGAGAGCGCCGAGGAGAACATCGCCCTCGAGCGTGCCGAGAACGAACTGCTCGCTGCAGAGTTGGCGCAACTCGACGAATGGGCGATCGATGGACCGGACCAACTCATCTCGGGTCGGCTGCCCGAGCGCTCGGTCCTCGTCGTCGTCGCCGGTGACAGTGACGGCGACGCAGTTGCCGGGGTGCTCAGGTCACTGCGCGCCGCGTCGGCGAGCGTGCTCGGCGAGATTCGGCTCGATCCGGTCGTGTTCGACACCGACGAGGTGGACCGGGTTCGAGCAGCGCTCGGCGAAGACGCCGGGGGTGACGACGCTGCCGCTGCCTTCGGTGCGCTGGTCGGTCAGCTGATCGCCTCGTCGGTCGACACGATGCAGGCGGGACGTGACGAGCGGCCCGACCTGGTGCTTCGGGCGAGCTTCGGTGAACTCGAGGACGCCGGGCTGGTGGACCTGCTGCAGTTGTCGACGGTCGAGGCAGGCTTCGATGCCATCGACCTGGTCGTCGTGACGGACCGGAACCTCGTGGACGACCCGGCGCGCGTGCTCGACGGTGTGATCGCCGTGTCCGATCCCGATGGTGCTGCCGTGACGACGATGGTGGTCGAGGTGGGGCGGGTGTCGCAGGACAACGAGGTCCCGGTTCCCTCGTACGTGGCGGCGATCAGGGCGGACGGGCGCCTCCGCGACGAGGTCAGCACGGTCGACAACGCCGAGACGATCCTCGGTTGGGTGGCCATGGTGCTCGGTCTCGAGGGGGCCCGGCTCGACGCCGCTCATTACGGATTCCGAGAGGGTGCGGATCGTTCGCTCCCGCCGGGAGCCCCGTGAGCGAGGCGCTTCCCGTGGATCAGGTGCTGGCTGATGCCGACGAGATGTCCGACACGCGACTGGCGCGCGACGCCATGGTCGTCACGGTCTGCACGCTGCTGTCGCGTGTGACCGGTTTCGTCCGAGTCCTGGTCGCGGCTGCGGTCCTCAGCAACGGTGTGCTCGGCGACACGTACCACGCCGCCAACATCGTGCCCAACCTCCTCTTCGAGTTGGTGGCGGGCGGAGTCCTGCAGGCGGTGTTGATCCCCTCGTTCGTCGCCTCCCGTCGCGAGGGGGGTGATGAGGCGCTCGGGCGCGCAGCCGGGTCGGTCGTCGCGGTGCTGAGCGTCGTGCTCGGAGCGATCGCGCTGCTCGTCATGCTCGCTGCTCCC
>JBDKIV010000155.1:0-4511 GCA_039796935.1 Actinomycetota bacterium | reverse complement strand
CCGCCTGCGACGGAACCTCGATCTCGCGAAGCTCGGAGCCCAGGTCGGCTCGACCTACGCCTCGACGGCGGCACGAAAGATCTTCGCGACCGCCGAGCGACGCATCGAACTCGACGCCGAGCGAGAACTGAAGACCGCCGAGGCGGTCACCGAACGACTCGGCCACATGAAGGGCGCTCTGATGAAGCTCGGCCAGATGGCCAGCTACCTCGACGAGGGACTTCCCGGTCCGCTCCGCGAGGCGCTCGCCCAACTGCAGTCGAACGCACCTCCGATGAGCGCCGATCTGGCCGCCGAGGTGATCGAGCGCGAGTTGGGTGCAACGCCCGAGCAGTTGTTCCTCGAGTGGGACCCCCATCCGCTCGCCTCGGCGAGCATCGGTCAGGTGCATCGGGCGGTCGTCGTCGATCCGGACACCGGACTCGAGCGGGCGGTGGCCGTCAAGATCCAGTACCCCGGCGTTGCCGATGCCATCGCTGCCGACCTGCGCAACGCCGACCTGCTCGGCGCACTCCTCAAGCAAGGTTTCGGTGGCCTCGACCCCGATGACATGGTGGCCGAGATCAAGGCTCGGATCACCGACGAACTCGACTACCGGCTCGAGGCACGCAATCAGTCGGTGTTCGCCGAGCACTACCGAGGCCATCCCTTCATCCACATCCCCGACGTACTGACATCGTTGTCGACGTCGCGCGTCCTGACGACCGAGCTCGTGACGGGGGCGACCTGGGCCGAAGCGCTCACCTGGGACCAGGACCAGCGAGACCTCATCGGCGAGTGCCTGTTCCGCTTCGTGTTCCGAAGCCTGTACGGCATGCACCTCTTCAACGGCGACCCCCATCCCGGCAACTACCTCTTCCACGGTGACGGCCGGGTGACGTTCCTCGACTTCGGTCTGGTGAAGCACTTCGACGAGGACGAGATGGACACCTTCGTCTCGATGGTCCGCTCCGCGGCGTACGAGCACGATGCCGCGGCCTTCCGTGCGATCCTCGAGCGCGCCGGCATGCTGCGCCCTGGCGCACCGGCAAGCGACGACGACATCGGCACGTATTTCAGTGCCTTCTACGAGAGCGTGCGGGACGACCGGCCGATCACCTGGTCGGGCGAGTACGCGAGTCGGATCGTTCGGCACACCTTCGACCGCTCGAGCCCGATCTCGCAGTACGCGACGGTCCCCCGCGCCTTCGTCTTCATCCAGCGCATCAACCTCGGCCTCTACGCGCTGCTCGGAGAGCTCCGTGCGTACGGCAACTACCGGAAGATGGCGGAGGAACTGTGGCCGTTCGTGCAGGGGCCGCCGAGCACTCCGATGGCCGAAGCGGAAGCAGCGTGGCTCACGACCCGGCAACCGGGCCCGAGCCACGGTGTTCCGTCATGAGCGATGCCCGAACAGGAGCCGTTCGCCAGAGGTAGACGGCACCTGCCACGAGCGAGAGCAGGGCGAACACCGCGATCGCCGACCGAGCGCCGACCGCCCCGGCCAGGGTTCCTGCGGCAAGGTTCGACAGCGTGATGATGAGCGTGACGATCCCGTAGTCGCCGGCCATGACCCGTCCGCGGATCTCGTCGGGGGCGCGCCGTTGCAGCCCATAGGTCGACAGCGTCCACTGAGCTCCGCCACCGAGGTGCGCCGCGAGGACGAGGGGCACCGCAACGGCCAGCGTGGGGGCAATGCTGAGACCGAGGTAGAAGGCGCCGAATGCAATCCCGGCGGCGCCACAGAGGAACAGGACCCGACCCAACTCTGGGCCCACCAGTCGAGCGGCGACGAGCGGCCCGACGGCGACACCGACACCGCGGGCGGCGATCAGCACACCGGTCGATGCGTCACCGCCACCGAGTTCCTCGGTGGCGAGCACGGCCAGCAGACCGACGATGCCGGCGCCCATGGCGAACGTCGCCTTCGAGGCGAGCAGCGCCAGCAGCACCGAGTCGCGACGGGCAGAACCGAAGGCTTCGACCATGTCGGCGATCGGTCGGATCCTGCCGCCGCTGCGGGTGTCGCCCCGTTCGGCCTGCATCGGTCGGGCGATCAGCGACACCGCACCTGCGGCGACGACGAACGAGAGCGCATTCACGACGAACGCCGTGTCACGGCCGAACACGCTCGCGACCACTCCCCCGGCGGCGGCCCCGATGGCGAGCATCGCTCCCCAGAGCGAGCCGAACAGCAGGCTCGCCTTGGCGAGTTCGTCGGGTGTTCGAGCCAGGTTCGGCAGTCCGGCCTGAGAGGCCGGGCCGACGAACGAGCCGAGCGCCGAGATGATGCACAGGCACACGAACCCGATCCAGAGCGTGCCGGCAGAACCGACCAACAGCAGACCCGCCGCAGCGAGCGCCTGGGCGAGCGAGACGACACGGATCACCCGGCGACGGTCGAAGCGATCGGCCACCGCCCCCGACACCGGGGACATCGCGAACGCAGGCAGCGCCTGGGCCACGTACACGAGTGTCACCAGGATCGGCGCACTACCGAGGTCCTGGACCAGTCCGACGAATGCCACGTACGCGAACCAGTCGCCGGCGAACGACACGACCTGGGCGATGAACAGCAAGCGAATGTCGCGGTTGGACCGCAGGACCGAGAACATCACCCGCTGTCTAGCGGTGACGGGTGGAGGCCGCACATCCGGAGGTAACGTCGCCGGATGCGTCGAACCCGCCTGGTCCCAGTTCTCGTCGTTTCTCTCGCCTTGTTCGGCGCCGCCTGCGGCGAGAGCAGCAGCCAGGCCGACGACACGGCAGCCAGCGACACCCGCCCGGCGAGCACCGACGACACCGCCGACACCGCCGGCACCGACGACTCGAGTTCGGACACCACGACCAAGCCCGAGGTCGACCTGCCGGACGAGTTGCCGACCGAGCTCGTCATCACCGATCTGACCGAAGGCGAGGGCGCCGAGGCTGCCGCTGGCGACACCGTCATCGTCAACTACGTCGGCGTCCGCTCCGAAGACGGCACCGAGTTCGACAACAGCTACGACCGTGGCGAACCGTTCCCCGTCACGCTCGGCGCGGGACAGGTCATCCAGGGCTGGGACCAGGGTCTCCTCGGGGCGCGACAGGGCGGCCGCCGCCAGCTCGACATCCCCGCCGACCTCGCGTACGGCGACAACCCGCAGGGCGAGATCATCCAGGCCGGCGACGCCTTGACGTTCGTCGTCGACGTCGTCGCGGTCATCCCGAAGAGCGATCCGGCCGATGCTCCGGCCATCACCATCGACGCCGGCACCACCTTCGACGAGCTGTTCATCGACGAGCTGACCGCCGGCAGCGGCGACCCGCTCGAGGACGGCCAGACCCTGGCCTTCCACTTCATCGCGATCCGCACCGACACGGGCGAGCAGATCAGCACCTCGTGGGAGACCGGCGAGGTCCAACCGCTCCCCTACACGAGCGAGCTGCCCACCGTGCTGCTCGACGGCCTCGCAGGCATCCGGTTGGGCGAGCGACGTCAACTCGGCATCCCCTACGAGTTGGCCAAGGACGCATTCAACATCCCCGAGGAGACCGATCTCGTCCTCGTGATCGACGCCGTCGCGATCTACTGATCCGGCTCGGCCGGGGCGACGATCAACTCGCTCCCCCGGCCAGGCGCTGCGACAATCGCTCGGCAGCAGACACCACGGCCGACCCGAGCCGCCGTCCCGGCGAACGGGTCATCCGTTCGATCGGCCCACTCACGCTCAGCGCAGCCACGACGAGACCGCCCGAGTCCCGAACCGGCGCGCTCACCGAGGCCACGCCGGGTTCTCGTTCCTCGACGCTCTCGATCCATCCGCTACGAGGCATCTTCGCCTCGGCCGTCAAGACGCGCCCGGCCGACCCGAGCCCGAGCGGGAAGAGGCTCCCCTCGGGGACGATCCAGCGCAGCGCGTGGGGCGAGTGGAGCGACACGACGCAGCGCCGCCCGCCGTCTTCGCGGACGAAGAGCTGGACGCTCTCACCGCACTCGTCACGGAGGGCCGCGAGGACCGGCGCAGCGAGCTCGGCGAGGCCGAACTGCTCGGCTGCGGCCCGGCCGAGCCCGATGAGCTCGAAGCCGAGGCAGAATCTGCCCTGGGAGTCCCGTCGAAGCAGTCCATGGTGCTCGAGCGCGGCCGCCAGGCGATGTGCCGTGGCGCGGGGCAGACGAGTCGCCTCGGAGAGCGCAGCCAGGTCGAGCGGTCCGCGGCGCAGCGCGGCCAGGATGTGCGTGCTCTTGTCGATCACCCCGACACCACTTAGACTGTCCATATTCAGGAATGCTATCTCACATTCTGAGATGGCGAGATGAACTTCACCCCGGTGGACTTCGAAACGGAGCATCGCATGACCGCCCCCAAGACCCTGCCCCAGAAGATCTGGGAACGACACCTCGTCCACTCGGCGCCCGGCGAGCCCGACCTGCTCTACATCGACCTCCACCTCGTCCACGAGGTGACCAGCCCGCAGGCATTCGACGGGCTCCGACTCTCGGGCCGCACCGTTCGCCGTCCCGACCTGACGATGGCGACCGAGGACCACAA
>JBDKIV010000154.1:0-13713 GCA_039796935.1 Actinomycetota bacterium | reverse complement strand
ATCTCCTGAAGGGCGTCATCGACGTCAACGACGAGCAGTTCGACCGGGTCGCCGACAAGATCCGTGTCGCCGCCGGCGGCGACCTCACGGGACGAACCGTCGCAGTCTGGGGCCTGACGTTCAAGGCTCGCACCGACGACCTGCGTGACTCCCCCTCGGTGTCGATCATCGGTCGGCTCATCACCGCCGGAGCGACCGTCCGGGCGTTCGATCCGACGGTCGCCGGGCCGAAGCCCGGCGTGCCCGCAGGCGTCGAGGTCTGCACCGACCCGTACAGCGCGACGGCCGGAGCCGACGTGCTCGCCGTCCTCACCGAGTGGGACGACTTCCGCTGGCTCGAACCCGACAAGGTCGCCGAGGTGATGAGCGGCCGAGAGATCATCGACGGTCGCAACCTGCTCGACCGCAAGGACTGGGAACGGGCAGGCTTCCGTCACCAGGGTATCGGTCGCTGATGGCGCACCATCTCGTGGCGGGCGGCGGCGGCTTCGTCGGGTCGCACCTCGTCGACCTGTTCCTCGAGCGGGGCGACTCGGTCACCATCGTCGACAACTTCGTCACGGGTCGACCGCAGAACGTCGCGCACCTGGCGGGTCGGGGCGACTGCACGGTCATCGAGCACGATGTGACCACGCCGTTCCCAGCCGAGATCACGGCTGGCCGCTACGACACCGTCCTCGACCTGGCGAGCCCGGCGTCGCCGCTCGACTTCGCGACGATGCCGCTCGAGATCCTCGCGGTCGGCTCGATCGGCACCCGCAACCTGCTCGATCTTGCCGTCGCCCAGCGCGCCAGGTTCTTCCTCGCGTCGACCAGCGAGGTCTACGGCGATCCACTGGTCCACCCGCAGCCCGAGAGCTACCTGGGCAATGTCAGCTGCATCGGGCCGCGCAGCTGCTACGACGAGGCGAAGCGTTTCAGCGAAGCGATCACCATGGCGTACCACCGGGTGCACGACATCGAGGTCCGCATCGTCCGGATCTTCAACACCTACGGCGAACGGATGCGACCCGATGACGGCCGGGTGGTGAACACCTTCGTCGCCCAGGCGCTCCGCGGCGAGCCGATCACACTGCACGGCGACGGCTTGCAGACACGCAGTTTCTGCCATGTCAGCGACGAGGTGCGCGGCCTGGCCGCTGTCCTCGACGGGGCGCTCACCGGACCGGTCAACGTGGGTAATCCCGGAGAATTCAGCATGCGCGAGCTGGCCGAGCTGGTCGTCGAGCTCACCGGCTCGTCGAGCCCCATCGTCACCGTGCCGTTGCCGGACGAGCGCGAGGGTGACCCACTCCAGCGCCAGCCCGACATCTCCCTCGTCAACTCGGCGTACGGCTGGTCTCCCCAGATCGAACTCCGCGACGGCCTGACACGCATGATCGACTGGTTCCGTACGCGAGAATCGATCTGAACGAGCGCCGTACACTCGTGCCATGACCGTTCTCGTCACCGGCGGCGCCGGCTACATCGGCTCGCACACCGTTCGAATGTTGCGTGCGCAGGGGCACGACGTCATCGTCCTCGACTCGATGGAACTCGGCCATGAAGCAGCCCTGCTCGGTGCCGAGTTGATCCGTGGCGACATCCGCGACGGCGCACTCGTCACCGAACTCTGTCGTTCTCGGTCGATCGACAGCGTGGTCCACTTCGCTGCCTACAAGAGCGTCGGCGAGAGCATGGAGCGACCCGATCGCTACTGGCGCAACAACGTTGCCGGCACGGTCGAGTTGGTCGAAGCCATGCTCGCTGCCGACGTCCGCCGGATCGTGTTCTCGTCGAGTTGCTCGGTCAACGGCACACCGGCCACCGTCCCAGTCACCGAAGACGCACCCATCGCTCCCGAGAGCGTGTACGCCGAGTCGAAGGCGATGGTCGAGAAGATCCTCGGCTGGTACGGGGTCACTCACGGTCTGCGGGCCGTGAGTCTGCGCTACTTCAACGCTGCTGGGGCGAGCGAGGATGCCGTGATCGGCGAGGACTGGACCGTGTCGATCAACCTCGTCCCCGTGGTGATGAAGGCGACGCTCGGACTGCGGCCGCCGGTGCAGGTGTTCGGCACCGACTATCCCACTCCGGACGGGACCTGCATCCGCGATTACATCCACGTCGACGACCTCGCCGATGCCCACATCAAGGCGCTTCGCCATCTGGCCGACGGCGGTGACACGGTGTCACTCAACGTCGGTACCGGGGTGGGCAGCAGTGTGTTCGACGTGATTCGTGCGACCGAACGCATCAGCGGCCGCGCGGTGCCTCACGAACTCGCCCCGCGGCGAGCGGGTGACGCGGTCGCCACGTTCGCCGATCCGACCCGCGTGAACGAGGTGCTCGGCTGGACAGCCACCCGGTCGCTCGACGACATCATCGCGAGCGCTTGGCGCTGGCACAGCACCCATCTGGCGGGTTACGCCACCTGAGCTCTCCATCGACGCAGCGCCCTGGCGATCGACACCAGTTCGAGTCCACTGCGGAGCGAACCACCGAGGGTCAACTTGCTGCCCGCCACGTCGTGCCACTCCTGCAGCGGCACCTCGACGAATCGAGTCGTCTCGAGGGCGGAGCGACCCGAGACCAGCCGACCGATCAGCTCGACGTCGAAGGACCACCGGCTGTGGAACGGTTCGGAGAGCGCAACTCGCACACCCGGTACCGACCGGAAGAACTTTGCGCCGCACTGCGTGTCGTACACGCGCAGGCCGAGAACAGCCCCCGCAGCCGTAGCGAACACGCGACCCGAGTAGTGCCGAATCACGGAACGGTCGACGCTGCGGCCGAGCAGGCTGACCCGCGAGCCCAGGACGACGTCCATGCTCGGGTCGTCACAGAGCACCGAGGCCAGGCGAACGAGTTCGTGCGGCGGTGTCGACATGTCGGCGTCGGCGAACCCGACGATTGCTCCGCCTGACTCGAGCGCTGCGGCGAGGCCCCGCCGGACCGCCTCGCCCTTGCCGCCGTTGACGCCGAGATCGAGCACGTCCACACCATCGTGCGTCGCTGCGATCTGTTCGAGCACGGCGAGCGTGGCGTCCGTCGACCCGTCGTTGACGAGCAGGACCCGAGGCCCCGCAGCGGTGATGGCACCGACCTCGGCCGCGTCGAGTCGTCGTGCCTCGTTGTAACACGGGATGACGACCACGACGTCCCGAAGCGTGGTTCGGGCACTCATCGGGACCTGGCCGAGCAGACCGCCCAGTACGACAGGCCGGGCAGCCGCAATCGCTTCGCAGCGAGCGCCCTACCGAATCGGGCGTCATAGCCGAGGGTCGCGGTCAACGACCGTGTCAGCAGGTGACCACCACTCCAGCCACCCACTCCTTCGGGCCGAGGCGTCCACCCTCTGCGTCGCCGGAATCGCTCGAGCACGACGCCGAGCGCTCGTGGCGGAACGAGCAGTGTGAACAGCGGCCCGTCACGATCGATCGTCACGTGCCGACTCAGCAGCCGACGCGCTGCGGCAGGCGAGTACCGGCGATGATGGCCGAGGAACTCGTCGTGTGCGGAGAACAGTGCTTGGTAGGCGGGCACGCTGAAGATCAACCGACCCCGCGGCGCGAGCATCGGCACGGCGACCTCGTCGAGGAACCCGTCATCGTCGAGGACGTGCTCGACCACGTCGAGCAGCAGCACGACGTCGAAGGTCCGGTCCGGTCGGTCGACGGTGCGCACCACCCCGCGCGGTACCGCCTCGGCCAAGTCGTCGCCGGTGTAGTTGATGTCCCAGCAGGTGACGGTCGAACCGGCAGGGAGACGGGCGATCAGCTGGCCTGCCAGCCACCCGTCACCCGACCCGAGGTCGAGCACGTCGACCGGCCCTGTGGTCATCGACGCGGCAAGCTCGACGAAGAACCCGCCGCGGGCGAGCTCCCACGGGTGCCGAGCAGTTCCCTCACGACGCTCGGTCAGGTCCATGACGGGCGATGCTACCCGTCAGACCAGGAGCGACTTCTGACGATCGAGCCACCCGAGCAACAACGCGATCGCGCGGGGGTCGTGGCGCAGGCGATGACCCGCACCGCTGATCACGCGCAGTTCGGCACTTCCATGAGCATCGGCGAGGCGCCGGGCGTCGCTGGGCGGCACGCTCTCGTCGTCGTTGCCGTGCATCACGATCATCGGTCGCGGAGCGAATCGCCGAGCCGCGTCGACCGGACGGAATCGGCGCAACTCTCGGGCCCATTCGTCGAACGCCCGAGGGAAGCCGGGGGTCCGCACCGCCCCGATCTCTCGGGCGTGTTCGAGGAAACGGCGTGGCTGGGCGGCCCAGTCGTCGAAGTCGGCGCGCGGTCCGAGCAGCGCAATGCCACGAATGCGAGGATCGTCGGCAGCGACGCACGTGGCGATGCTCCCCCCGGTGTTGGTGCCGACCAACCAGATACCGACCGGATTGGCCTCGGCGATCAGGTGGTCGATCGCGGCGCGGAGATCATCGACCCAGCCCTGCAACGAGAAGTCACCCTCGCTCTGGCCACAACCCCTGAAGTTGAACGCCATCGCCGCCCAGCGCTGTTCGTTCGCGATCCGGTCGATCAGTTCTGGGAAGGTCAGACCACTCTGGCGGGCGTCGAGCGGGCCGATCGGAAATCCGTGGCACAGGATCACCCCGGGCAGTGCATCCGTTCGGCCGGCCGGTTGGGCCAGATAGCGGGCGAGTTTCAGCCCACCGGACGTGAACGTCCCATTGACGGTGAGGTGGCGCTTCGCCTCAGGCACGGGGTGCGCGGTGGCGCCGGCGGACGCCGGGCTTGGCCAAGGTGTACCCGCGGTTACGGGCCTCGTCGAGACTGTCCGGCCCGAAACACAGGCCGACCTCGGCAGCGACGATCTCGTCGATGACCGCTTCGTCGTCCCACGAATCGAGGTCGTACACCAACTGCGTCCGCTTGTCGCCGAGGAAGCGGGTGTGTTCGAAGCGGGAGGGCCGTTCCATGATGCCGAACCTAGCGCCCGTCGAGCACCCGACGCACGCTCCGGGCCTCGCCGATGTCGACCACCCGGGTGAGGTGTTCCTGCGGTGAAGTTCGGGAACACACCACCCATGCGTGTCGGGTTGGCCTGGTCGGCGTTGTTCGTGGTCGCCGAGATCCTGGGACGTCTCACACACCCGGACGACTCGCCGGTCGCCTTCCTCTGGCCGGCTGCGGGCATCGGCCTGCTCTGGGTGCTGTCATGGCGAGGCGGTCGGCGACGGTGGGCGCTGGTGTCGATCGCGCTGCTCGACGGTGCGATCAACGCCCTGACGGGAGCGACACTGTTGGGTGTCCTGGCACTGATGAGCGCGAGCGCGCTGACCCCGTGGGTGAGCGCAGCGGCCCTCGAACAGTTCGAGGGGGCCAGCGGCCGGCGGACGAGGCCCCGTCTCAGCGGCACCAAGGATCTCTACCGTCTGGCCGTCGCCACCACGATCGGCGCACTCGCGAGTGCCCCACTCGGTGTGTCGGGCTGGACAGAGGACGGACTCGACGACCACTTGGCGTTGGCTGCTGCGGCGTGGGTGCTGCGCTACGCGGTCGGCAGCGCCCTCGTGGTGGCCGTGGTGCTCACCTGGAGGAACCGTCGATCACATCCCGGTCTCGACTGGGCCACCTGGGAGTCGGTGGCCGCCGTCGCCGTGACGGGACTCGCCTACGCCGCAGTCTTCGTCCCGATGCCCCTCTATCCGTCCGCGTTCCTGGTCGTGCCGCTCGCGCTCTGGACCGGCGTTCGCGCCGGTCCGCTCCGGGCCACGCTCCACGGACTCGGAGCCGCCGTCGTGAGTGTCATCGCCACGCTGGCGGATCGGGGACCGTTCGGTCTGATCGCCGACCCCGTCGAGCAGAGCGTGTTCATCCAATCGTTCGTTGCGGTGGTGGCCATGGTGGCGCTCGCCCTCAGCCTGGCGCTCGAGGACCGGCGGCGAGCCCTGTCGAAGATGAGTCAGGCTCGAGCGGTGCTCCAACGCACCCTCGACAGCGCTCCGATCGGGCACGCCGTCATCTCGCTCGGCGCCGACCGCGGACGGATCAGCTATGCGAATCCCGCGCTCCATGCGTTGGTCGGGGTTTCCCACGACCTCGTGGGCATGTCGTGGTTCGATCTGGTGGCACCTGGCGACCGGGCGGTGGCCGAGGGTGTCTCGTGGGACATGGCGCACGGGGCCGGTCCATGGCGGGGCGAGCTTCGGCACCGAGGCCGTGGTGACTGCGTTCGCTGGTGCGAGACGTCCCTGGCGCCGATGACCGTGGACGACGGCACCCCGGCCAACCGACCGGAGGAAGCATCGCTCCAGTTGCTCGATGTGACGGTTCGACGGGAGTTCGCCGAACGCCTCGGCTATCAGGCGATGCACGACGAGCTGACCGGTCTTCCCAATCGGCTGCTCTTGGCCGACCGCCTCGACCATGCGGTGGCGCGCAGTCGCCGCTCGCGTCAGGAACTCGCGCTGGTGTTCCTCGACCTCGATCACTTCAAGACCGTGAACGACTCGCTCGGGCACACGGCGGGCGACGCGGTGATCGTCGCCATCGCCGAACGGCTGCATCGGGCCGTCCGGCCGAGCGACACGGTGGCCCGGATCGGTGGTGACGAGTTCGTGGTGCTGTGCCCCGAGATCGCCGGCCGGGACCACGCTGCCGAGATCGTCGCCCGACTGCTCGAAGCGATCGGTGAGCCGATCGACATCGATGGCCGGTCGATCACGATGAGCGTGAGCGCCGGCATCGCGATGGCGCAGGAACTCAGCGACGCAGATGCCCTGCTGCGCGAGGCGGACACCGCCATGTACCAGGCCAAGGCGCGTGGCCGCGGACGAGCGGAGTTCTTCGAACAGAGCCTGTACGTGCAGGCCCAGCGCAAGCTTCGCCTGACCACCGAGATGCGGCGAGCGTTGGCAGACGACGAACTGGTCGTGCACTATCAGCCACTTGTCAGGCTCGACTCGGGACTCGTCGTAGCGGTCGAGGCACTCGTTCGCTGGCAGCATCCGCAGCGAGGTCTCCTTGCGCCCGGCGAATGGCTCGACGTCATCGAACACACCGACCTGATGCCACAACTCGGCTCGTGGGTCCTGCGCGAAGCCGTCCGCCAGGCCTCTCACCTGCATGCAGGAGGATCTCGGGACCACATCCGGGTACATGTCAACGTCAGCGCCACGCAGCTGCATCAACCGGGCATGCTCGACACGGTCAGCCGGGCCTTGGCCGATGCGAGCCTCGATCCGACCCGGCTGGTGCTGGAGCTCACCGAGACACAGCTGATCAACGCACACACCGAACTACTCCCCGAACTCCAGGCGCTGCGCGAACTCGGCGTCACGCTGTCGATCGACGACTTCGGCACCTTCTACTCGTCGCTGACACAACTGACGACGATGCCGATCGACGAGGTCAAGATCGATCGATCGTTCATCCTGACCATGCATCACGACCGGCGCGCCCGGGCGATCGTTCAGGCGATCCTCGGGATGGCAGATGCGATCGGCCTCGACGTGGTGGCAGAGGGCGTCGAGAATGAGGAAACCGCAGAGGTCCTCCGTCAATGGGGCTGCACCATGGGACAGGGTCACCTGTGGAGCCCGGCGAAACCGTGGGAGTCGATCGTCCCGATGCTGGTCGGCTCGTCCACCGGATGAGCCGACCAGTGGACGTCACCAGCTGATCTCGAACTCGATCTCCGACTCGCCGCCGATCTCGATCTCGATCTTCAGCTCGACCTCGTCGGGCACGCGCACCGAGTAGCGGATCCCCTCTCGGACGAACTCGACCTGATTGTGCCTGGCGAGCTGGTCGGCGAGGTCGCGCAGGCGCGCCGCTGCAGCCTCCCTGCTCATGGTCTGGCGTTCGGTGATCTCCATCAGTTCGTCGCTCATGAGCTGCTCCTCGGTGTTGGGGACGAGTACCAGTCGACGGTAGCCCAACCGGCGAGGCGATCGGCTTCGCCGCTCAGAGGTCGAGATGGGAGTGATCGGCCTCGACCACCGGCAGACCTGCCTCGCGCCACGCGTGGTGCCCTCCGACGAGATCCGCGACGCAGGTGAACCCGAGCCGAACGAGGTTGGCGGCAGCGAGCGACGAGCTGTAGCCACCGTTGCAGACGACGACGATCGGTCTGCCCGCACCCGACGACGGTCGGCACTCCCCACGGTTCCGAGGTGGATCACTCAGTTCCACCAGACTGTCGTGTCGTGAGCACGTTCCAGAGTTCTCCATCCGGCGCAGCCCCCGAGCTGCGACCCATCGAGCTTCGCAGTGACAACACCGCCGGCGTGGCACCCGAGATCCTCGAGGCGATCACGGCCGCCGATCGGGGGTCAGCCGCCGCCTACGGTGGCGACGACCTCTCCGCGCGGCTGCGCGACCGGGTGGCCGAGGTGTTCGAGCACGACGACGTCTCGGTGTTCCCGGTGCTGACGGGAACCGCCGCCAACTCGATCGGACTGTCGGCGCTCTGCCCGCCCTGGGGGGCGGTGCTCTGCCACGAGACCTCGCACATCATCCGCAACGAGTGCGGCGCCACATCGATGTTCGGTGCAGGCGCAGTGATGCGCGGGCTGGCCGGACCCCACCATCGCCTCGATGTGCGAGCACTCGAGCAGGCGTTCGCGAGCACCAACTGGGGCGACCCCCACCACTCGCAGCCGTCGGTGCTGTCGCTCACCAACCCGACCGACGGGGGAACGGTCTACGACCTGCCGACGCTGATGAGTCTCGGTGACGCAGCGCGGGCGCGGGGCCTCCGGTTCCACATCGACGGCGCTCGCATCGCCAATGCCATCGCCGCCCTCGGGTGCCGACCCGCGGACGTCACCTGGAGAGCGGGGGTCGACATGGTGTCGCTGGGTGCCACCAAGAACGGCGTCATGTCGACGGACGCGATCGTGTGCTTCGACCCAGCACTCACTGATGAACTCACCTACCGGGTCAAGCGGGCCGGACAGGTCGCATCGAAGATGCGATACCAGTCGGCGCAACTCGACGCCTACCTGACCGACGGTCTGTGGCTGCGTCTCGCGGGGCGAGCGAACGCCGCGATGTCACGACTCGCGAAGGGTCTCGGCGAACTCGGTCTCGATCTCGTCGACCGGCCCGACGCGAACATCGCATTCCTGACCGTCGACGACTCGGTGGCCGACCGGTTCGAGCATGCCGGGCTCCTCTTCTACCGAACCGCCCCGCGGACGATCCGTTTCGTCACCAGCTTTCGCACGACCGACGACGAGGTGGACGACGCTCTGGGCCGAATCGCCACGGCGCTCTGACGCCGGGCGATGATCCGACCGTGTGCGCGCAGGTGCGCTCGTCGCGTCAGTCCTCGAGACCCGTGAGCGTGAGGTCCGCCGTCCACGACACTCCGGTGCCGAGGGTCTTGCCCCGAACACCGACGCCGGTTCCACCTCCGGTCACGTCCTCGAACTTCCCCGTACCCGCGATCACCCGGAACCCTCCACCCACCTGGGCGCCATCACCGACGAGGGTCGTGGCGAGGTCGAGCTCGAACACCAACTGGTCGCCGTCGGCGGTGGTCGCCGTGAGGAAGCCGCCAGCGGGGCCGACGCCGTCCCGGTAGTGCACGTACGCCTGGAGCTCGATGTCGACGGCATCCTCGGCGAGGTTGCCGGCGCCGGTGAAGGTCACCATCCCGTACTGCACCGCCGTCCCGCTGTCCTCGACCGTTCTCGAGCGGTTGTCCCCTTCGGCGACTTCGTTGACGAACTCGAACGACACCGACCTGCTGACCGGATCGGGGTCGTCCGACGCGCAACTCGCAAAGCCGACGAGGGCGAGCAACACCGATGCAACGATCATCGGCCGGGGTGAACGCAGCGAGGTCTTCACGGCGGGGCACCGTATCAGGGGCCACCCGCTCGACACCGTTGGAACCCTGCGGACCGTTCTGGCCACCGTGCGCCGACGGCCCGTGACGGACGGCCCGTGACGGCGGAGCATCGTCGACTCGCTACCGTTCGACCATGACGTCGATCGACTTCTACTTCGACCCGATGTGCCCCTACGCGTACCAGACCTCGATCTGGATCCGTCGGGTGCAGGTGCCCCGGAACCTCGACATCCGGTGGCGCTTCTTCTCGCTCGAAGAGGTCAATCGACCCGATGGCAAGAAGCACCCGTGGGAGCGGTCACTCGCATACGGCTGGACGCCGATGCGCGTCGGCGCATGGTTGCGCCGTATCGACAACGAATTGTGCGGCGCCTGGTACGACGTCGCCGGACGAGCGCTGCACGTCGAGGGCCGCCGTCCGTACGACGTCGACACGGCACGCGACCTCCTCGCATCGATCGGTGCTCCCGCCGACGCATGGGACGCGGCGCTCGCCGACCCGACCACGCACGACGAGGTCCGCGCCGACCACGACCACGCCGTCGCTGCCTACGGTGGGTTCGGGGTGCCGATCATCGTGTTCCCGAACGGTCGTGCGGTCTTCGGGCCGGTGGTCGTGCCCGCTCCGGACGGCGACGAGGCGCTGCAGCTGTGGGATCTGACCGTGGCGTACACCACCATCTCGGGGCTCTACGAGTTGAAGACACCGAAGACCGACAGCGACCTGGCCGCCATCGCGTCGACCTTCCGTCCCTATCTCGAAGCACGCGAGTGGCAGTCGATC
The DNA here is from genome assembly GCA_039796935.1 of Actinomycetota bacterium. Taxonomy (GTDB): domain Bacteria; phylum Actinomycetota; class Acidimicrobiia; order Acidimicrobiales; family Ilumatobacteraceae; genus VFMC01. The sequence goes on along the minus strand of JBDKIV010000154.1, from coordinate 3,119 downwards.
CAGAATCCGGCTCGATGACCCCGAACACCGCGACCCGACAGGAGAACCCGTGATCCCGACCGACACCATCGACCGACTCGAGCAGACGTTCCGTTCGCTCAGCACGCTCGCCGCTGAACTGACCGAACAGCAGTGGAAGACCCCGACCGACCTTCCCGGCTGGTCGGTCCAGGACAACCTCTCGCACCTGATCGGTATCGAGCGAGCACTCGAAGGCCTCCCGCCGACGGAACACCGCGCCAGCGACCTGTCGGTCGCGAAGAATCCCATCGGCGTGTCCAACGAGCACGAGGTCGATGCCCGGCGCTCGCTGTCGGGACGCGAGGTGCTCGACGAGTGGAACGAGATCGTCGAGCGTCGGTTGTCCACCTTGCGCAACGCGGGCGATGCGTACTTCACGGCCGAGACGATGACCCCGACGGGTCCCGGCACGATCGCCGACTTCCTTCACATCCGCGTGCTCGACTGTTGGGCGCACGAACAGGACATCCGCCGGGCGCTCGATCTACCGGGCAGCCTCGACACACCGAGCGCCGAGCTGACCATCGACCGGCTGATCCGCACCCTGCCGATCGTCATCGGCAAGCGCGCCGGGACACCCGAGGCCGACGCGGTTGCGGTCGAACTCACCGGTCCGGTGCACCGCTCGCTCGTCTACGAAGTCATCGGCAGCCGCGCCACGCTGGTCGAGGCGCCCTCGAAACCAGCGGTGACGAGCATCCGCCTCGACAGCGACACGTTCACCACCCTCGCGCTCGGCCGGCGGCAGGCCGCTGCGCTGGCCGAGCGGATCACGATCGAGGGTGATGCCGACCTGGGTCAGCGCGTGCTCGACCTGCTCAACATGATGATCTGAGCGAACGCTCAGAGGTCGATGGCTTTGGGCCCGACCGCCCCGATGAGCTCGAAATAGGCGAGGTGAGCATCGACCACGTTCACCACGTCGATGTCGTCGATGATCTCGATCCCGGCCTGCTCGGCCTCGGCGATCAGGTACGCGACGAGGTCGTCCTCGCCGACGATGACGAGTGTGTCGATGTCTTGGCGCCGGTCGACCACGTTGGTCGGCTGCAGACCCTTCGCGTGCAGCCACCGCATGTGGAACGTCAGCAATTGTTCGAGTTCTCCGGGTGTGAGTCGCGCCTGGCTGTCGGCCGGCAGGTACTCGGCAACGAACTCGACCACCTCGTCGATGAGGTACACCGAGCGCGGCGCGACCGCATCGAGGCGGTGTGCTTCACGGCCGATGACACCTGCGGCGATGACGAACACGATGACGGCGGAGACGACGACGAACACCCAGGTGACCGGTTCCACGCCGGCAACCTACCCCGAAAACGCCGAACGGCCCGGGGCGAACCCCGGGCCGTCGTTCGAAACCTGCGCTGTGGCAGACCGGCTCAGATGCCGATGCGCTGAGCGAGCAGTTCGCGGTGGTAGGTCGGGTCGCCGAACAGCAGCTCGGACGACTTCGCACGCTTGAAGTACAGGTGCGCCGGGTGCTCCCAGGTGAAACCGATGCCACCGTGGATCTGGATGTTCTCGGCCGTGGCGTGGAAGTACGCCTCCGAGCAGTACGCCTTGGCGAGCGACGCCACCGAGGGCAGCTCGTCGTTCAGTTCGGCAGCACACCACATGCCGTAGTACGCAGCGCTCTTGGCCGACTCGACCTCGAGCAGCATGTCGGCGCACTTGTGCTTGATGGCCTGGAACGAACCGATCGGACGGCCGAACTGCACGCGGACCTTGGCGTACTCGACGGCCATGTCGAGCACCTTCTGGGCGCCACCGACCTGCTCGGCGGCAAGGCCGACCGCAGCGAGGTCGAGCACGCGGCCGAGGATGTTCCATCCCTCGCCCTCGGCGCCGATGAGTGTCGCCGGCGTGCCGGCGAACTCGAGCTTGGCCTGCTTGCGGGTCTGGTCCATCGTGCTGAGTGCCGTGCGGGTGAGGCCTGCTGCTCCACCGTCGACGGCGAACAGGCTGACGCCCTTGCCGGTACGGGCTGCGACGATGATGAGGTTGGCGGTGTGTCCGTCGAGCACGAACATCTTCGTCCCCGACAGCGTCCAACCGTCACCGGCCGCCGTGGCCTCCATGGTGATGCCGCTCTCGTCCCACTTGCCCGAGGGCTCGGTGTAGGCGAGGGTGGCGATGGTCTCGCCGCTCGCGATACCGGGCAGGTGCGCCTGCTGCGCAGCGGCGTCACCGCTGTGGATCAGCGTGTTGGCAGCCAGCACGACCGTCGAGAAGAACGGGGCGCACAGCAGCGCGCGACCCATCTCTTCGAGGACGATGCCGAGCTCGACGAAGCTGTAGCCCGACCCACCGAACTCCTCGGGGACGATCAGGCCCTGCAGACCCAGCTGCTCACCCATCTGCGACCAGACGGCGGCGTCGAATCCTGCTTCGGTCTCCATCTGCTCGCGCACGGCCGTCTCGGGGCTCTTGGCGTCGAGGAACTGGCGCACGGTCTTGCGGAGTTCTTCCTGTTCTTCGGTGAAGGCAAAGTTCATGGACGCAGTGTCGCCGACGGTGACGACCGTCGCCGCATCGGAGTGTGTACAGTGGTGTACACATGAGTAGGGATCTGGGAATCCGCGACCTGCGCTCGGACCTCACGGCGCACGTCCGGCGCGCCGCCAACGGCGAGCCCACCGTGATCACGATCAACGGCCGGCCGGCCGCCGTCCTGGCCCCGCTCGCCGAGGGACCCACCTCGACCGACGGTCCACCGCCGCTGGCGGCCCTCATCGCCACCGGCGCCCTCACCCCCCGGCGCCGCGACGACGGTCGACTCCCCGACCGGACCATCTCGGTCTGGGGGACGGTGCGTCTCGACCGTCTGTTGCGCGAAATCCGCGGATGACCGTCTATCTCGACGCGAGCGCCCTCGTGGCGGCGCACCTCGATCAACCGACACGTGCGGTCGTCGTCGAGGCGCTCCGAGCCGACCCAGACTGGGCCTCGAGTGGGCTCACGCTGATGGAGTCGCTGGCGCTCATCGACCGCGTGGTCGACGAACCGGTGCTGCGCGGAGATCTCGAGGATCTGGTGCGGCTCACGTGGGACCGTGTCGCGGTCGTCCCGGTCGATCAACGGTGCATCGACCGGGCGGC
>JBDKIV010000153.1:0-3724 GCA_039796935.1 Actinomycetota bacterium | reverse complement strand
CCATGACATTCGGCGCCATCTCGAAAACGTCGACACCATCGGGCGGACTGTACGACCATGCACCGGAGGCGACGAAGATCGCCTCGATCGTCCAGCCGGCCTCGACGGCCTCCGCGATCAGCAACGGCCCCTCGACGACGAAGCGATGCTCCTCGACACGCGCACTGCGGCGCCCCACGAGGCGCCGCAGTCGCTGGATCTTCGGATTGCTGTAGGTGAGCGGTCCGCTCAGAGCGCCGCCTTGGCGGCCGCCACCAACTTGCCGAACGCATCGATGTCGTGGACGGCCAGATCGGCGAGCATCTTCCGGTCGACCTCGATGCCTGCCGCGTTGAGCCCAGCGATGAATCGGCTGTAGCTCATGTCGTACATGCGACATCCTGCGTTGATGCGCTGGATCCAGAGGCGACGGAACTCGCCCTTCTTCGCACGCCGGTCGCGGAACGCGTACTGGCCGCTTCGCATCACCTGCTCGTTGGCGGCACGGACCGAACGGCTCTTGTTGCCGTAGTAGCCCTTTGCTCGCTCCAGAACCTGCCGACGGCTCTTCTTGGCGTTGACCGCCCTCTTCACACGTGCCATGACTTCATCTCCTCTTCGTCAGTTCGCTAGTTCGCTAGTTCGCTTGTTCGTCTGTTCGACTGTTCGCCGTAGGGGTGCAGATCAACGCTCGCCCAGGAGGCGCTTGATCTTCTTCTCGTCACCCGAATGGACGTCGACCATGCCGTCGAGGCGACGGGTGCGCGTCGACGGCTTCTTCTCGAACAGGTGCTGACGGTTCTGCTGCAGGCGGCGCAGCTTGCCGGTGCCGGTCTTGCGGAATCGCTTGGCGGCGGTCTTGCTGGTCTTCATCTTGGGCATGGTGATGCTCTTTCGGTGTCGCGGAGGGGGCCGCGGTTGGTTCGGCGAGCGGACGCTCGTCGGTTCAGGCTGGTTCTTCGGCCGGCTGCTCGGCCGCCGTGGCGGGCTGAGCGGCCGACTCGGTCGATTGATCGGGTGCTACCGGTCGATCGGCCTTGGCGTCGGATTTCTTGGGTGGTGCTTTCTTCTCGGGAGCGAGCACCATCGTCATGTTGCGACCCTCGAGCCGCGCATACGCCTCGACTTTCGCCGTGGGTCCGAGCTGCTCGATGACCGCGTCGAGGATCTTCGAGCCCAGTTCCGGGTGCGCCATCTCACGCCCACGGAACTGCAGCGTCACTTTCACCTTGTGGCCATCAGCAAGGAACTCCTGCATGTGACGCACCTTGGTGTCGAAGTCGCCCTTGCCGATCTTCGGTCGGAACTTCACTTCCTTGATCGACACCTGGACGGTCTTCTTGCGTGACTCTTTGGCCTTCTGGCTCTCCTCGTAACGGAACTTGCCGTAGTCCATGATCCGGCACACGGGCGGCGTCGCCATCGGCGCGACCTCGACGAGATCGAGATCGAGTTGGCGAGCCATCGACAAGGCCTCGGGAAGTGCCTTGATACCCAGTTGGGCCCCGTCCGGGCCGATGAGGCGAACCTCACGGGCACGAATGCGGTCGTTGTACCGGTGCTCTGGTTGCTGCGGCGGTGCTATGGCTGATCACTCCTGTGCAATGGGCTGTCCTCCCAGTCGGGTCTACGTGTCGTGATACGAAGTCGCAGAACGACGAGGACAGGCCTGGGCGCAGGCACCCTGGGCCGACCGAATCGATCGTGGACCTGATCGCACGGTGAGTTCGACCGGCGAACTCGAGTGGTCAGGTGGGGGAACGAACCCCACTTCGTCTCAGTTGTGGCCGGTAGGGTACCAAAAATGAGTGAGGAAACCTCGAACCCGAGCGCGGACCGCGAACACGACGATGAACTCGACGACACCTTCGGCGAGGCGGCGGAGATGCTCGAGGACGCTCGGCGCCGCCTCGCCGACGTACCCGCCGATGTGGTCGTCGCCAATCACGTCATGGGCCTCTACGAACTTGCCGCAATCCACCTCGGCGCAACTCCACCCGACCTCGGTCAAGCCGCTCTTGCGATCGACGCCGTCGGTTGTCTGGTCGAGGGACTCGGCGACCGCCTCGGTCCCGACGCAGCCACGCTTCGAGATGCACTCGCCAACATTCGCCTGGCATTCGTGCAGATCAAGGGCACCGCACACGGCTGAAGCGACCGAGCGGGGCGTTCACGACACGTGCGCCGACCGCCTCGACCCCCTCGGAGCGGAGCAGGCGGGACTGCTCGAGTTCGAGGCCGGGCACCAACCGACCGTCAGCGGTGACGACCCGCCACCACGGAAGGTCTGCCGAGATCTCGCCGAGATGCTCGCTGGCGGCGAGTAGCCGGCCGACGAGCCGCGCCCTGCCCGGATACCCGGCGGTGGCTGCGACATCGCCGTAGCTCACGACCTCCCCTTCCCTCAGCGCCCGGATCACCTCGACGATGTGGCGATCGCGAGACATCAGCTCGGGCGGAGGTCGCGTGCCTCGAACTGGCCCATCTTCGGCATCAACTCGAAGTCCACCCGAGCACCGATCTCGATGGACCGGCTGCCGTCGGCGATGGCGATGCAGTGGAACAGCCACGTCCGACCGTCGTCGGCGGTGACCTGTCCGAGCCCGACGTGATCGTCGAAGGAGGAGACGACGCCCTCGAGCCGCCGAGGCGAGTTCGCGGTCATGGGATGATCTTCGAGATGGGCAACTCGAGGATGCCCGTCGCCCCTGCGTCCTTCAACGCCGGGATGAGCCGGTTGATCTGGTTCTTGGCGACCACGGTCTCGACGGCGTACCCGCCGTCACCGGCCAACTGGTTGACCGTCGGGGCCTTCAGGGACGGCAGGAGGGCGAGGACCCCGTCGAGGTGGATGGCGGACACGTTGAGCTTGACGAGCACCTTGCCCCTCGCGTCGAGCGTGCCGTTGAGCAACGTCATCAGTTGGCCCATCGCATGGCGCTTCTCGGGGTCGGCTGCAGCGGCCGGGTTCGCCACGACCTCGGTGTAGCTCTGGAGGATCTCGTCGAGGATCCTGAGACCGGCGGCACGCAGCGCCCTGCCCGTCTCGGTGATGTCGACGATGCAGTCGGCGATGTCGGGGATCTTTGCCTCGCTCGCCCCGTACGACAGCCGAATGTCCGCCTCGATTCCCTTCTCGGCGAAATAGCGGCGGGTGAGTTCCGGGTACTCCGTGCTCACTCGCAGGCCCTGTGGCAGATCCTCGACACGACGGGCCGGCGAATCACCGGCAACGGCGACGACCACCCTGATCGGCAGCGACGTCGCCTTCGAGTACTGCAACTCACCAAGACTCACCACCGTGCTGGCGGTCTCTTCCACCCAGTCACGGCCGGTGATCCCGACGTCGAACAGACCCTCGGCCACGTAACTCGGGATCTCCTGCGGACGAAGGATGCGGACCTCGGCGATGCGAGGGTCGTCGATGGACGCCTTGTAGTCGACCGATGACGAGCGAACCACGGGGAGATCAGCGGCCTCGAACAGATCGAGGGTTGCCTTCTCGAGCGAGCCTTTGGGGAGAACGAGGCGAAGCACGAGATGCGAGGGTATCCGCCTTCAGTGCGAGGTGGGTTCCGAATTGAGCAACCTCAGCGCGTGGGGAAGCACGTCGATGATGGCCCCGAGTTGTTCGACACAACCCTTCGGTGAGCCGGGCGTGTTGCAGATGATCGCCGACCCCCTGATGCCGACCAGCCCGCGAGAGAGGCGACCGAGCGGGTTGATCAGTCGCATCGCCTCGGCC
>JBDKIV010000152.1:0-16351 GCA_039796935.1 Actinomycetota bacterium | reverse complement strand
AAGTTCTCGCCGCGCCAGAACAGCAGAGGCGGTGTCGAGCGATCGACCTCGAGGACGAATCCGGGACGGGGCATCTCAGGAGCTCGCTTTCTTGCCGGCCGACACGCCTGCGGCGGTCGGTGGTCGGAGATCGAATGCCACTTTCACGGCACCTCGACGGCCAGCGGCCGAGGCGTGCGACAGGGCGTCTTCATAGTCGTCGAGCCGGTACGTGGCCGACAGCAGTCGTTCGAGCCGCGCAGCAGCTGCCATCTCGATGGCCAGGGCGAAGGTCCGCCGACGCGAACCGTCGGGCAGGTGCTCGGTTCCGTAGGTGTAGGCGCCGACCAGTTGGGTTTCGCGATGCCACAACCCGGTCAGGTCGAGGCTGACGTCGGCGGGCATTCCCATCAGCACGACGCGCCCTCGCGGCCGGGTGAGTCGGATGCTGTCGGCGATCGACGCACTCGACCCCACGGCGTCGATGGTCGCATCTGCGCCACCCGACAGGTACGAGCCGATCATGTGGCTGCCGGTCAGGCGGCGTACGGCGCGGGGGAGTTCGTCCGACTTGACGACGACGTCGGCGCCCAGTGCCGTGGCGAGGGCCTGCTGGTGCGGATACCGGGCTCCGACCACGATGCGCACGTCCGGGATGTGGCGGCGAAGGCCGGCGACGGCACACAGCCCCATGGTCCCGGCGCCCAGGACGGCGACGAGCGGCCGGTCGATCCCGGCGAGTGTCGGCCAGGTGAGCAGCGCGGCGTGGATGCCCCCGGCCGCCGGCTCGACGAGCACGGCCTGCTCGTCGCTCAACGACTCGGGTATCTCATGGAGCTGGCTGTCGTGGGCGACGAACTGGGGCGCCCAACCACCGCAGGTGCTGTTGCAGAAACCGATCTGGATGCCCGGCTCGAGCGGACCCGTGACCAGATGGGCGTAGTCGTGGCCGTCGCCGGGAGCTGCGTCGGGGAAGGGGAGCGCCGCTCCACGTGCCGCGTGTCCGAGCACGGGTTCGACGACCACACGGGTACCGTCGTCGAGGTGTCCGACCACCTCGTGACCCGGAACGAAGGGAAAGCTGACCCACTCGTCGAAGTAGGCCGAAGCGTGACCTTCGACGGTGGCGAGGTCGCTCCCGCAGATGCCGGCGAGGTGGGTGTGAACCCGGTGCCATCCCGGCCCGGGAAGGGCAGGAGGTTCGATCGACACGAGGTCGAGCGGGCCGACCTTCGTCGCGGCTGACGGCGACAGGTTGGACAGGAGCCGGGCCATCCCCAGCTTGGCCACCTTCTTGTCGACCTGCAGCGCCTTCACGAGCGGACCTCGTCGGTGAAGCTGCGGCGGCGCTCGCGTTCGCTGAGCATCGTTCCGACCGGTAGGAGTGGTCGCGGTCCGCCCGCCGCCTTCTCCCAGTGCTCGACCAGCCACCCGCGCTTGCGGGCGATGGCGGCGAGACGTGTCTCGGGGTTGACGGCCACGGGGAAGCCGACGCACTCGAGCATGGGGAGGTCGCTGGTCGAGTCGGCGTAGGCGATGCTCTCGTCGAGGCGGAGGCCTTCGGCCGAGCAGTAGTCGGCGAGGACCTGGGCACGCGTCTCGCCGGTCGGCGGCACCTGGGCGAGCTCTCCGCTGTAGGTGCCATCGGAGCGGACCGTCATCTCGGCGGCGACGATCTCGTCGAACAGCGGCCGGAGCCCTTCGACGGCGAAGCTGAGCGCTCCGGTGATCAGGATCGTCCGATGCCCGAGCGCTCGATGCTCGCGGACGCGGCGGAACCCTTCGGGGAAGCTCTTCAGCAGGATCAGCTGATGGAGCAGTTCGTTGGAGTCCTCGTCGATCTGGGCAACGGGCGCGTCTTCGTAGCGGCGGTAGAAGTAGCGCAGGAAGTCGCCTCGATCCTTGCGGTCGAGACTCGACAGGCCTGGCGCCTCGGCGAGCGTACGGACGACGTAGCGCACTCGCTCGGGCATGTTGAGCCGGCGCGTCGCGAACCACGAGTAGCTCTCGACGACGTTCGACGCGATGAGCGTGTTCTCGAGATCGAACGCAGCGAGGTGCCGATCGGGCGAGAGCACCGATCGCCGCAACCGATCGGTCCGGTCGTTGCGGTTCTTCCCGGGCGTCGTCTTCGCCCGCGAATGCTGGACGATCGAGGGCAGGTGGATCGTCGTGATGTATCGCACCCAGTCGATCGAGCGCGGGTCGAAGTTGAAGTGCTCGTGGTCGACGGAGTCGAGGGAGTTCCAGGAAGCGAGCAGGTGGTCGACCTGGTAGATCGCCTCGCACTCGGTGTACAGGCCGTACAGCTGCACGTACTCGTAGGCGCGATCGATGTCGTTCTTTCGCTCCTCGAGCTTCGCGGCCCAGGTTGCCTGTGTTCCTCGAAGCGGCAGGGCCTGCAGTACCCGCTCGCTCGTCTCGGCGAGCCGCTTGGCGCGCTTGAGCTGCTTCTGCACCTTGCCCCGGGTGGGGAAGACCCACTCGGGAACGACGATGGGTTGCCCCTCTGCGTCGTACAGCGGGTGCTCGCTGAACCAGGCGCGGATGTTGTCGACGAGCAGTTGATAGCGGAGCGGGTTGATGCCGCCGCTGGCCACCTGGGTGATCCGGGGGGCCCGTTCGGGGCCCATCGCGGCGACGGCGATGATGGAGGCGACGACGAGATCGACGGGAATGACGTCGACGGTCCCTTCGGGGACGCCGGGGAACTCCTTCAGCAGGCCGCGGGCGTAGCTGAGGATGACCGGTTCTGCCATCCGGAATCCGCGGATCCACCCGGGGAACGGTTCGGCGAGCGCCGACTCGATGATCGACGGCCTCACGATGGAGACAGGAACGTCTCCCTTGACCTCGGTGAGCGCCTGTTCGCCGAGTGCCTTGGTGTAGGCGTAGGCATCGGGCCAGCCGACGCTTGCTGCCCTCGCGCGACCGGCCTCGACCAACTGATCGCTCACCCAGCGCTCGCGGATCTGTTCGGTCTTGCCCGCGAGCGCAGGCGCACCGGCTGCGCCGAGTTCGGTGCGCGCTTGGTCCCGGAACCCGCGGAGCCGGTCGGGGTCGCGACTCGATGCCTCGAGGTCGCTACGAAGACGTCGGGCCGCAGCGACCTCCTTGCGCCAGTTGAGGCCGAGGTCGAACGGGCCCTCGCTGACCAGTTCTTCCGGGGCGTTGCCACGCCGGTTGCCGGCGACGTAGCAGGTGCTGACGGCGACGAGGTGTGGCGTGACCCCGAGGGCGTTGAGCGTGTCGGCGATCCGGGTCGGGCCGAGGAGGTTGATCTCGACCGCCGAGTCGAGCGGTGAGTCGAACGCGACAGCCGCAGCCGAGTGGATCACGATGTCACAGGATGCGAACGTGGTGCGGTCCTCGGCGCTGAGGCCGAGACCGTCGGTGCTCACGTCACCGCCGACCGCCGTCACCCGCCGTGCGACCATCGCGTCGAACGGCTCGTCGGTGCCGGCGAGCTCGGTCTTGAGCCGGTCGAACGCATTGTTCTTGAAGATCTCGCGTCGGGCCCGTTCGGCTGGATCGTGGCGCTTGCTGGGACGGATGAGGAGCACCAGCTCGCAATCCGGCACCGACCGGAGCAGCCGTTCGACCAGCGCCGTGCCGACGAAGCCCGTGCTGCCCGTGATGGCGATACGTGTGCCGGCGAGTCGCTCGCGAATCATCGAGTACTTGTCTACCATATGGTAGAGAGCTATGCGAATACCGACCCGAGACCGCATCCTGACCTCGGCGACCGACCTGTTCGGCCAGCGCGGTGTCGACGCGGTCTCGCTGGATCAGATCGCGTCCGACGTGGGAGTCGCGAAGCAGACCCTGCTGTACTGGTTCCCGAGCAAGGACGAGCTGCTGCAGGCCGTGCTCACCCAGGCAGCTGCCGACCTCGTCGTCGTGGTCGAAGCCGCGGTGCGTTCGTCGACCGATGACCCGCTCGACCGGATCGAGGCGGTGGTCCGAGCCGTGTTCCGCCCGGCGGTACGGCGACCGGCGCTCCTCGGGCTGATCCGCGACGTGAGCCGTCTGCCCCCGCCGGTCGCTTCGGGGTTGGTCGAGCACCTTCGCCCACTGGTCGACCGCGCCCACGGGTACCTGTCTGCAGAGATGGATGCCGGACGGCTCCGCCGCGCCGACCCGGGGGTGATCGCTGCGCTCTGCTACGCCACGGTGACCGGCATCGCCACCGAACCCGAGGCGCTCCGGGTGAACGGCTGGGTCGCGGACCCCGCAGGCCTTCGCCGCCTGCGCAGCGAACTGCTGGCGTTCCTCCGCGCCGCACTCGCCCCCTGAGTGCAGGTCGGGCAGCAGCCGCCCCTACCGAGCGGTGTTGCGGCGACGCCGTCGGTGACGCTCGAGCGCCAGGCGGACGAGTTCGTCGATGAGTTCGGGGTACGTCAGACCAGAGGCGATCCACATCTTGGGGTACATCGAGATCGGCGTGAACCCGGGAATCGTGTTGACCTCGTTGCAGAGGAACCCTCGCCCTCCCGGGCCGTCCTCGTAGAAGAAATCAACCCTCGCCATACCGTCACAGCGCAGTAGTCGGAAGATCTGGACGGCCAGCGTCTGCACCTGCCGAAGCGCGTCGTCGTCGAGGCGCGCCGGAACGATGCCCTCTGCTGCGCCGTCCACGTACTTGTCCGCGTAGTCGTAGAACTCGGCTGCCGGGACGACTTCGCCGGGAAGGCTGGCGCGCGGCTCGAGGTTGCCGAGGACCGCCACCTCGATCTCGCGGCCGGCGATGGCCTCTTCGACGACGATCCACTCGTCGTAGCTCGCTGCGACCTCGAGTGCGGCTCGAACCTCGGCGACGGTTCTCGCCTTCGAAACCCCGACCGACGAGCCCATGTTGGCCGGCTTCACGAACAGCGGCAGACCGAGTTCGGCGGCGAGTGTCTCGGCCGTGGCCGGTGTGACGTCGGTGTCGCGAACCGATCGATGGCGCGCCTGGGCGACGCCGTGCGCGGCCAGCACGGTCTTGGTCATCGCCTTGTCCATGGCGAGCGCCGACGCGAGCACCCCCGAGCCCACGTATGCGACGTCGGCGACCTCGAGCAGTCCCTGGATCGTTCCGTCTTCGCCGAGCGGCCCATGGATCAGCGGCATCACGACGGTCGACGGGTCGCCGGCGGTGATGACCTCGGTGGGGTCGACCTGTGTGCCGGTGGGGTCGAGTTGCCCCGGCAGGGCCGACGTGCCGACGGCCAGCGCCTCGGCCGCCTGCGTCGAGATGGCCCATGTACCGTCACGGGACACGCCGACCGGGGTGATCCGGTACTTCGTCGGGTCGGCAGCACGCAGGACATGGGCTGCGGTGGTGCAACTGACGTCGTGCTCGGCGGAGCGTCCCCCGAACAGCACCACGAGGTCGATCCGGTGGTCGGGGTCCACGATGCTCATCGCCTCGCGACGGTACCGTGCGGCCATGCGATTCTGGGCACGCGACGTGGCTCGAGCCACCGGAGGGCGACTGATCGGTCCGGACGTCGTCGTCGAGGGGGTCTCGTTCGACTCGAGATCGGTACAGCCCGGCCAGATGTTCGTCGCGCTCGTCGACCAGCGAGATGGCCATGACTTCGTCCCCGGTGCCGTGACCGCGGGTGCCGTTGCGTACCTCGGTTCACGGCTCGTCGACGGAGCCGGGTCGGCGACGGCGGTGGTGGTCGACGATCCGCTTCGGGCACTCATGCAGTTGGCTGCCGACCGGCGCCTCCACTCGGACGCCACGGTCATCGGGGTCACGGGCTCGGTCGGCAAGACCAGCACCAAGGATCTCGCCCGTGCGGCACTCGGTGCCAGCCGACGGACGTGGGCCAACGAGCGGAGCTTCAACAACGACCAGGGACTGCCGACGACCGTGCTGAACGCGCCGGACGACACCGAGGTGCTCGTGCTCGAGATGGGGATGCGCGGGTTCGGCGAGATCGAGCGACTGTGCCGGGTCGCCCGGCCCCAGGTCGGCGTCGTCACGCGAGTCGCCGAGGCACATTCCGATCGTGTGGGCGGCATCGACGGCGTGGCCCGTGCGAAGGCTGAACTCGTCGAGTCGTTGCCGGCCGACGGCACAGCCGTCCTCAACGGTGACGATCCGCGCGTGGCCGCCATGGCCGGTCGCTGTGCCGGCCGTTCGGTCACCTTCGGCGAGAATTCGACAGCGGACGTACGGGTGGCTGACGTCCGCCTCGACGACCTGGCTCGCCCTCGATTCGTCGTCGCCACCCCGTGGGGTCGTTTCGAGGTGTCGCTCGGCGTGTCCGGACGACACATGGCACTCAACGCAGCTGCAGCACTCGCCTGCGTCGGTGTCGTCGGCGGCGACGTGGCCGCCGGTGCCGATGCCCTTGCCTCGGTGTCGCTCTCTGCGATGCGAATGCAGGTGACCCGAACGGCGGGCGGCGTCACGGTCCTCGACGATTCGTACAACGCCAATCCCACGTCGATGCGTGCGGCGATCGATGCCCTGGTGGCACTGCCCGCAGATCGACGGGTGGTCGTCCTCGGGGTCATGGCCGAGATCAGCGATCCCGAGGTCGAGCACCGTGCGATCGCCGACTATGCACGCGAGCGTGGGGTCGAGGTGTTGACGACCGGAACGGCGCTGTACGGCATCGAACCGCTCGACGACCCGGTGAACGCGCTCCGGGAGATCGGGCCGGGAACGGCCGTGCTGGTGAAGGGCAGCCGTGTCGCAGGGCTCGAGCGTGTGGCAGCGGCGCTCCTCGCCGGCGCCTGAGCACGTGCCGGCGCTCGCATCTCAGCGGGTCGCCACCGCCGGTGCTGCTCGATCCAGTTCGTGTGCGTCGACTCGCTGGTCGATTCGTTCAATGTCGCACCACCAGGCGAGGAACGCAGCCCACAGCGCTCCGCCGAGCAGCACCCACCGGGCGCCGACCGTGTCCATGATCGGTCCGAAGATCAGATTGCCGATGGGGACGGTTCCGCCGAAGGCCATGAACCAGATGCTCATCACGCGCCCGCGCTCGTTGTCGCGCAGGCGGCTCTGCACGATGGTCATCATGGATGTCGTGGTGGCGAAGTAGAAGAAGCCGAGCGGCGTGGCGGCGAGGAACGCTCCGAGCGGGCCGCTGCCGAGCGCGAATGCGACGAGCGAGACGGCGAACCCGGCGAATCCGAACCGCACGAGTCGACGCTTGTCGGTGCCGACGAAGAGCGTGCCGACCGCGAGGCCGCCGAGGCAGGCGCCGAGCGCCCAGGTCGCGTAGAGCCACTTGTAGGAGGTCGAGGTTTCGGCGATGTCGAACAGCTCGTCGCTGACGGCCGGGAACAGCCCCACGTACGGCAGTGAGATGAGCGAGAAGGACATGAGCGACAGCAGGAGCCGGCTGGTGACGGGCATGGTCCGGACCAGTCGGATGCCAGCGGTGAACTGTCGGAGGCCGCGCTCGCCGGTGGCGCCGGTGACACTCGGCAGCGGTGTCCGTGCGAGGGCGACGATCACGAACAGGTAGGTGGCGGCGTTGACGAGGAAGAACTGCGCCGTCGTCACGCCGAGCGGGCTCGACACCGCGACGATGATCGGGCCGATCACCCGCGCCGCGTTGAGCGTGGTCGAGTTGAGCGAGATCGAACCCGGGAGGTCCTCGCGCCTGACGAGCATGGGCAGCATGGCCGACCAGGCGGGTGCGTTGAGCGCATTGCCGATGCCGACGCCGAGCGAGGCTCCGAACAGCGCCCACATGGGCGCGTCCGTCGCAGCGAGTGGGGCGAGCAGGACCGAGAACGCCAGTTGGACCGTCTGCATGGCGATCAGCCATCGGCGACGGTCGACCCGGTCGGCGATCACGCCGGCGGGAATCGACAGCAGGAGCAGGGGTCCGAGTTGCGCGAACACGAGCAGACCGACGATGGAGGCTCGCCCGGTGCGCTCGTAGGCGTAGGCCGGAAGCACGACGTTCTGCATCCAGGTGCCGATCATGCTGGCGAACGACGCAACCCACATGCGACGGAAGTCGGGGTAGGACAGAGCGGCCCGGACGCTGCCGGGTCGGTGGCCGTGCGGCGGGGAGGCGGTGCTCGTGCTACTCATGGGGCGTCGACTTGACCAGGCGGTCAAGCGTACGCCGACAGCATCCGCGATGGGGCGATCGAGCTGATGTCACACTGAGGGGATGGAGATCGACACGTCTTCGTCTGCGCCGTCGGCCGATCGGTGTGCCCGATTCGGGGTGTTCGCCGAGTGTCCGCTCTGCGGCGGCGCGCTGCATCCCGAGCATGCGCACTTCAAGTGCCGGTCGTGCGGGTGGCGTGACAGCTGCTGCGACTGAGGGGCGGTCCGTCCGCCCCGGGCCGACTCGGCCGACGCTGACCGAAACGCCAGGGGTTACCCGCAACGGCTGGGGCTAGCCGAAGACGAGGTCGGCGTAGGCCCGAAGGGCCTGCGGAGGTCCACCGACCAAAAGGGTCGTCAGGCAGGTCTCGCGCCACTGGTCGAGTTCGGCGCGGATCTTGTCGGGTGGGCCGACCAGCGCCACGTCCTCGACCATTCGCAGCGGGATGGCCGCGGCGGCCTCCTGCTTCTTGCCGGCGAGGTACAGGTCCTGCACCCTGGTGGCGACGTCCTCGTAGCCCATCCGGGCGAAGACCTCGAAGTGGAAGTTCGCGCCACGCGCGCCCATGCCGCCCGCGTACAGCGCGAGGAACGGTCGGACCATGTCGGCGCACTGTTCGACGTCGTCGCCGGGAACGATCGTGACGGGCGCCGCCACCTCGAAGCGATCTCGTTTGCCCGGGTCGCCCGATGCCGCGAAGCCCTCGTCGAGGCAACGCTGGTAGAAGCCGTTCTCCTTGGGGCTGAAGAACAGCGGCAGCCAGCCGTCGCAGATCTCGGCGGACAGAGCCACGTTCTTCGGGCCTTCTGCGCCGAGGTAGATCGGGATCTCGGGACGGAACGGGTGGATGGTGCTCTTCAGTGGCTTGCCGAGCCCAGCGCCACCCGGGTACGGCATCTGGTAGAAGTCGCCCTGCGCGTCGACGGGCTGATCGCGGCGAACGATCCGCCGCACGATGTCGACGTACTCGCGGGTGCGGGCCAGCGGCCGTGGGTAGGGCTGGCCGTACCAGCCCTCGACGACCTGTGGGCCCGAGGCTCCGAGGCCGAGGATGAAGCGGCCGTTCGAGAGGTGGTCCATGGTCATGGCGGCCATGGCGGTGGCGGCCGGTGTGCGCGCGCTCATCTGCACGATCGCCGTGCCGAGCTGGATCCGTTCGGTGTGTGCACCCCACCACGCGAGCGGGGTGAGCGCATCGCTGCCGTACGCCTCGGCCGTCCAGGCCGACGCGTATCCGAGACGTTCCGCTTCGCGGATCGACTCGAGCGCACCCTTGGGCGGCCCGCTGCCCCAGTATCCGGCTGTGTATCCCAGCTTCAGTTGCTTCGCCATACCGAGACGGTACGACCATCGCGATCGCAGCAACGACACGGGCGGCCACTCGGGCGGCGTAGTGTTCGCTCCCGACGAAGGGGGTCGATCACATGTCGGATCAGACGAACGAGGTGCAGGGAACCGTCGACGAACGGTTCGTGGCGATGCGCGAAGTGCTCCAGCGCAATCTCGACTCGGGCGCCGATCTCGGCGCCTCGGTGGCGGTCGTGCTCGACGGCGAGATGGTGGTCGACCTGTGGGGAGGCTGGGCGGACCAGGAGCGCACCGTTGCCTGGGAGCGTGACACGATCACCAACGTCTGGTCGAGCACGAAGACGATGATGGCACTGTGCGCGCTGGTGCTCGTCGACCGCGGCGAACTCGACGTGTTCGCACCCGTGGCTCGTTACTGGCCGGAGTTCGCAGCGAACGGCAAGGCCGGTATCGAGGTGCGGCATCTGCTGTCCCACACCTCAGGGGTGTCCGGCTGGGCGCAACCGGTCACCGTCGACGACCTCTACGACTGGGAGAAGTCGACGTCGATGCTGGCGGCGCAAGAGCCCTGGTGGGAGCCCGGCACGGCGTCGGGGTATCACGCCCTCAACCAGGGTCACCTGGTCGGCGAGGTCGTACGCCGGATCACCGGTTCGAAGCTCGGCGAGTTCTTCGCGCAGGAGATCGCCGGTCCGCTCGGCGCCGACTTCCACATCGGTCTCGACCCTGCACAGTTCCATCGCGTGTCGCCGGTCGTCCCGCCACCGCCACTGCCGATCGACTTCTCGACCGTCGACCTCGACAGCGTGATGGTGAAGACCTTCACCGGGCCGGCGCCGGAGGCCTCGGTGGCCTGGACGAGCGAGTGGCGTCAGGCCGACATCGGGGCTGCGAACGGCCACGGCAATGCGCGATCCGTCGCCCGGGTCCAGTCGGCCATCACCAACGGCGGTGTCGTCGACGGAGTCCGGTTGCTCTCGCCGGCGACCATCGATCTGATCTTCCAGGAACAGGCGCGTGGCGTCGACCTGGTTCTCGGGGTCGAGTCTCGGTTCGGGATCGGCTACGGCCTGCCCAACCCGCTCCTGCCGGTACCGGTCGATGCCCGACTGTGTTACTGGGGTGGATGGGGTGGCTCGCTGGTGATCAACGACCTCGATCACGCGATGACGATCACGTACATGATGAACCGGATGGAATCGGGTCTGGTGGGTGACACCCGCGGCTTCGACCTGATCATGGCTGCGATGGCCGCCGTTTCCTGAGTGCTCGAGCCGGCTCGCCGGCCGCCCGGGGCTCAGTGACCGGGCTCGAAGGTGATCGGCATGTGTGCCGGTCCGAAAATGCCGACTCCGTCCGGCTTCCACGTGATGTCGCCGTCGATGCGAAGGTCGGGCATCCGCTGGGCGAGTAGTGGCAGGGCTTCTTGAAGCTCGGCCCGGGCCAGCGACGCCCCGAGGCAGTAGTGGATCCCCGAACCGAAGGTGAGTTGCGGCTGCTCGGGTGCCGGCTTGGTGATGTCGAACCTCTCGGGATCGGGGAACACGCTGGCCTGGTGGTTCGCATCGGCGAGTCCCACCGCCATGAAGGTTCCCGCAGGGAACAGCACGTCGCGGTACTCGATGTCGCAGCTCGCGAAGCGAGCGGTCCCTCGGACCGCGCCGAAGTAGCGCATCGATTCTTCGACGGCGCGACCGGCCAGTTCGGGTCGTTCCGCGAGCAGCGCCCACTGATCGGGGTGCTGCGCGAACATGGCGACCGCGCAGCCCAACTGGTTGCGGGTCGTGTCGGTGCCGCCGACGATGACTGCATTGACCATCATGACGAGCTCGTCGTTGGTGAGCGTGTCACCCGACTCCTCGGCGGCGATGAGGTCGGTCAGCAGGTCATCGGCCGGCTTCGACCGCCGAGCCGCGATCATGTCGCGTGTGTAGGCATCGAGCTCGTCCTGCGCTGCCATGACCAGGTCGAGCTTGTCGGCGAGGTCGGCCGAGAAGATCTCGAGGATGTCGCTGGCGAGTCGGCTGAACAGCTGCCAATCGCTCTTCGGGGCGCCGAGCAGCTCGCAGATGATCGGGATGGGGTAGGGCTCGGTGACGTCCGCGACGAAATCCGCCCGTCCCGTCGCGGCGACGCCGTCGACGAGTTCGTTCATCACCTGCTTCATGAACGGCCGCAGACGGTCGGCGGCCCGCGGCGAGAACGCCGGTGCGACCAGCCGCCGCAGGCGCGTGTGCTCGTCGCCCTCTGCGCCGAGGATGCTGCCCCGCTGACGCGCCAGGAAGTCGCTGCGGGTGATGCCCATCAGTTCGGGGATGCGAGAACTGGCGTTGTGCCACCGCTTGTCGCGAAGGATGCCGATGGCGTCCTCGTAGCGGAGCACGCCGTAGCCGATGAGGTTCCTGACCAGCCATGTCCCGTCGGGCAGCGAGGCCCGCATCGCCTGGCGTTCGTCGAAGCTGCCGCTGTCGAGGGTGATCTCGGGGATGTCGAGGTCGGATGCAAGCACGGTCATGGGGGCACGGTATCGCCCGCGTGCGCCGTGCATCCGGTCGGTCCGTCGACATCGACATCGACGTCGATGTCGAGGTCGAGGTCGAGGTCGAGGTGGCCGCCGAGCGCGTCAGCTGGTCAGCGCCTCCAGTGGATCGATCGCCTCCGCGCCGAGGAAGTCGGCCACCGGGCCGTTCGTGATCCGGCCTCCGGCAACGTTGACGCCGAGGGCGAGCGCCGGGTCGCGACCCGCTGCGCCGGCAGGGCCCAGCACGGCCACGTCGAGTTGGTAGGGGAGCGTGGCATTGGTGAGTGCGTAGGTGCTGGTGTGCGGAACCGCGCCGGGCATGTTGCCGACCGCATAGTGCACGACCCCGTGGTGCACATAGACCGGATCGGTGTGCGTGGTCTCTCGGGTCGTCTCGATGCATCCGCCCTGGTCGACGGCGACGTCGACGATCACCGCCCCCTGTTTCATGGAGCGGACCATGTCGTCACTGACGACGACCGGAGCGCGGCCACCCGCGACCAGCACGGCGCCGATGACGAGGTCTGCTTCGAGCAGCGTGCGCTCGATCGAGCCCCGATTCGAAGCGAGCGTCACGATGCGGCCCCGGTGGATCTGGTCGACCCACCGGAGGCGATCGAGGTTCTTGTCGAGCAGCACGACCTCGGCCTCCATGCCGGCTGCGATCCACGCAGCGCTCCAGCCGACGTTGCCGGCGCCGAGCACCACCACCCTGGCGGGGCGGACGCCGGGTGCCCCGCCCATCAGCACGCCTCGGCCACCGTTGTGACGCTCGAGGTAGTGCGCGCCCATCTGCGGTGCCAGTCGACCGGCGACTTCGCTCATGGGCGCGAGGAGCGGGAGCGCGCCGTTGGGCAACTGCACGGTCTCGTAGGCAATGGCGGTGCAGCCCGAGGTGCGCAGTGCCTCGGCGACGTCGGGATAGGCGGCGAGGTGCAGGTAGGTGAACAGCGTCAGATCCGGCCTGAGGAAGCCGAACTCCTCCGGCTTGGGTTCTTTCACCTTCACCACCAGCTGCTGTGCCCAGGCGTCCTCGGCGGTGCGCACGATGTCGGCACCGGCCGCGCGGTAGTCGTCGTCGCTGATGCTGGCCCCGTCACCGGCTCCGGTCTCGACGATGACGTCGATGCCGAGCCGCTCGAACTCGCGCACACCGTCGGGTGTCATGGCGACCCGGTGCTCGGCGGTCTTGATCTCGCGAGGAATGCCGACGGTTCGCAGCAGTGGGGTGGTCATGGCGTCATTGTCGACGACGGCGACGACGAGAGCAACGGACATGAGTCCCGAAGTCGCCACCGACGACCGGACCGGAGAGCCGCGTCAGCGTTTCGGTCGCCGCGGTACAGTCGCGGGTCGACGAAGGAGCACTATGAAGACGTTCACGAACTTCATCAACGGCGAGCACTCGGCTGCTGCCGACGGCCGAACGAGCCCGGTGGTCAACCCGGTCACCGGCGCCCAGTACGCAACGGCGCCCGTCAGCGGACCGGCCGACATCGATCGGGCCATGCGGGTCGCCGCCGAAGCGTTCGAGTCGTGGCGCGACACCACTCCCAGCGAGCGATCGCTGGCACTGTTCCGGATCGCCGATGCCATCGAGGCGCGTGCCGACGACCTCATCGCACTCGAGGTCGAGAACTGCGGCAAGCCCGCTCACCTCGTGCGGAGCGAAGAGATTCCACCGATGGTCGATCAGCTGCGGTTCTTCGCCAGCGCGGCGCGGCACCTGGAAGGCAAGAGCGCCGGCGAGTACATGCGCTCGATGACCTCGATCATCCGTCGCGAGCCGATCGGTGTGTGCGCTCAGGTGGCACCGTGGAACTACCCCATGATGATGGCGGTCTGGAAGTTCGCGCCCGCCATCGCCGCCGGCAACACGGTGGTGCTCAAGCCGAGCGACACGACGCCGGCGACCACCACCCTGCTGGCCGAGATCGCTGCCGAGTTCCTCCCCGCAGGCGTGTTCAACGTGGTGTGCGGGGATCGCGACTCGGGTCGTTCGATGGTGATGCACGACGTCCCGTCGATGGTCAGTGTCACGGGGTCGGTCCGCGCCGGGATGGAGGTGGCCACGGCCGCTGCGCAGAGCCTCAAGCGAGTGCACCTCGAGTTGGGCGGCAAGGCTCCCGTCGTCGTGTTCGACGATGCCGACATCGCCGCGGCAGCCGAGGGCATCGCCGTTGCCGGGTACTTCAACGCTGGGCAGGACTGCACAGCGGCCACGCGGGTGCTCGCCGGGCCTGGGATCTACCGCGACCTGGTCGACGCGCTCGCCGAGCAGGCACGCGCCACGAAGACCGGAGCCCCCGACGACGAGGACGTGCTGTTCGGTCCGGTCAACAACCCCCATCAGCTCGCACACGTGTCGGGGATGGTCGGCCGGGTCCCCGACCACGCCACGGTTGCCGCCGGTGGCAGGGCCGTCCCGGGTGACGGGTACTTCTTCGAGCCGACGGTGATCGCCGGACTGCGACAGGACGACGAGCTGAGCCAGAAGGAAGTGTTCGGCCCGGTCATCACGGTGCAGCAGTTCGCCGACGAAGCCGAGGCGGTGCGGTGGGCGAACGGTGTCGAGTACGGCCTCGCCTCGTCGGTGTGGACCCGCGACTTCGGTCGCGCCATGCGGATGTCGAAGGCGCTCGACTTCGGGTGCGTCTGGATCAACACGCACATCCCGCTCGTGGCCGAGATGCCCCATGGCGGCTACAAGAAGTCGGGTTACGGCAAGGACCTCTCTGCCTACGCGCTCGACGACTACACCCGCATCAAGCACGTGATGGCCAACATCGAGAGCTGAGCGGTCCGGTGCCCCGGGGCGACGGTCGTTCATCAGGTGTTCATCAACGACCCGACGGCGATCAGAGTGGTGGCGGGGTCGCGCTGTGATAGAACGTCGTGCCTGACCAGCGAAGAGAGGACGGGGGTCGATGACAGAGTCGGCGACGGCGGGTGCTGCCGGCGTGCGGGGCAGTGTGCAGATCTCCGGCGTCACGAAGCGCTACGGGTCGATGGTCGCGGTCGACCATCTCGACCTCGAGGTGCGTGCCGGTGAGTTCCTCTCCCTCCTCGGCCCGAGTGGCTGCGGCAAGACCACGACACTGCGCATGCTGGCAGGTTTCGAGCAGCCCGACGAGGGTGTGATCCGGATCAGCGGCGAGTACGTGCAGGGTGTGCCGCCGTACAGGCGCGACGTCAACACGGTGTTCCAGGCGTACGCGCTGTTCCCGCACATGACGGTCGCCGAGAACGTCGCCTACGGGCTTCGTCAGCGCAAGGTGTCACGATCCGAGATCGGGACGCGCGTGGCCGAGGCGCTCGACATGGTCAAGATGACCTCGATGGCCGGCCGGACGCCGCGTCAGCTGTCCGGGGGACAGCAGCAGCGTGTCGCCGTCGCACGTGCCCTCGTCAACCGGCCGAGTGTGCTGCTGCTCGACGAACCGCTCGGTGCGCTCGACCGAAAGCTGCGCGAAGAGATGCAGATCGAACTGAAGTTGCTGCAGACCCGTCTCGGCATCACGTTCGTCTTCGTCACGCACGACCAGGAGGAGGCCATGAGCATGAGCGACCGGATCGCCATCATGCTCGACGGTCACATCGAGCAACTGGCCGATCCCGAGACGGTGTACGAGCAGCCTGCGTCCGCATTCGTCGCGGGTTTCGTGGGCCGCAACAACTTCTGGCGGGGTGTCGCCACACGCGACGGCGTCACGGCCGACGATGGGACCAGGTTCCAGATCTCGCGCCCCGAAGAGGCGCTCCAGCCGGGCGACGGTGCGCTCGCGGCAGTACGTCCCGAGTGCGTGCACCTGTCGAGCGACGAACCGGGTGCCGACGTCAACCGGGTGCCCGGCAGCATCGCCAGCGTGGCCCACTTCGGCGACGTGCTCCAGTACGTGGTGCTCGCCGGCACCCGCGAGCTCATCGTGCTGTCACCCCGGTCGCACGGTGGTCGGTTCCATGTCGGCGATCAGGTCTGGGCATCGTGGATCGCCGATGACGTCTATCAGTTCTCGGATCGTCAGGCCGACCTGGTCCTGGTCGATCCTGCGGTGGTGATCGAATGATTCCGTCCGCGTCCGACCCCGCCAACATCTCCAGCACCAACATCAGCCACGTCACCACGTCAGTGCGCCCCGGCGCATCGCCTACCAGGAGGTCCCCGATGTCACACAGCCCCGAACCCGTCCGCATCCTCATGAGCAGTGGTACTGCGACTCGGCTCGCCGGCGAGATCACTCGTCGCAAGCTGTTCGGAGTGGTGGGCGGTTCCGCTGCGCTCGCTGCGTTCCTCGCCGCATGTGGTGGCTCCGACGACGGATCCTCCGACACGACGGCTGCGTCGGGTGACACCACGGGTGGCGGTGGCTCCGGCGCCAACTCGTTCCGGCTGTTCACCTGGGCCGAGTACGACGATCCTGATCTCATGGCGAGCTTCGGCGACATCGAGATCACGATCTTCAACTCG
>JBDKIV010000151.1:0-3716 GCA_039796935.1 Actinomycetota bacterium | reverse complement strand
TGCCTGCGGTGACGGGCCGACTCTGGCTGTGCGGCAAGCATGCGGTGGCACCCGACCCGGAAGCCCTCCTGCACCGAATCGGGGCCGACACCGTGGTGTGCCTCACCGAACGGCACGAACTCGCCGAGCGCTACCCGTCCTACGTCGAGTGGCTCGACGGGGCGGCACCGTCGAGCGCGCTGTGGTTTCCCATCCACGACCTCCACGCGCCGCCGATCGAGCGCGCCCGCATCCTCTTCGACGACCTCCTCGGACGTCTCCGGCACGGCGACGGTCTGCTCGTGCACTGCGCCGCCGGGATCGGCCGGGCCGGAACGACCGCAGCAGCGTTGCTGGTGCTGCTCGGCTGCACGGTCGACGAAGCGCTCGACCATGTCCGGAGGCATCGACCCATGGCCGGGCCCGAGGTCGGAGAACAGCTCGACCTGATCCGCCGGCTGGCGAACGATCAGCCGCCGAGGCGCGCCTGACGCAGGGCAGAACGGCGAACCTTGCCGGCCTCGTCGCGCAGCGCCTCGTCGACGTACTCGAACGACCGCGGCACCTTGTACGAGACGAGGCGGTCGGCGAGGAACGCACGCAGTTCGACCTCGCCCACCTCGGACGGGTCGGCCTCGACGATGGCGTGCACGATGTTGCCCTTGTCGTCGTCGGGCAGGCCGATGACCGCCACCGAACGCACGGCCGGATGCTCCTGGATCGCGAACTCGACCTCGGCCGGGTAGATGTTGGCGCCGCCGACGAGGATCATGTCGGAGGCCCGGTCCCCGAGGTACAGGTACCCGTCGGCATCGAGATGCCCCATGTCGCCGAGCGACTCCCATCCCCCGTCGCGCGACCGGGGCTCGGCCCCCACGTAGCGGTACGTCGGACGGTCACCGAGGTTGCGCAGCCAGACCTCGCCACGCTCGCCCGGAGGCAGTTCGTTGCCGTCGGCATCGAGGATGCAGACGCTGCCCGGAACCGGCTTGCCGACCGAGC
Source organism: Actinomycetota bacterium (assembly GCA_039796935.1). GTDB lineage: Bacteria > Actinomycetota > Acidimicrobiia > Acidimicrobiales > Ilumatobacteraceae > VFMC01. The sequence goes on along the minus strand of JBDKIV010000151.1, from coordinate 2,735 downwards.
CGCGATGCGCCAGCCACTCGACGCCGGTGATGATGGTCGCCGTCTGGCCCTCGGTGCCACCGTAGAGCTCGACGATCCGCTCGGGGCCGAGCCAGTCGAGCCAGACCTGCTTCAGCCACTCCGGGCAGGGTTCGGCCAGGTGCCAGATGCCGCGCAGGCTCGACAGGTCGTACGAGTCGCGCACGTCCTCGGGGAGGCGCCAGATGCGCTTCATCATCGTCGGCACCAGATAGGCGACCTCGCCACGATGATCCTGGATGGCGGCCAACGTGGCCTCGGGGTCGAAGCGCTCGAGGACCACGACGCCGTTGCCGTAGAGCAGCGCCTGGCACGACCAGATGAGCGGTCCGTTGTGATACAGCGGTCCAGGCATCACCAGCGGCCCGGTCGACCCGAGCAGGAGCGCCGAGGGAACCTCGTCGTCGAGCATCGCCGGGTCGCCCGACACGATCAGCTTCGGCCGGCCGGTCGAGCCCCCCGATGTGGGCGCCTTCCACTCGGCCGAGACCACCTCGGCCAGTGTGCCTGCGTCGTCGCGGCGCGGCGCCCGATACCCGATGGGCAGGCATGCGCGACCGGGGAACATCGCGGGATCCGTGCCGAGGATCGCGGCCGGGTCGGCCAGCTCGATGATCGCCTCGATCTCTCGTGCCGGCAGCCGGGACGAGATCGGCTGCGGCGTCGCCCCGAGCCGCCACGTGGCCCCGAAGGCGACGAACCAGTCGACCGAGTTGGGCAGGGCGATCGTCACCATCCGTCCAGCGCTGACACCCAGGTCCCTCAGCTCGAGCGCGAGGTCATCGATGCGCTGCATCAACTCGGCGTACGAGACCGACTCGTTGCCGCACGTGACGGCCGGCCGATCGGGCGTCTCGGCAGCAAGGCGTTGCAGTTGGTGGATGAACGAGACCATCGACATGAGCGCACCTTAGGTCGCGGTCGCACACGAGCTGCGTGCGTACCGACGAACGCAACTCACGTGACGGTCACGGACGGTCGTGCGTGCGCACCGCGTCGAGCGTGCCACGCAGGTGGCGCTCGAGGAGGTCGACTGCACTGGCAGTCCGGCCAGCAGCGATCGCGTCTCGCAGGGCCTGGTGCTCTGCCCCGGCGTCGCGCTGCGCACCGGCAGCCCTGCTGACCACCTGGAACCGTTGTGAGTGCTCGAGCAGCTGTTCGACCTGGCGGAGCAGGCGGCTGTTGGGGCATCGCGACACACAGGCGAGGTGGAAGGCCCGGTGCGCTTCGTGGAACGCGACCAACGAGCGGTGCCGCACCGACAGCTTTCGGAGCGCCAGGTCGACGTCGTCCTGGTAGCCACCGTCGTTCGCACCGACCTCCATCGACGCGCGCAAGGCAGCGGGGTCGAGGAGCAGTCGCATCTCGTAGATCTCGACAGCCTCGTCCGCGTCGAGCGGGGCGACGCGGGCACCGCGCTGCGGTTCGACGACGACGAGGCCGTCACCGGCCAGACGTTGGAAGGTCTCTCGGAGAGGCGTGGCGGAGACTCCCCACTTCGCCGCCAACTTCTCGGCATGCAGGCGCTCACCCGGGGCGAGCTCGCCCGAGAGGATGGCCCGCCTGAGCAGACCGTCGACCCACGCTGCCCGAGTCGGTGGCGTCGCAGTCTGGGCTGATGGCACGTCGACATCGTAGAAGCCGTGCTTGCACAGAATCCACAATCTATAGATAATGGGCCGATGTTCCGTCTCCTCAACATCGACGGCCGCGCTGCACTGCAGCGTGGCGACCACTGGCACGACCTCGCAGCGCTGTCGGGCGACCCGATGCTCGGCAATCCCATGGCGGCGATCGCCCGGTTCGAAGAACTCCACGCCTTCGACGATCGGCTCGACGGCCGCGAACCGGACGGGGCGATCGGCGCAGCCGCACTCGGACCGGTCGTCCCTCGGCCCGCCAAGTCGTTCGCGATCGGGCTCAACTATCAGAGCCACGCCGGCGAATCGGGTATGGAACTCCCCCCGGCGCCACTCACGTTCACCAAGTTCCCGAGCTGTCTCGTCGGCCCGAACGACGACGTCGTCCTCAGCGGGACCATGGTCGACTGGGAGGTCGAACTCGTGGTCGTCATCGGTCGCGGCGGCCGCCACATCGGTCGCGACGCGGCCTGGTCGCACGTGGCCGGACTGACGCTCGGCCAGGACATCTCCGACCGGCAGGTCCAACTCACCGGCAAGCCCCCGCAGTTCTCGCTCGGCAAGAGCTTCGACACGTACGGGCCGATCGGTCCAGCCCTCGTCTCGGTCGACTCGTTCGCAAACCGCGACGACATCGAGCTCTGGTGTGACGTGGCCGGCGAACGGATGCAGAGCGGTCGCACCCGCGATCTGATCTTCCCCGTCGATCACCTGGTCTCGTACCTGTCGAGCATCTGCACCCTCGAAGCGGGCGACATCATCTTCACGGGCACCCCTGACGGCGTCGGTATGGCACGCGGTCGGTTCCTCGCAGCGGGTGAGACCATCACCTCGGGCGCCGAAGTGATCGGCACGATGTCGAACACCTGCGTCGCGGCGCCGGCTCGGTGATGGGTCTTCACCGGCTCATCGGGATGCGCATCGGGGTGCCCGCACCCGATTCGCTCGCCGCCTTCTACGGCGAACTCGGCCTCGCCTCGGACGATGGCTCGTCGTTCGCCGGCACCGACGGCGGCGCGCAGGTGACCGTCGACGAGCACCCCTTCCGTCGCCTGCTCGAGGTGGAGATCGGAGCCG
>JBDKIV010000150.1:0-11721 GCA_039796935.1 Actinomycetota bacterium | reverse complement strand
CGAATCGGCCGAGTCGCGTCTGCTGGAACCAGCAGGCGACGAGCAACGCGACGAACGCCCCCAGGTAGAGCCACGAACTGCCGATGACCGGTACGCCCGACAGGCCGCCCGCCCCTCGGGTGAGGGCCTCCCAGTTCTTCACGACCTGCTCGACGACGACCAGCACGGCCAGGGTGATCATCGTCGGGGCGAGCCCCCCGGCCCGGGCGACGACGCCTCCCACGAGCGCGCCGAGGACGACGGTGACCGCGATGCCGACGAGCAGTCCGGTGAACGGCCCCAGTTCGATGTCGCCGAGACCGAAGGGGATGTCTGGCAACGACCGAGCTTTCGACACCACCGGGATCACGGCGATCGCCGTGGCATAGGCGGCGATCTGGGCGAACGCCAGGTGCCCGAAGCTGAGCACCCCGGTGTTGCCGATGAACACCTGCATCCCGAGCACGAGCACGAGGTTGATCAGCATCTCGTCGACGAGCAGTCCCCGAGCGCTGCCACCGGTGGCGGTGTAGGCGAAGCCGAGGAGGGAGACGACGCCGAGCAGCACCGTGGCGGTGATGACCGACCGTCCGACGTCGAGTGCCACGCCGCGGTTCATACGCGCTCCGCCGTCGAGACTCGGAACAGGCCCTCGGGCCGGATGATGAAGACGAGCGCGATCACCGCGAAGACGAACGCCTCGTTCAGCAGCGACAGCGTGCCCTCGGGCAGATAGGCGCGGAAGAACGTCTCGAGCATGCCGAGCACGAGTCCGCCGATCACCGCGCCGTTGAAGCTGCCCAGCCCACCGATGACCGCAGCGATGACAGCAGCGAGGAGCCAGGGTGCGCCCATGTCCGGCTTCGCCGACGGGGTTCGCATGGTGATGAGCACGGCGGCCACCCCGGCGAGCAGACCGGCGTAGGCGAAGGCGCCCATGATGACGCGGTCGGCCTTGACGCCCATCAACCGCGCCGCATCGAAGTCTTCGGCAGCACCGCGGACCGCGATCCCGAACAGCGTCCGCTTGAACACCAGTGCCGTGGCGAGGAGCGCTGCGATGGTGGCCCCGATGGTGACGAGGTCCATCAGCTCGAGCCGGACGCTGCCCACGGTGACGGTGTTGAACGTCCACGACGGCTTGGGGAACGCCTGCGACTTCGGAGACACGAAGATCTGCCACAGGGCCCGCGAGAGGCGCTCGATCGCGAACGAGGTGAGCAGCATCGTGAACGGGCTCGAGTTGCGCACCCACCGGAATGCGACCCGTTCGACCAGCACCGAGGCGAGGACACAGGCGGCGATGATCGCCACCGGCATCCACCACCAACTCCCCGAGCTGCCGAACAGGAAGTACGCCGTGTAGGCGCCGACCGTGATCAGTTCGCCATGGGCGAAGTTGACGAGGTGCATCACCCCGAAGATGAGCGAGATGCCAAGAGCGAGCAGCGCGTAGGTACCGCCGATTCCGAGCCCGTCGACGAGGTTCTGCACGAACTGACTCATGACGGGTGCACGCCGCCCATGAACGAGTCGAACAGGGCTGCGTCGGCGGCCATCTCGGGCCCCGTGCCCTCGGCGACGATCCGACCGCTGCGCAGCACGTACCCGCGGTCGGCGATCTCGAGCGCGCGCTGCGCGTTCTGCTCGACCACCAGCACGGTTCGGCCCTGGGCGCGCAGGTCGACGAGCAGGTCGAAGATCACGTCGACCAGGGTGGGCGCCAGCCCGAGCGTGGGCTCGTCGAGCAGGAGCAGTTGGGGGTCGCTCATCACGGCCCGAGCGAACGCCAGTTGCTGGGCCTCGCCGCCGGACAGGTAGCCGGCACTCACGTCCCACTTGGCGCGCAGCACCGGGAACATCCCGGCGACCTCGTCGAGGCGTGCCTGGCGGTGCTTGGCCCGCACGGTGACGCCGGCGAGGCGCAGGTTCTCGGCAACGGTGAGGTCGCGGAAGATCCGCCGGTGCTCGGGCACGAGCACGAGGCCCCGTCGCACCAGGTCGGCTGGTTCGACCCCACCGATCGAGTCGCCGCGCAGGCGCACGCTGCCCGTGGCCGGGCGGAGCAGCCCGGCCACGGTGTTCAGCAAGGTGGTCTTGCCGGCCCCGTTCGGTCCGACGAGCGCGACCAGCTCGCCCTCACCGACTCGGAGCGACACGGCATCGAGTGCCGTGACCGAGCCATAGCGAGTGGTGACCGCGTCGAGTTCGAGCACGTCGCGTGAGCGGATCGAGAGCGTGGGCCGAGGATCGGATCGAACGTCGTCGCGTCGGTCAGGGCGCCGGGATGTAGGCCGGCCGCAGCGAGCTGACCAGGGCCGGAGCGCCGTCGACGACCTCGAGGATCGACACGGCCTTCTCGGGCACACCGTTGGTGCCCCGGTAGGTGACGGTTCCCGTCGTGACCGGCAGGTCGACGATGTCGTCGATGGTGGCGATCAGGGTCGCGCCGTCGACGCTGCAGGCCCGCTCGGCGGCAGCGGCGAGGATCTGCACCGCATCGCTGGCCAGCGCACCGAAGCTGATCGTCTCGATCTCGGCACCTGCATCGGCTGCCTGCTGGAGGAACTGGGCGACGTTGTTGTCGTCGCTCGGGAACGTGTGGGCGGCGAACAGCACGCCGTTGGCGACGTCACCAGAGCTCCACACGACGGTCGCATCGAAGCCGTCCACACCGATCACCTGCATGTCGAGGCCAGCGCCGGCGAGCTGCTCGAGCAGCGTGCCGATCTGTGGCTGCACCATGGCGGTGAACAGTGCCTGCGGCATGGGGTCGAGCGTGGCGAGCTCGTTCACCTGGGTCGAGAAGTCGCTGTCGCCCAGGCTGTAGCTGAAGTCCTGCACGACCTCGCCACCACCGTTGGTGAAGGCATCGGTGAAGTACTTCGGGTTGCCCGAGAAGTAGATGTCGTCGCTCGAGCTGAACGTGACGGCCGTGGTGATGTCGTTGGCCAGCAGGTGCTCTGCGGCTGCGGCGGACTGGACCGGGTCGCTGAAGCTGGCGAGGAAGGCGCCCCGGCTCGGATCGGCGAGTGCCGGGTCGGTCGAGGCCATGAAGACGATCGGGACGGCACCGTTGACGGTGTCGAGCAGTGGCAGGCCGGTGTTGGCGAACGGGGGCCCGATGATGGCGTTGACGCCCGAGTCGAGCAGTTCCTGGCCGGCGCGCTGGGTTGCGGCCGGGTCGCCCTGGACGTCTTTCACGGAGTACTCGATGGGCAGACCGCCCACGCCGCCCGCAGCGTTGATCAGATCGACCTGCACCTGTGCGGCCTCGCTGCCGGGCTGGTCCGAGAATGCACCGAGCTCGCCGAGGTCGGCTGCGAAGCCGATCTTCAGCGGTGTCTCGAGCGTGCAGTCACCGGCGGGCGCCGCGGTGGTCTCGGTGCCCTCACCGCCGTCGGCGGTCGTGTCGGGCGCTGCCGTCGTGTCGGCGGTCGTGTCGGCAGTCTCGTCGTCGCCACCACAGGCTGCGAGCACGAGCGCGATCGCGGCAACCGCCGCAGGTAGGAACTGCTTCCTCATCATCTCCCCCTTGGACAATCTGAACTGGGCCACAGTAACGCATCGCGATCGTTTGGGTACGAATGATCGCGATGCGGCCTGGCCGGGTGCCGGGCGTGCTACGCCAGCGACACGCGGATCGGGACGCGCTTCATGCCGGCGATGAAGTTGGATCGCAGCCGGTCGACGGGGCCCGCCATCGTCGCGTCGGCCAGACGCGGCAGCAGTTCTTCGAACAGCACCTTCAGTTCCATCCGGGCCAACTGTGCGCCGAGGCACAGGTGCGGGCTCATCCGACCGAACGCGACGTGCTCGTTCGGGGTCCGGTGGATGTCGAAGCGGTAGGGCTCGGCGAACTGGTCGCGGTCGAAGTCGGCAGAGGCGAACCAGATGACGACCTTGTCACCCGCCGCGATCGTCCGGCCGCGCAACTCGACATCGCGGGTCGCCGTGCGCCGGAAGTGCATCGTCACCGTCGCCCAGCGCAGGATCTCCTCGACGGCACGGTCCATCACGGTCGGGTCCTTGCCGATCGAATCGCGCAGCTCGGCCAGCTGCTCGGGGTGCTCGATGAGGGCCTTCATCCCGGACGCCATCGTGTAGCGGGTGGTGTCGTTGCCGGCGCTGACGAGCAGCACGAAGAAGTTCTTGAACTCGCGTTCGCTGAGCTGCTCGCCGTCGATGGTGGGGGCCAGGAGGCGACTGATGACGTCATCGGTGGGGTGCCGCCTGCGCTGCTCGGCCTGTTGTTATGCGTATCGGTACAGGTCGAGCGCCGCCGGCGAACGGAACGGGATGTGCTTGAACTCGTCGGTGTCGACCAGACCGACCGGATGGTCGGTGAACTCGGGATCGAAGTTGCCGAGCAGCGCGTCGCCTCGCTCGACCAGCCACGGCCCGTCGCTGTCGGGCACCCCGAGCAGCCGGCCGAGCATGCGCATCGGCAGCTGCTTGGCGATCCGGTCGACGAAGTCGAACGTGTCCGGTCCGGCGAGTGCCTCGTCGACCACCGACCGGGCGAGCAGTCGGATCGCCTGCTCGTAGGCGTAGACCTCGCGCCGGGCGAACGGTTTCGACACGAGCCGTCGATAGCGGGTGTGCTCGGGCGGGTCGTACTCGAGCATGTTCCGGCGTGCCTCGAAGTCGTCGCCGGTGATCTCTTCGAGGGTGATCCCCTGCGCCGACGAGAACACGTCGACCTGCCGACTCACCTGCAGCAGATCGTCGTAGCGGGTGACGGCCCAGAAGCCGGAGCCGTCGGTCTCGTCCCACCAGCTGACCGGGTCGGTGGTGCGCAGCCGCTCGAACGTGGCGTACGGGACGCCCTGCACGTAGCAGTCCGGGTCGGTGATGTCGGCGTCGTCCGGACCGAGGTCGAGGTCGATCCGCTCGTTCGCGGCGCTCACGACAGGTTCTCCCGCTCGAGCGTCGTGCCGGCCCGCCACGAGGTGCCGACCTCGCGCCAGAAGCCGCCGATCATCTCGCGTGGTGCCAGGCGGGTGAGCTCTTCGACGGGCGAGTCGAACAGCGAGATCGTCGCATCACCCGAGTAGCACGGGCCCACCTCGGCGTCGAAGCCGCGCATGGTGACCAGCTCGTGCAGGCTGTCGGTGCCGTCGCTCTCGATGGCGGGCATGTACCGGTGGTGCAGCATCGGCAGCGCATTCACGAACCCGGCCGACTCGGAGGTGCCGGTGATGGTGAACCCGGCCTCGATCAGCCGGCGTCCGTTGGCCGAGCACGTCGCCCCGAAGCGGCCGCCGGGCTCGAGCCGGGGCCCTGCCTTGCCGACCCGCACGGCCCGGGTGAGGTGCAGCTGGCCGAGCTTCTTCGGGTAGCCCTGGTGATGGCCGCGCACCATGGCGAAGTCGCTGTCGACCCAGATGTAGACACAGCGGCTGTAGTGCTGTCCCTGGTACTTGCAGCGGACCACCACGAACGTCTCCATGTACTGGCTGCGCACCGGGTCGAGGAGTTCCTCGAACGAGTCGCTGCAGCTCTGCCAGTCGGCCCAGATGACCGCGACCGCGCCCGGGTCGTCGTCGGCGGGCTCGAGCGGCGAGGGGAGCAGTTCGGCCACGGCCGCCGGGTCGGTCCGGTACTCGATGGTGAGCATCTGCCCGCTGTAGTGCCAGGGCGGTGGTGGCACGAGAGAGGCGCGGCCCGTGGCGCTGCGTGGGAACATGAATCCGGCGGTCATGCGGATGCAGCATAATCGTTAGGAACCAAACGATTTTCCGTGCCGTGTTCGGCACCGACCACCAGGAGACCCCATGGCCCGCTTCAGCCGCATCCTCCTCGACGGCGTCGTCACCACCGTCGTGCCCGACGGTGACGAGCTCGTCGCCGGCGACGGCCGCCGCGTGCTCGAGTCGTCGGCCGTGTACCTGCCGCCCAGCGAGCCGTCGAAGATCCTCTGCGTGCACCTCAACCACATCAGCCGTGTACGCGAGTTCCAGATCACGCTCACCGAGACGCCCACCTACTTCCACAAGCCGACCTCGTCGCTCAACACGCACCGCGGCAACGTGGTGCGCCCCGAGCGGTGCCGGTGGCTCAACTACGAGGGCGAGGTGGTGATCGTCATCGGCCGCACGTGTCGCAACGTCAGCCCGGACGAAGCCGCCGACCACATCGCCGGCTACACCATCGGCAACGACTTCGGGCTCCATGACTTCCGTGACACCGATGCCGGGTCGATGCTGCGCGTGAAGGGCAGTGACACCCTGTGCCCGGTCGGTCCGACGCTCGTCACCGACTGGGACTTCCGCCACAAGCGGATCCGTACCCTGGTGAACGGTGAGGTGCGCCAGGACGGCTCGACCGACGAGATGACCTGGGACATGCACTATCTGGTCGCCGACCTCGCCCGCACGATCACGCTGTTGCCCGGCGACATGATCTTCTCGGGCACGCCGGCACACAGCCGACCCGTCCAGCCGGGAGACGTGGTGACCGTCGAGGTCGAAGGGCTCGGCGCGCTCACCAACACCGTCGTCACCGGCCCGACGCCCATCCGTGACGACGTGGGCGCGCAGCCCACCGAGAGCGAAGAGGTCCGCTCGACCGCCCTGGGCGGCGATTGGGAGTTCCGCGGCATCCGCCCGCCGCGCCGCGACTGAGTGCTCCGCCCGGCTGCTGCGTGCGCCGAGGGGCGTGTGCCGTACAATCCTCCGTACATGATGTTGGAGGAATGATGGCGACCAAGACGGATCGGATCGAGGCGCGACTGTCGCCCGACGAGCGCGCGCTGATCGACCGCGCTGCTGCGATCACCGGTACGTCGTCGTCGACGTTCGTGGTCAGCGCCGCGGTCGAGCGCGCCGACCAGGTGCTTGCGGCATCGATGGTGACGACGACACCGGTTGAGTACTTCGACCGTCTCGTGGCGGTGCTCGACGAGCCGGATGCCGTTCCCCGTCTCACCCGAGCGGTGGCGACGGCGCGCCGGAACCCCCGAATCACCACACAGTGACCCACCGCATCGAACCGTTGAGCGATCAGTCGCTCACCGCGTTCACGAGCGGAAGTCCTGCACTCGACGAATGGCTGCAGCGGCATGCGCACACCGCGACGGGCCACGGCACGCGGACCTACCTGCTGGTCGACGACGATCGAGACGTGGTCGGCTACTTCGCGATCGCACCCCACCTGCTCGGCCGAGGAGACGCACCCGTACGCCTGGGGCGGGGCGCGTCCGAGCACATACCGGCGGTGCTGCTGGCCAAGCTCGCCCTCGACTCGTCGGTGCAGGGACGCGGACTGGGAGCTGAGCTGCTCGTTGCGGCACTCGAGTTGATCGTCGTTGCCGCTCGTCGGGTCGGTGGGCGTGTGGTGGTGGTCGATGCGATCGACGATCCGGCCCGCTCGTTCTACGAGCGCCACGACTTCGAGCGACTTCCCGGTCAGCCGTACCGCCTCGTCATGAAGCTCAGCTCGGCGGCGACGGCACTGGGTGTTCCCTGGCCATGAGTGATGGGATTGTCGCCAACCTGGTGGCGAACCCCGCCCGTGGTCAGTCGTCGGGTGCGATCGAGGCGATGACTGCGTCGAGCGCACGTTCGAAGCGCTGTGCGGCCGTGCCTCGGTAGAGGTGCTCGGCCACCACCGACAGCGCCGGTAGGTCGGCGGGATCGAGGCGTCGATAGTCGTCGCGCCACGAGCGGTACGTGGCGGCCGCCCCTGTCCGCCCGAGGTCGGCGACCTCGGCGTCGATGGCCGCCGAGCCGATGGTCAGCTCGATCAGGGCGTGGTACGCGTCGGCGGCCTGTCGCGGCGCGAGCCCCGCGCGGAGCAGTTCGGCCAGCAGGGCCTCGGTGATCCGGATCTCGTTGGGCAGCCGGGTCGGTGCCCCTTGCACCAGGGCGGCGAGGTGACGGTGGGCGAGCAGCACGCGGCGCAGGTCGACGCAGATTCGGCGCACGGTCGCATCCCAGCTCGCATCACTGCGCCGTGTGGTGCGCACCGAGCCGAGCAGTCGGTCGCCGACCCGGCGCCGCAACTCGTCCATGCCGCTGTAATGGCGGTACAGCGCACTCGGGTCGCACTCGAGGTCTGCTGCCAATCGGCGCGCCGTCAACCCCTCGACACCGTCACGTTCGACGATCTCGGCGGCCGCCGCGTCGATGCGTTCGCGGCTGAGGGAAGCGGGGCGGCCCACCGGCGTGTCACTCGAACAGGCCGGCGCGACCGAGCCGCTCGAGGCAGACCTCGGCGCTCCACGGCAGCATGGTGCTGCCGAGGCGCGCGTCGCGATAGAGCCGCTCGAGCGGCAGGTGCTTGAGCATCGACTGCCCGCCGCACACCCGGATCGCCAGACTGGCGACCTCGGCAGCGTGCTCCATCACGGTGAATGCTGCAGCCCAGCCCGTGCTCAACTGGTCGGCGGTCGGGTCGAGCACCGCCTCGTCGACGGCCCGGTACAGCAGGGCCCGTGACTGCTGGTGCCGAAGCTGCATCTGCGCCCAGCCCATCTGCTTCACCGGGTGATCGCGACGCGCCCCGGCGGCCTGGCCGGGAAGCTCGCCGCGCAGATATCGCCGGGTGATGTCGAGCACGCCGCCGGTGAGGCCGAGGTAGCTCGGGCACAGCGAGAGGAACAACCACGGGTACCGGTTGGCCGCCTGGTTGTACAGGCCGACCGGCATCCACTCGTTGCGCTCGGGGACGAACACGTCCTGCATCAGCAGCGTCCGTGACACGGTGCCGCGCATGCCCAGCGGGTCCCAGTCGTCGACGATGGTCACGCCGTCGCCATCGGCCGGCACACCGAGCAGTCGGATCTCGTCCTCGCCCGGCACCTGGCACGTCACGTTGTAGAAGGTGGCCGCACCCGACAGCGATGCGAAGATCTTGCGGCCCGACACGAGCCATCCGCCCTCCACGGGGACGGCGCGCGTGGCGACGCCGGTGGTGGCCCCCGGGGCGAGACCCTCCGAGAAGGGTTGCGAGTGGATGTGGCCGTCCTCGACGACACCGCGGAACATCGCCGTTCGGCGCTCCTCGTGCAGGTCGCGCTGCTCGGCGGTCATGTCGAGCATGTCGGCGACCTCGCCGCACCACAGCATCGTCGCGTTGTGCATGTTGAACGTGAGCCCGCTGGCGCCGCAGTGCCTGCCGACCTCCTCGCTGACGCGCACGTAGTCGGCGTAGCTGGCGCCGAGTCCGCCGTAGCGGGTGGGAACCGACACGCCGAGCAGGCCGTTGGCGCGGAAGTCGGCGAAGTTCTCGGAGGGAAAGCGCGCCTCTCGGTCGTAGGTGACCGCCCGTTCCTCCATCACGGGCCCCATCGCCCGGACCAGCCCGACCATGTCGTCACGCGACATCTGTCCGGTTCCGGTGTCGTGCTCCACGCTCGCAGTCATCGCCGAATCCCACCAGACAGGTCATCGTTTGTCAACACTGTTGACAAACAACGGACGTCTGCAATACTCGCCCGGATGCACCAACCGAGAGACCACGATGCCGAGCCGGTGGCCTGGCGCGAAGCCGGCGCCGGCCCGCTGATCGTGCTGCTCCACGGCCTGGGCGGAAGCCGCATCTCGTGGGAGCCGCAGCTCGCCGAGCTGTCCGATGCGTTCCGTGTGGCGGCGTGGGACATGCCCGGCTACGGGTGCTCGGCCCCGCTCCCGGTGCCATCGGTCCGGTTCTCCGACCTCGCCGATGCCGCAGCCGACTGGATCCGAACGCTGATCGGCCCCGCGGGTCGGGCGCACGTGGTCGGCATCTCGATGGGCGGGATGATCGCGCAGTACCTCGCCGCGTCGCATCCCGACGTCGTCGCCACCTTGACGCTGCTGTCGAGCAGCCCGGCGTTCGGTCTCGACGGCACCCGCCCCGACGACTGGCGCGCGGCCCGACTGGCCCCGCTCGATGCCGGCCAGCAGCCGGCGGACTTCAGCGAACGGGTGCTCAGCGCGATCGCCGGCCCGTCGATCACGCCCGAGGCGCTGGCGGGTCAGCGGGCGGCGATGGGGCGGATCAGCGCCGATGCGCTGCGCCGGTCGATCGACTGTCTGGTCACCCACGACAGCCGCAGCGTGCTCGGCTCGATCCGCACACCCACGCTGTGTCTCGTCGGTGCGTGCGACGACGAGACCCCGGTCGCCTACTCGGAGGCACTCGCGCAGCACATCCCGGGGGCTCGCGTCGAGGTCATCGCCGGGGCCGGCCACCTCCTCAACGTCGAGGCGGCCGCAGCGGTCGATCAGGCCATCCGCGCCCATGTGGGGTATCGGGCATGAGCGGCGGCGACCCGGCACGCACGGGCTCCACGGAGTGGCGCTTCATCGACTGCTTCCGGGCGCAGTTCGAACGGTGTCGACTCACCGCCGGCGAGACGGTGACGCTGCTCAGCGAGAGCCAGAGCAGACCGTCCCTCGTCGAGACGGCACGACTGGCCGCCCAGTCGCTCGGCGGCCGGGTGATCGACCTCGTGCTGGCGACCCCGGCGTCGGCGCACCCCGTGCCGATCCGTTCGACCGGCGCCTCGCAGGCCATCGCCGGTCACCCGGTTGCGGTCGCTGCGCTCGCATCGAGCGACCTGGTCATCGACTGCACCGTCGAAGGGTTGCTCCACGCTCCCGAGTTGGGCCGGATCCTCGGCGGCGGGGCGAGGGTGCTGATGATCTCCAACGAGCATCCCGAGGTGTTCGAACGTCTGCGCTGGGACGACGACCTCCCCCGTCGTGTGGCGCTCGGCCACGAGTGGCTCCGGGCTGCGTCGACCATGCGCATCACCTCGCCCGCCGGGACCGACCTGACCGTCGAGTTGGCCGGGGCGTTCACCGCCGGGTCGACCGGGGTGACGGACGGGCCGGGGTCGATCGCCCACTGGCCGGGTGGGTTGGTCCTCGCCTTCCCGGCTGCGCACACCGTGTCCGGCACGATCGTGATGGCGCCGGGCGACATGAACCTCACGTTCAACCGGGTGCTCGAGTCGCACATCCACCTCGAGATCGTCGACGACCACATCGAGACGATCGGCGGCACGGGGGCCGATGCCATCCTGTTCCGTTCGTACCTCGAGGCGTTCGGCGACCGCGAGAGCCGGGCCACCAGCCACATCGGGTGGGGGATGAACCCCGCCGCGCGATGGGATGCGTCGCAGCTCTACGACCGCCGCGAGACCTGGGGTACCGAGGCGCGGGCGTGGGCGGGCAACGTCCTGTACAGCACCGGCGCCAACGAGACCGCCGGGCGGTTCACGGCGGGTCATTTCGATCTGCCGATGCGTGACTGCACCGTCGAGCTCGACGGGCGTCTGGTGGTCGACCACGGGCGCCTCGTCGCCGAGCTCGCAAACCCTGTGTGACGCTCCCTCAGGGGAGGATGTGAGGGAGAGTGCTGCGGTCGCCCTCGAAGGTTCGACGGTCACGAAACACTGCGGATCTCCATGGGTCCGAACAGAGCGTCGGTCCGGGTCGACACGTCCCGGCAGTTGGAACCGGTTGGTGATGGTGCGCTTGAAGATCGTCGTGGCGGCGCAGATAGCGGCCAGTTGCAGCAGGATGTCGTCGGGCTATCTTCCGAGGCATGTCAACGACGAGGCGTTCACGGCGATCAGCGGCGCAGACATCGGAGCTCTTGGTGCAGGCCACCACGGACCTGCTGTTGGAGCACCCGATCGATGATGTGACGCATCGTCTGATCGCCGAGGTCACGGGTTTGAACCACGGGTACATCACTCGTCACTTCGGAACTCAGAACGGACTGTTCATTGCGGTGGCCAGTGAGTTG
>JBDKIV010000149.1:0-8016 GCA_039796935.1 Actinomycetota bacterium | reverse complement strand
GATCCTGGCGGCGGCGTGATGGTGGCCACCGTGTTGTCACAAGCCATGTCGGTGGCGCTGGTCGCGAACGATGACGGTGGCCCGGGCTGGCTGCTGCTGCTCGGCCCAGCCGGGGCCGGTGCGCTCTACGCCGGACTGTGGAGCTACTACCGCAACGCGAGCCGTTCACATCACTTCGAGCGCGAGACCCGTATACACGCCCTGCCCGTGACGGGGGGAGAGACGAAGGTCCACACGATCACCGGCACCAGGTCGCCGCGGATCGATGGTGACAACCACTCGGATCACCGCCAGCGGGTGCAGCGAGTCGACTGAGCCCGATCGCTGCGTACGCCGGCTGGGCGGCCGGAGCAGCATCGAGAGGTTCACTGCTGCCACTCGTGTCGAGTACGGTTACGCCTCTCGCCGGAACCGGCGAGGCAGTGGAAGGACATGGTCATGGACGACAAGCAGCCGTGGGAGACCCCGCAGTTCGAGGCGCTCACCGACAGCGAGATCCGCGCGGATCAGGCAGACATCACGGTGCGCAACGGCATCCTGTTGCAGTTGCCTCCGGGCAGCGTGCTTCCCTGACACTCGGCACGGGGTCGGACACCGTTTCCCCGGCCAATCCTCCACAGTGTCATGTACACCAGGAACCTCATTGTGTGACGATGTCGTCACAGCACGGGTGATTGCCGTGAGCGTGACGATATTGTCACCCAGGAGGAGGTTGGGGTGCCGAACGATCAGCATTTCGTCGTCAGGTCCCCGGAAGATCTCGGACGCGCCGTAGGGGAGCTCCGACGCGCCCAAGGACTCACCCAGGAACAGGCGGCGACACGAGCCGGCACCAGCCGCGACTGGATCGCCCAGCTCGAGCGGGGCCGAATGAGTCGATCGTTCACGATCGTGCTGCGCATCGTTCGCCGTCTCGGGGGCGACCTCGTCGTGATCCCCGCAAAGGCTCCCGATGGCGAAGCGTGAGCCGCTCGCTGTCTGGCTGCACGGCGTCCGGATCGCCACACTGACAACCAACGGCAAGCCGTACCACCTCGCCATGCGCTACAGCGCCGAGGCGCTCGAGACGTGGCCCGGCAACACGCCCCTGCTGTCGTGCTCCCTGCCGCTGTCGACCCAGAAGCTCGACCCACGCGAGTACTTCCGGGGCCTGCTCCCCGAAGAACCGCACCTCGCCCGTGTCGCCGCACGCGCCAAGATCAGCGTCACCGACCTTCATGGGCTCCTCGCCCGCTACGGACGCGACGTCGCCGGTGCCGTCACCGTGCTCCCCGAAGGCGACGACCCGTCGGGCCGGCCGGGGGGAGCCGTTGCCTACGACGACGCCAGCCTCGCTGGCGATGTGGAAGGTCTGGAGACGATGCCGCTCGCCATTCACGACGACAGCGAGCTCTCCCTACCAGGACTCCAGAACAAGTTGCTGCTCATTCGCGACGCCGATACCTGGTTCCGGCCGACCGGCGGCCGCCCATCCACGCACATCCTCAAGGTCGAAGACCGCCGCTTCCCCGGCCTTGTCGCAGCCGAAGCCGCCGCCATGCGGCTCGCCCGTCGGGTCGGGCTGACCACCGTCGACGTCGACGTCGTCACCGTCGCAGGTATCGACTGCATCATCGTCGAACGCTACGACCGGACCATCGGCGCCGACCGCGAGGTGAGCCGCATCCATCAAGAAGACGTCTGCCAAGCACTTGGCCACGACGCTGAAGCGAACAACGGCGGCGCCAAGTACGAACGGGGCGGAGGCCCAGGCTTGTCCAACGTCGCCGATCTCCTGGAACGGTACGCCGTCGACCCCGTCGCCGAACTTCGACGCCTCGTCCGGTACGTCACCTTCAACACCGTGATCGGCAACGTGGACGCTCATGCCAAGAACGTCAGCCTCATCCACCGCCGCGCCGGTACCGTCGAACTCGCACCTCTGTACGGCACGGTCCCGACCGTTCTGTTCCCCACGTTGAACGACCGCGCCGCGATGTTCGTCAACACCCAGACCGTCCTCAGCAAGGTCACCATCGACGACGTGGTCGCGGAAGCGGCCGGTTGGATGCTCGACAGTGACGTCGCCCGCGCCGAGGCGACCGCAACCGTCGATGCGATGACCGGAGAACTCGACGCCATTCCCCAAGAACTGGCATCGGTCGTCCGAATGCGAGCTGCCCACTTCCGCTGAGACGGTTCGCCGGCCGGACCACCCAACCACGCGTGCTGCCGAACTCAGAGGCGGCTGATCACCATGATCGCCATCACCCCGAGGCCGACGACGACCTGTGCGGCCAGACTGATCCGGTCGATCCTGCGGATCCTCGATGTGTTACTGCCGTCGACGTCGTCGTGCTTGATGCGGTTGTTCGCCCAGATCACCTGCGCGAACGTCACGACGATCAGCACGTAGGCGACCACGTAGATGAGGTCCATCAAGACCAGCGACGACACCTGCGGCAAGGCATCGAGCGACGACTGCTGGAGGAACACGGTGGTGAGCAGCGCCGTGGCCGGCATCGCCGTACGCACCTCGATGAGGCGCGGGTGCAGCATCAGTGCCAACCAGTTGGTGCCGAGCACCAACAGGACCGGCAGCAGCAACTTCCACATGAACAGGTTCTTCACGCGCTCGATCTGCACCGACATCTTGAGCGTCGAATACTGCGACGACGATGCTTCTTCAGACCCGAAGGACGTGCCGTACTCGTGGGTGAGTTGCTCGGAGGTGAAACCTGCCACCTTCCAACCGGGGACCTGGAAGCTCGCATCGAGGCCGGAGCCCTCGACATCGGGCACGTAGACCACAGCGTCTTCGGTGTTGGTGGAGTCTTCGATGAGCAGGGTCAACTCTTGGCTGTCGAGCGGATAGTCGCGCAGATCGAACGGCTGGAAGAAGCGGCCCTGGATGCGCAGGGGCATCAGATTGTCGCCGTTCGACAGCACCTCGGGCTCCTCGTTCAGCGGGTTGATGATGACGCCCCACTCCTCGACCACGTTGGCGATCTCGAGCGTCGCCAACGGATCGATGTCACCCGACCAGCGGAGCCACATGTACCCGCTGAGGTAGAAGGTGTTCGCCGCGACGTCGAGGTCGTAGGCATTGACGCCGTAGAGGCCGACCGTCACTTCGGCAGCCGATGAAGCCGGGTCGTCGGCGGGCTTCAGCGTGCCGAGCACCTCGAGTTGCACCTGATCACCAAGTGGAGCGTCGTCGCTTCCACACGCGGCGAGCGCCCCGACGCTCACTCCCAGCATGACTGCGAGCCACATCCAGCTCACACGCCGCTTCCTCGTCTTCGTCACATCACCCTCGGCATCTTCTGACCACGCTCGGACCTCATGCCCGAGCGACGGAGAACTCTAGAAGTTTTTCAACACCTCGTGTGGTATCCCATCGACCTGCGGCCCAGGCCCGGTGCGCGGGTGCGCGCCGAGCAGCGCTTCAGGTGATCGTCGACCGACAGCGTTCACGACAGGTGCGGGATCACCTCGGCACCGACGAGTTCGATCGTGCGGGCGACATCGGTGTGCGGCATGCCGCCCATGTCGAACATCAACAGGAACGTGTGCGGGAAGAACGTGCCGCGTCCGAGCACCGGCTCGACCCGACCACCCGACAGCAGATCGACCGTGGCGTAGTCCTCGGCGATGCGTAACGGATCGAGGTTCGCGCCCAGCGTCACGCCGGTGCTGAGTCGCAGGGTGCGAGTGCGCTCGCCGATGGCGGCCACCACCGAGCTGGTCGAGGCTACCGGTGGGTGAGCGGGAGTTGTCCGCAGAGCCGGAGGCCAGAGCTCGATCTCAATATCGGATCCAGCCGACGAGCCGTCCCGTGAGCATGTTGAGTCGCCCGAGCCATCTCCAGCGGTCTTCGCTGTTGCGTATGTATCGGGGGGTCGACAGCACGGTTCGAAGCATCAACCGGATCACCGTGGCGGGTCTGCAGATGAGGCGCAGTGCGGTGCCGCCTTCCGCGCGTGCGGCGATGCTGTTGTGAACGCCCTTCGTGTACTGGAGGCGAAGCCAGATGTGGCGTTCGCTTGGTCGTACATACTCGATGACGGCAGCGTCGACTACAACGGGACGGTACCCGCTGCCGTGTGCACGCATGAAGAACTCGTGCTCGTCGCCGGGTCCATTCAGTTGTGGGTTGAATCCACCGATGTGTCGCCACATGGCCTTGCTGAATCCGCAACTTCCGCCGAGGGTGTTGTCGAAGTACGGCTCTTTGCAGTCCGGGCGGATGAGCTGGCCGTGCCTCCAGAGTGGCTCGATGGGCTGACCTGGGCGGGGCACGACCAGCGCGCATCCGACTGCCCATGTGTGATCGCTCACGTTCGCTGCGAGTTCACGAACCCAGGCGTCTCCGACCCTGTCGTCGGCGTCACAGAGCAAGATCGTCGAGCCGGATGCGGCTTCGATGCCCGCGTTGCGAGCGCGGTTGATTCCTCGGTTTGGTTCGTGGACGACGGAGACCGACAGCTGGTCACTGTTGCACGACAGTGCCACCGCTGCGGTGGCGTCCTGGGAGCCGTTGTCGACGACGATCACCGAGAACGGGGGTGCGTCCACCTGGCGGGCAAGAGCGAGGAGCTGGACTGCGAGCGTGGATGACGCGTCGAGGGCGGGGATGACGACGGTGACGTCGGGCTTTCCTGCGTCCGGAGTTTCCGTCTTGCCGTGCATTCGTGGTCGAGTTTAGGTGTCAATGGCTGCCGGAATCAGGTTCTGGCAGTCAGGCGCAGGTAGGGAAACCTCTCTCCGCCTTGCTGCGCGTGCGAGCCTATGGCGTGACCACTGGCAAGACCTCATGTGTGCGTAGATCCGGATCGGGAGGAGCACGTCGACCAACGGTGAGGATGGTGCTCGTGGCGACGGGCAGGCACATCGAGTGCGCGCCGAGCCTGCAATGGCCCGCGCCCAATCACATAATGGAGTGGACGCGTTCGGATCGCGGGCGCGTCCAATTCCGCCAGGAGCCCTCGGAGACCTGATGACCGTCGCTAGCAGCATCCCCCGCACCTTTCATTTCGTCTGGCTGGGTGGGGCGATGCCTTCTCGATTCGACCGGTACGTTCGTCAGTGGCAGGAGCTGCATCCGGGATGGCAGGTGCGGGTGTGGGGCGACGACGACCTCGGGTTTCTCGAGAACCGGAGCGAGTTCGATGCCGCCGCCAACTTCGCCGAGAAGGCCGACATCGCCCGTTACGAGATCGTTCATCGCGAGGGCGGGGTCTACGTCGACTGTGACGTCGAGCCATTGCGAAACATCGCGCCGCTCCTGGTCGGCGCGCAGTTCGTCGTCGGGGAGGAGACGCCGTCGGTGTACGCGAACGGCTGGTTCGCAGGAGTTCCCGGTCATCCCGTGCTGCGCTACGTCATCGACGAGCTGCCGGAGTCGTTCTCCGCCCGAACTGGGGCACCGACCAACCAGCGGACGGGACCCGAGTTCTTCACGCGTTGCGTTCGTCGGGTGATTGCTCGTGATGGTCTCGACGTTCGAGTGCTTCCGCGAGAAGCTTTGTATCCCTATTCGTACACGCAGGGTGACTTGTCACACGTGAGTTTTCCTGGGGCCTATGCAGTGCATCATTGGGCGAAGAGTTGGTTGCCGTCGTCTCCGTCTCGGGTCGAGCGTTCGAACCACGCTGTGGGTCGTTGGGTGCGTGGTGGTGCGCGCGCAGTGAAGTCGATGGCTGGCGACATTACGAAACGTTGGGACCGTGTCGAGCCGCGTCGGCACAGGCCGCTTCCGCACGCGACTCCGGTTGGCGAGTCACGTCTGCTGGTGCAGACACGCGGCGGTTTTCCGATCTTGGCCGAGGATCATGACCTTGCTCTCACTCCGTCACTGGTGGTCGAGGGCGTCTACGACACCGCGTTCTTCGAGTTCTTGGCGTCCGAGCTTCGCCATGGTGATGTTGTGGTCGATGTCGGTGCCAACATCGGGTTCTTCACGTTGCAGATGGCTCATCGGGTCGGTCGAACGGGACGGGTGGTTGCGATCGAGCCGAATCCATCTTGTGTCCGGTTGCTGCGCGATTCGTTGTCCATGAATCAGTTGATGGGCCTTGGTGCCGAGGTGATCGTCCACGAGGTCGCTGCTGGTGCCGTGTCCGAGCAGCGAGTGCTGTCAGCTCGGCGGTCCCATCGGAGCAGGGGAAGCCTGCAGTCCGCTGCTGATGAGTCGGCCGATGATGTCGAGACGTTCTCGGTGTCGGTCGTGTGCCTCGATGAGTTGCTGGCCCAGTTCGGGTTCATCCGCTTGGTGAGGATCGACGTGGAGGGTTTCGAGCACGCCGTGTTGGCCGGGATGACCCGTCTGATCGATGAGCGCCGTGTGCAACTGATCGACATCGAGTTGAAGGACGTGCATGCCGGGTCGTCGTGGGATCCGCTGTGTTCGTTGTTGCGAGACCTCGATCGTCGTCCGGGAGTTCAGTGGTGGACCATCGACGCTCGTGGTCGTCGTCAGCCGACATCTCTGTCGGCGGCCATCCATTCGAGTGGGATGTCCCACCTGTTGATGGAGCTTCCTGTTCACGGCTGATGGATGTGCTCGGCGCTGGTAGCCGTTCGACGCAGTGATCGAGGGTGTCGTCCTCGAGGCCGTCCAGAGCGTGTGAGGAACGGACGGTCTCGACCGCATTGCCCTCCGACGGCGGGGGAGTTGAAGTCGATCGAGCCACGCAGGCACGGGGCTTCGAATTGGCATCCATGGGCGAGCCATGGTGTTGTGGTCGACGGACAACAACACGAAGGAGGAAGCCATGGCTCGTGCACTGTGGAACGGCGAGGTGATCGCCGAGAGCGACGACGTCGTGGTGGTGGAGGGCAACATCTATTTCCCGGCCGACTCGGTACGCCCGGGTGTACTGGTCGACAGCGCCACCACCAGTGTCTGCCCGTGGAAGGGCACCGCGTCGTACTACACGGTCACCCTCAACGCCGCCGAGAACAAGGACGCCGCCTGGTACTACCCGACGCCCAAGCCTGCAGCGGCGGAGATCGCCGGCCGCATTGCGTTCTGGAAGGGCATCCGCACCGAGCGCTGATCACCGTCATTCGGATCGCCGCTCGAGCGACCGGACCCTCGAGCCGTGGGGCGTGCGCCGACGGCAGGCGAGCGTGTCCGCCCGAGGACTGCGGGGGAACCTGGGCTACGAGGAACTGCTGCGGATCCTCGCCAACCCCTCCCACCCCGAACACGACGAACGGGTCATGTGAGCGACGATCTGCACTTCCCGTTCACGCCCTCCCTTTCAGTTCAACTTTGATGGTTCATCCTTTGATGCGTCCCGACGTCGTGAAAGGATCGTGATGGCCGCTTGGGAGTCGGTTCACGGGGATTCCGACGTCACTTCGGGCGTGCCACGAGCACAACAGCGCTCTGGCACGTATCAGCGGTACGTCCCTGACTCAGTCGATGGGACAGCGTTGGCAATCGATCCTGTCGTCTCACGGAAGGTCGCTACGATCGAGCGTGGTATCCGCTCGCTCAACGGTGATGGGGCTGAGGGGCTCGCAGGGATCGCCCGCTTCTTGCTCCGGTCCGAAGCCATCGCCAGCTCACGGATCGAGGGCATCGCGCCATCGGCGCAGCAGGTCGCGCTCGCCGAGCTCGGTCAGTCCGAATCCGTCCGCGGGATCAGCGACCAGGCCCGCCTCGTCGCCAACAACATGACCGTCGTTCGTGAGGCCACCACCAAGCTGGTCGAGGCGGAGGTCCTGTCGGTCGAGCACATCGCCGACCTGCACAAGTCCCTGCTACCCGACGAGCCACGGCATCACGGGCTCCGCACCGTCCAGAACTGGATCGGGATGTCGGACTGGTCGCCGATCGGCGCCGACTTCGTGCCGCCCGACCCCGATCGAGTGCCAGCGCTCATGGTCGACCTCGTCGACTACCTGAACGGCGCGGCGCATGCACCGCTGATCCAAGCCGCCGTGGTTCACGCCCAGTTCGAGACGATCCATCCCTTCACCGACGGAAACGGCCGCGTCGGTCGTGCCCTCATCCACACCGTGCTC
>JBDKIV010000148.1:0-5306 GCA_039796935.1 Actinomycetota bacterium | reverse complement strand
ATCACACGGACTGGAACGGCGGCCTCGTCACGCTGTTCCACCGCTTCGACCGGATTGCCTTCGGCTGGGACATGCAATTCGACGAAGTGCTCAGGCCAGCGCTGCGCATGGGCCTGGACGGCGTCTACAGCGACTGGGTCGACCGGATGCTCGATGCCTACCGTGCCGAACTGGGTGCCCCTCGCCCACCCGGTCCCTGAGGCGAATCCCTCGACCGCCGACGCGGCCGGCATCGGTCAGAGCCAGGCCCAGTCCCCCGCCGGCCAGATGATGACGAAGGCCCGCCCGATCAGAAGATCGTCGGCGACGGCACCGAACACTCTGCTGTCGCTCGATCGACCTCGATGATCTCCCAGCACGAACACCGAATCGGCCGGGACCTCGACGGGTGTCTGGTCGCCGCCGCATCCGTCGCGCTGCTGGATGATCGGGTCGATGTAGGGCTCGGTGAGCGGGCGTTCGTCGATGTAGACGACGCACGAGCGAACCTCGACGGTCTCGCCGGGCAAGCCGATCACACGCTTGATCAGGTCCCGTTCCGAACTGTTGCTGTCGAAACGCTTGAGCACCACGACGTCGCCTCGTCGGGGCTCGTGCAGGCGGTAGCTCAACCGATTCACGAGCACGCGATCACCGTCGTGCAACGTCGAGAGCATCGAGTCACCGTCGACTGCGAACTGCTGGACGACGTAGGTCCGTACGAGAAGCGCCGAGAGGATCGCCACGGCGACGACCACCAGCCACTCGACCAGCGGATTGACCCGCTTCTTCGCTCGCCGGTTCGAGGCTGCTGACGCATCGAGCACGTTCGGGTTCGCCACGTCCTCGGTCATCGGTGCGACACCGTAGCCCGCGCCCGCGCCAGGTCGGCGGCACGTGACGCTGCCGCAGCAACCGATCGGAAGAACAACGGATCGTCGGAAGGTCCCCGGCCCATCGTCGTCACCCGAAGGCCGGAGTCTGCGAGGATCGCCGCAGGATCAGGTGGCTCCACCACGAGGGTGCGGTGCGGCGCAAGGCCGACCGCCTGGTCACCAAGTTCCGGTGGCAGCACCACCTCGACGGCTTCGCAGAGGGCGAGGGCCGTGCGCGTGTGGTGGCTGAGCCCGAGATGGCGTGGACGCGGGTCGGCGCTGCTGGCTCGTGCCACGGCGATGGCGTGACCGCCGAGGCGCTGGGCCACTCCGAGGATGCCCGAGACCTCGACGGCACTCGTCCCGAGGGGCGAGTCGGTACCGACCACGCCGGGTCCCATCGCGCAGATGACCACCTCGGCGCGCTGTTCTCGGACCGCGAGCGCGAGCGCTGATGGCACGCTCACCGCCTCGAGGTCTCCGCCGAAGGCATGTCCAGCCGTGACGGTGCCGCTCAGGAGTGAGCGCTCGACGAGGTCGGCGACCAGATCGCTGAGCGCAAGAGGAAGTGCCGCGCCATCGGTCATCACGTACGAGACCCTGGTACCCGGCCGAAGGCGAGCGATGACCGCTGCGGCAACGGCCACCTGACTGTGCAGGCCGCCGACGAGTACGGGGCAGCCCTCGAGGCTGGGAACGCGACCGTCACTCGATCCGCCGAGGTGCTCTTCGGCACTGCCACTGTCGGTCTGTAGACTCGTGTACCGGATCTTCATGATGTGCCCGGGACCACGACGGCGCAACGAGCGTCGCGAGAGGTTCCAGTGCACGACGTGCCAGCCACCGGTGCCGAGATCGAGGTCGACGGCAGTCGTGTTGACGACGACCTCGTCACCGACGGCAACGGTGCCGATGAGTTCGGTCAGCACATAGGCGCGACTTCCGTCGTCGAGGCGAAGACGTTGCAGACCGGTCCGCTCCGACAGGACCTCGACGACTCGGAGTGTTTCGAACGACGGCACAGGTGCGGCTCAGAGGGAGGCGATCAGCTTCTCGACGCGCTCGTCACGACTCTTGAAGGGGTCCTTGCACAGCACGGTGCGCTGGGCCTGATCGTTGAGCTTGAGGTGCACCCAATCGACGGTGAAGTCACGCTTGCGTTCCTTGGCCTTCTTGATGAACTCGCCACGCAAGCGGGCGCGGGTGGTCTGGGGTGGGTCGTCGACGGCGGTCTCGATGTCGGCGTCCGTGCAGACTCGCTCGACGAGGCCTCGGTCCTGCAGCTTGTAGAACGGGCTCCGGCCACGGCTGATGTCGTGGTACTGCAGATCGAGCAGCTGCACACGCGCATGGCCGAGCGGGAGGTCGTGACGCTGGCGGAAGGCCTCGACCAGCCGATGCTTGATCACCCAGTCGACCTCTCGGTCGAGCTTGAAGGGGTCGTGCTCGATGGTCGAGATGCAGTGCTCCCACATCTCGAGGGCGCGTTGTTCGAGCGGTGGGAAGCCCTTCGTGTCGGCATACCTGAGCGCACGGTCGAGATACTCGCGTTGGATGTCGAGGGCACTCACTTCGCGCCCGTTCGCGAGGCGCACGCGTCGCCGACACGTGGTGTCGTGGCTGATGTCACGTATGGCCCTGATCGGATTCTCGAGCGTCATGTCGCGCATGACGACGGTCGGGTCCTCGAGCATTCGCAGGATGCACGCGGTCGAGCCGATCTTGACGAAGGTCGAATACTCGCTCATGTTCGAGTCACCGACGATCACGTGGAGGCGCCGATACCGCTCGGCGTCGGCGTGCGGTTCGTCGCGTGTGTTGATGATCGGGCGACTCCGCGTGGTGGCGCTGGAGACACCTTCCCAGATGTGTTCGGCACGTTGGGCGATCGTGAAGATCGGACCGCGTGCGGTGTGGAGGATCTTTCCGGCACCCGTGAAGATCTGGCGGCTGACGAGGAACGGGATGAGGACCTCGGTGTAGTGGCCCAACTCGTCGTCGCGAGTGGTCAGGTAGTTCTCGTGGCACCCGTAGCTGTTGCCAGCCGAGTCGGTGTTGTTCTTGAAGAGGTACACCGTCCCGCGGATGCCCTCTTCACCGAGACGCTGCTCGGCCGACACGAGCAGGCTCTCGAGGATCCGTTCCCCGGCCTTTTCGTGGACGACGACGTCGTAGAGGCTGTCGCACTCGGGTGTTGCGTACTCGGGGTGTGAGCCCACGTCGAGATACAGACGGGCCCCGTTCTGGAGGAAGACGTTGCTGCTCCGGCCCCAGCTGACCACCCTGCGGAAGAGATAGCGAGCCACCTCGTCGGGGCTGAGTCGACGTTGGCCGCGCAGCGTACAGGTCACTCCGTACTCGTTCTCGAGTCCGTAGATCCGCCGCTCCATCGCGACACGCTACCCGGTGCTCCGCGAGCGGTCTCGACGGGGTCGACAGATCACCGGCCGGGTCGGCCTGTGTGCCAGCGGAAGCGCACGACGGAACCCACCGGCCGTTGCGCCACGAGCCAGAGATGGTCGGGGTCGACGACTGCGACCACCGGGTAGCCGCCCGTGGTCGGGTGATCGGCCAGCATCACGATCGGCTGACCGTCCGGTGGGAGCTGGACGGCGCCCTCGACCACGCCCTCGGATGGCAGTTCGCCAGGTCGGCGGACGAGCGCTGGTCCTGCGAGGCGGAGACCGATCCGGTCGCTCTCGGCTCGCACGTTCCAATCGCACGATGTCAAGACGTCACGAGCGTGCTGCGTCAGCCAATCGACTCGGGGGCCCGGCCAGAGCACGATCTCGGCGTCCGACGGGGTCGGCACCGCCGACACGGTTGACACCGGATCGGATGGCTCCGGGCCGGTGACCAAGCGGGTGCCTGGCCTCAACGATGCGTGACCATCGGTCGTCATGAGCCCACCGCGGAGGCCGATGTACGTCCGCGCGCCCTGGTGCAGGCGTCCCACACGAACCACGGCACCGGGGCCGACGACCGTCGGTGTGCCCCACCCGAGCGGCGCTCCATTGCGAACCTCGATCGCTGCCTGGCTGCCGGTGACGACGAGGACGGCAGCCCGCTCGAGGCGGAACGAGAGCCCGCCGGAGGTCTCGAGCGCCGGCCAGCCGACCGGATTGCCGAGTAACCGATTGGCGAGGTGCAGCGCACGTAGGTCGACCGCTCCCCCACGGCCAGCTCCCAGATGAGCACGGCCTACTCGCCCGGCATCGCGGATGCCCGAGGCGATGCCGGGGGCGACGATCGTCAGCGTGACGGGCAACATGCTCGTTCGATCCCACATCTGCTACACCGGGCGGAACGTCACCGTCGTGCCCGGCACGAGCAGAGCCGGTGGCTCACGCTCGTCGTCCCAGAGGCAGGCCGTGGTCCGGCCAAGGAGGTGCCAGCCACCGGGCGTGGCCGCCGGGTAGACGGCGCTGTACTCGTTGGCGATGGCGACCGAACCGCTCGGCACGCTCGTCCGAGGAGTGGGTCGTCGTGGCAGATGGAGCGGCCCGGGCAGGCCGGTGAGGTACGAGAAGCCGGGCACGAACCCGCAGAACGCAACGACGTACTCGGCCTCGCTGTGCATCGCGATCAGGCGATCGACGGTCATCGCGCAGCGATCCGCCACCTCGATCAGATCGGGGCCCTCGTACGAGACCGCGATCTCGACCCTGGTGTGCGAGGGTCGCTCGCCGACGGGCGGGGCGTGGAGGAGTGCTCGAACCTCGTCGGGCAATCCCGATCCGTCGTGCACGACGAGCACGGTGCGCAAGGCCGGCACCACCTCGACCAGGGTGGGCCACTCGGCCTGGTCGAGTGACCGGGTGACTCCCATCACCTCGTCGAGGGTGTCATATTCGACGAGCACTGCGCGTGGACCGTACGGCAGGAGTCGGGGGATGCTCATGATCCGACGGGTGCCAGGGTGAAGCCCGCAGCGACCAACGCATCGCGGATCGACCGAGCCATGCGTGACGCACCAGGAGTGTCGCTGTGCACGCAGATGGTCGCAACGCCTCGTCCGGCCAAGCGCACGGCCTGCTCGATCGCAGCCTCGTCGTCGGTGATCAGCGCGTCGGCCTCGCTTCGCGGTACCAGCCTGCCATCGGGGGTGTAGCGCCGATCAGCGAACCCTTCCCCGATGAACCTGATGCCGCGACGCCGCGCCACGGTCTCGACCGTGCTCCCCGGAAGCCCGACCAGCGCCAGAGCACCGCCGTGCTGAATCATGGCCTCGACCACTGCGTTCGCCTGTGATTCGTGATGGACGATGGCGTTGTACAACGCCCCGTGGGGCTTGACGAAGCGGACGTTCGAACCCTCGACACGGGCGAGGCCCTCGAGTGCCGAAATCTGGTAGAGCAGCGCGTCGACCAGGGCGCCGAACTCCATGTCGATGAACCGGCGTCCGAACCCGACAAGGTCGGGATAGCCCACCTGGGCGCCGATCGTCACACC
>JBDKIV010000147.1:0-15679 GCA_039796935.1 Actinomycetota bacterium | reverse complement strand
CAGGATCGGCTGCTCGCCCGGCACGTCGACGGAGACGCACGACGTGTTCCCGCCGTACCGCTTGATGTCATCGCCATGGCACGGTGTCGAACCTCGCACACCATGGAACGTGACCGTGATCGCCGTCGATCCCCCGATGTGGGCACCTTAGGCACGGGTCCTTCGCGACCTCAATGCCCCAGACGGTGACGTCCGTCGCAGCACCGTCACGACGCAGACGCACCGGGTCACTACGGTGCACGGCATGTCCGACATCGCACAGCACCGTGTCACCGTCAACGACGTCGAGTTCTCCTATCTCAGCGCGGGCACGTCCGGCCCACTCGCTCTGTGCCTCCACGGCTTTCCCGACAGCGCGCACAGTTGGCGGCACCTGCTGCCGCGGCTCGCCGAGGCCGGCTACCGGGCGGTCGCGCCGTTCCAGCGCGGCTACGCACCGACCGCCGTCCCAGCCGATGGCCGGTACCAGACCGGCATGCTGTCGATGGACGCCATCGGCTTCCACGAGGCGCTCGGCGGCGATCAGCCGGGGGTGATCATCGGACACGACTGGGGGGCCGCTGCAACCCACGGCGCCGCGGTGCACGCTCCCGAGCGCTGGAGCAAGGTCGTCTCCATGGCCGTACCACCAGGTGCCGCCCTCAGCCTGGCCTTCCTCACCAACCTCGACCAGTTGAAGCGCAGCTGGTACATGTTCTTCTTCCAGCATCCGCTCGCCGACATGGTGGTGCCCGCCGCCGACCTGGCGTTCATCGACATGATCTGGCGCGACTGGTCGCCCGGTCATGACGGCACCGACGATGCCGAGCGTGTCAAGCAGTGCCTGCGCGAGCCGGCCAACCTTGCTGCTGCTCTGGGCTATTACCGAGCCACGTTGGGCGCGGGTCTGGTCGACCCCGAGCTCGCCGATGTCCAGGCAGCGACCTCGGGAATACCCACGCAACCCATGCTGTACCTGCACGGCAGCAATGACGGCTGCATCGGGGCCGAGGTGGCCGAGAGCGCCCGGTCGATGGTCACCCCGAACGTGACGATCGAGGTGATCGACGGCTGCGGGCACTTCCTGCAACTCGAGCGGCCCGATGTGGTCAACGAGCGTGTGATCGAGTTCCTCGCATGAACGTCCCGGCGCTCCCCGACGGCCTGGTGGTGATCGTCAAAGAGGAGTGCGAGACCTGCCGGATGGTCGCACCACTCCTCGCCCAGTTCGAGTGCACCGTCTATACCCAGGACGACCCGGCATTTCCGCACAGCGTCAGTCCGCTGCACGATGCCGACCTGGCGGTCAGCTGGCACCACGAGATCGAGACGGTTCCCACGCTCATCCGGGTGGTGGACGGCGTCGAGATCGAACGCACCGTCGGTTGGTCACGCGACGAGTGGAGACGGCTCACATCGGTGGCCACGCTCGGCGACGAGCTTCCGCCGATGCGCCCCGGTTGCGGATCGATGAGCGTCGACCCCGATCGAGTCGATGCGCTCCGCGCCCGCTTCGGCGGGAGCGTGTTGCGCTCGCGGCGGCTCCACCTCGCACAGCTCGACGACGAGGTCGAGTACCTGTTCGAGATGGGTTTCACCGATGGTCTTCCTGTCGTTGCCCCCACCGAGGAGCGCGTGCTCCGAATGCTGCAGGGCAGCAGTCGGGCGCCCGACGAGCTCGTCGCCGTCGTGCCACCCGATCTGGTCGAGGTGACGGTCGAGAAGATCGCGATCAATGCGGTGATGGCGGGATGTCTGCCCGAATACCTGCCCTGGGTGATCGCTGCCGTCGAGGCGGTGTGCACCGACGAGTTCAACATCCATGGTGTGCTCGCCACGACCATGCCGGTCGGGCCCGTCATCATCTGCAATGGTCCCGGCACGCGTGCGATCGGCATGAACGGTGCGGGCAACGTGCTCGGGCAGGGCAACCGCGCCAACCTGACGATCGGGCGAGCGGTGCAACTGGTGATCCGCAACGTCGGCGGCGGCAGGCCGGGCGAGGTCGACCGGGCGACGTTCGGCAATCCGGGCAAGATCACGTTCTGCTTCCCCGAACTCGAGGAGGGCTCGCCGTTCACGTCGCTCGCAGCCAGCCGCGGCATCCGCGAGGGAGCCAACGCCGTCACGGTGTTCGCCGGCGAAGGGCCACGCTGCATCGTCGACCAACTCAGTCGCGACCCGGAGAGCCTGGCCACATCGCTCGCTGCGAACCTGCGCACCCTGCACCATCCCAAGCTGGTCATGGGATTCGATGTGGTGCTCCTCATCGGGCCCGAGCATGCCCGGGTGTTCGCCGACGCGGGGTGGGACCGGGACCGGCTGCTGGCCGAACTGCACGGTCGACTGCAACTGCCCGGCAGCGAGCTCGTTCGGGGCGCGGGCGGCATGGCCGAGGGGATGCCCGAGTTCTTGCGTGACGCGACGCTGCCGAAGTTCCGCCCCGAGGGGATCCTGCTCGCGCATGCGGGTGGCGGAGCGGGCCTGTTCTCCACCATGATTGGAGGGTGGGTCAACGGGGAGATCGGCTCGCAACCCGTCACCAAGGAGGTCCTGCCATGAGCACGGTGAGTGCATCGAGCCCGCCTGCACGAGTGCTCCTCGATCCGGGGAGCGAACGGCACGTGGTCGAGCGTTCGCGCATCGCCCGTCCGGCGTCGCTCGAGGGTCAGGTCGTCGGCCTGCTCGACATCTCCAAGCCGCGTGGCGACGTGTTCCTCGATCGGCTCGAAGCGCGTCTGGTCGAAGCCGGAGCACGCGTCGAGCGCTACAAGAAGCCGACCTTCACCAAGCCGGCACCGGTCGATCTGCGTCACGAGATCGCGACCAACTGCACCTTGGTGATCGAGGCGCTCGCCGATTGAGGCAGCTGCACGTCGTGCAGTGTGCACGACATCGTCGATCTCGAGCGCCGGGGTGTTCCCGGCGTGTTCGTGGCGTCCGCCGAGTTCGTCACGGCAGCTGTCGCCCAAAGTGCATCCCTGGGCTTCCCGTCGGTCGCACGGGTGTTCACCCCGCATCCGATCCAGGACCGGACCGACGCCGAGATGCGCGACTACGCCGACGCCGCCTTCGCCGAGATCGTGGCGCAGATCGTCACGCCCGATTGATCGGCGCGCCGACGTCGCTCACGTCTCGGTCGGCGTCGCCAGACCTTCGACCACGGTGGCATCGGCGAGCACGGCAAGAGCGGTCGGCGACACCACGAGCTTCAGCGAACGGCTCCCTCCGCCGACGATGACGCGATCGCAGTTCATCACGGCAGCATCGATCCAGATCGGCAGGCCGGCCGGCAGGCCGAGCGCCGTCACCCCGCCCATGACCATCCCGGTCACCTCCGCGGTTGCCTCGGCCGGGGCGAACGACACCTTGCGCGCACCGAGCCGGCGGCGGACGGCACCATTCACGTCGAGTCGTGTGGTGGCCAGCACCACGCAGGCGACGTACACCGGGGGCTCGGCTTTCGACGCGACCACGATCGTGTTGGCAGAGATGGCGAGGGGATACCCGTAGGCCTGGCAGAAGGCCGCGGTGTCGGCGAGGTCGGGATCGCACTCGATCGCTTCGTACGGCACCCCCGTTGCATCGGCGGCCCGGCGGACGTGGTTCTCGAGGTCGGTCGATCGATCGTGCACCCCGACACTGTGCCAGGCGCGGCCAACCGCGGGACGAGACATGCCTCTCGCGAGTCGGACCGCAACGGGAGCCGGTGCGCTATGGGAGCCGGAGCGCGTCGCCGTGGCGAACGCACAGCCCGTCGGCGACCAGGCCGTTCACGACCCGGTCGGCCACGTCGGCCGAGCGACCGATCACCTGAGCGACCCGGGCGACGGCGACCGGCCCCTCGGTGAGCGCCGCCATCAGCCGACCACGGGCCTGCCGATCGCTCCCGTCGAAGCGAGCCTGTCTGCCGCTCACACCGGCCGATCGGAGCGCGGGGTCCGGTCCTCGGCCCCGCCAGGCACAGACATCAGCGAGCGGGCAGACCTCGCAGCCTGGCGACGACGGACGGCACAGGACTGCGCCGAGGTCCATCAGCGCCTGGTTCCAGACCCACGCTTCGCCGGAGGCCAACGTGGAGTCGGCCGCCGACTGTACCTGCCGACCGGTGAGACGTCGGCCGAGCAGGCGAGCGTAGATGCGGGCGATGTTGGTGTCGACGACGGCGGCATCGGCCTCGAACGCGAACGCGAGAACCGCTCGCGCGGTGTACTGGCCAATTCCGGGTAACGCCAGCAATCCCTCGAGCGTGTCGGGAACGCCGCCGAGCTCGCCGATGCGCGCCGCGGTTGCGTGCAGGTTGCGCGCCCGCCTCGGGTACCCGAGTCCTTGCCAACGCCGCAGGACCTCGCCCAGCGGCGCCGATGCGCAGGCCGCCGGATCCGGATACGCCTCGATGAACTCGAGCCACTTCGGGATCACCCGGGTGGCCTGGGTCTGCTGCAGCATCACCTCGCTGACGAGCACCGCCCACGGGTCGCGGGTGTGACGCCACGGGAGGTCACGTAGTCGCGGCGCCCCCCACGCAAGAACCGCTGGGGTGACGCGGGGAGCCAGCTCGTCGATTGCCCTGACAGGGTCGGCGTGCGACCCGCGGGCGGGATCGTCCGGGGTCAGTCCCAGACGTCCTGGCCGTCGTAGGGACGCTTGCGCTGCGGGGCGAACTCGCGCTTCCAGACCATCACCCGGCGGCGGAAGTAGCAGACCTCCTTGCCGTCCTGGTTGAAGCCCTTGCTCTCGACGAGCACCGTGCCGCGATCGTTCCGGCTCTTCGACTCGGTCACTTCGAGCACACGAGTCTCTGCATGGATCGTGTCGCCATGGAAGGTCGGGAACTTGTGCTGCAGGGTTTCGACCTCGAGGTTGGCGATTGCCGCACCGCTCACGTCGGGCACGCTCATCCCGAGTACCAGCGAGTACACGAGGTTGCCCACCACCACGTTGCGGCCCTGCACGCTCTCGCTCGCGAACCAGTCGTTGGTGTGCAACGGGTGATGGTTCATGGTGATCATGCAGAACAGATGATCGTCGTACTCGGTGATGGTCTTTCCTGGCCAGTGGCGATACACGTCACCGACGACGAAGTCCTCGAGGTACCGACCGAAGGGGCGTTCGTGGGAGGTCATGCCCCGACGTTAGCTGTCGCCGCCGCGCCGCTTCCTCTTGTCGAACTCACCCGGATCGTGCCGGGGCCGACGACCGAACCGCGCCGCGAAGTCGAGCGCGCTCTCGGGGTTGCTGGCAGCTTCGGCGGCGATGTCTCGCAGGCGGCGCAGACGCTCACGACGGTGGATGCTCCACGGCCCGACGCGCAGCGATGCGTACAGCAGCCCACCGAGCACGATCGGGAAGAAGAACTGGGCCAGCCGCCACGTGGCCACGCCGAGCAGCGCGGCGTCGCCGGGCACCCCGAAGCCGACCAGCGCGGAGGTGAGCGACACGTCCACCACGCCCAGCCCACCCGGCGTGATCGGGATGACGGCGAGCACGTTCGCGAGGCAGAACGCAACGATCAGCGCATCGATGTCGGTGGAATGGCCGAACGTCCGGATGAAGATCCACAGGGCGCACGCATCGAGCAGCCAGTTGGCCGCCGCCCAGCCGACGACACGCAAGAGCAACTGTCGATCGGAGGCGAGCTCTTCGAGGCGGCCCGCCACATGCTTCACACCGGCGGCCGCTCGATTCTCGTCGAGGCGGAGCTTCCGGGCGATCCATCGCAGCATCCGCTCGGCGCGCCCCTGGCCCTCGAGCAACCCGAACACGAGGGTTCCTGCGAAGCCCATGATGATGACGCCGGCCACCGCCGCCGTCGCGTAGCCCGAGTTGACGCCGCGCATCGGGATCGACACGACCAGCGAGATCCAGAACATCAAGTTGAGCACGACGGCCGACCCCATGCCCGCAGTCGCGAGGGCGAACCCGGCATCGGGCCCGGGCACCCCGGACAGCGTCATCAGGCGGTATCCGAGCGCCGAACCAGCAGCGCTTCCGCCGGGCACGATGCTCGACAGCGCCTTGGTACTCATCTGGATTCGGAACAGTCTCCACGCCGTCACCAGGTGACCGGCATCACCGAGTGCGGCTCGGGTGAGCAGTGAGTAGGCGTACAACGCGCTGATCTCGAACGCGAACCCCACGAAGATCAGCCACGGACTGACGCTCGTCAGCTTGCCCGCCGCGGCCCGGACCCCCGGGACGACGGTGACGAAGGCGAAGTACAGGACGGCAACGAACGCGAGGAGCTTGAGGGTCAGCCGCCCGGATGCGAACCGTCGAGGACGGGGCGGCCCGCCGGTGTCGTCGACCGACACGCGCGGCAACTCTCCCGTCGCCTGCTCGTCGCTGTAGTCCTCCCAACTGTCGACGCCGTCGCCTGGCAGCGATCGATCGTCCCAGCGCGGGTCGGGCGGCATCGATGCCGTCATGAGACCGCAGGGAACGCGGCGACGATCCGCGCGAGTTCGTCACGGAGCGAGCCGCGCAGATCGGCCGGGCTCTTGCCCAGGTGCACCACCACCAGGTCGCGGTCGGGCACGACCAGCGTGTACTGACCTTCGTATCCCTGGCAGGCGAACAACCCGGGGACATCGGTCCACAGCCACCAGTGACGACCGTAGGCAGACCGGCCCGTCGGGTCGTCCGGGTCGGACGCGGTCAGCTCTGCGGCTCGGGCGCACCAGCCACCGGGCAGGATCCGCCGGGGTTCTCCGTCGACCACGACGATGCCGTCGTCGAGGTACAACTGACCGAACCGGGCGAAGTCCCGGGCAGTGGCGTAGACGTACGACGATCCGATGAAGGTGCCGGCAGCATCGAACTTGGGGATGGCGCTCGTCATACCCACCGGCCCGAACAGGCGCTCGGCGAGGAACGCCTCCATGCCAGCTCGCCCGCCGCCGACGACATCACCGAGGATGCGACAGATGATGTTGGTCGTACCACTCGAGTAGTTCCACACCGTGCCGGGCTCGTGCACCAAGGGGAGCGACGCCGCATACGCAGCCACGTCATCCTGCCCAGCGCCGTAGAGCATCTCGATGCAGTGGCTGACCTGGTCGTCGACGTAGTCCTCGACGAACAGCAATCCCGGCCGCATCTCGAGCAGATCCTGCAGCGTGATCTGTTCTTTGTCCGTCCCCGACCACGCCGGCACAGCGGCCGGCGCATCGAGGTCGAGCAACCCGTCCCCCACGGCAATGCCCACAGCTGCGTGCGTGATGCTCTTGGCCATGCTCCACGAGATGAGCGTCGTGTCGGCTGTGACCGGGCCTCCCGGACCGAACACCGTGTCGGGCTGTGCGCCGTACTGCTCGACGATCACCTCGCCCCGGTGCTGGACCACGAGCGCGAGGGATGTACCGTGGGGAGCGGCCCGGTCGAACAGGCGTTCTGCGGCACCGATGACCTCATCGATGGCGACTCCGTGACGAGACGACGGCATGAGACCGACCGTACTCCCCCCGAACCGGCACACTGATGCCATGGACGTCGCCAGCGCCCTCGGCATCTATCTCGACTCGGTCGATTCGTGCGCCCCCGGCCTGGTGGAGGGCCTCTACGTCGTCGGTTCGTTCGCGCTCGACGACTGGATCGAAGGCACGAGCGACATCGATGTCGTCGCAGTCACCGCCGATCCGGTCACCGACGACGACTTCGCCCATCTCCTGACCGCTCACGCTCTGCTCGCAGAGGTGCCGGGACTGCCGGCCGTCGAGGGCCCGTACCTCGCCTGGGGAGATCTGGTCACGCCGCCGAGCGGACTCCATCGGCCGTGGGCCGGTGACGGCCGACTGCGACACGACGGCGACTGTTTCGACATCAATCCGCTCACCTGGTTCGTGCTGGCCGAACACGGAGTGACCGTGCGCGGCCCGACTCCCGATCGTCTCGGGATCGTGCTCGACATCGACGAGCGGGTGCGATTCGCGATCGACAATCTGATCGGCTACTGGCGCCCGCTCGCTCGCGATGTCCGCGACGCATGCCGGCGGACACCCGCATCGGCCGAGACCGAGGAAGCCTTCGACGACGACAGCTTCGTGTGGTGCGCGCTCGGAGCGCTGCGACTGCACCGCACCGCGTTCCGAGGCGATGTCGTGTCGGCGACGGGCGCGGGTCTCCATGGCCTCGAGGTCGCCGATGCGGTCCACCACGATGTCATCTCCCTCGGGCTCGAGGTCCGAGCCGCTGGCACGTCGGGCACATCGATTCCGCTCGAGGCGATGGCGGCAACCGCCGACCTGATCGACTGGTGCGTCGACTCGGCCGAGCAGGCCTGGCTCGGGCACTGAGACCGCAGACTCGCCCGGCGACGACTCGCAGGGCGACGAGGCCGCGTCAGACGGGGTCGGTGCGGATGATGGGGATCTCGCCGGTGGCCTCGGGCGAGATCCACTTCGCCGGGGTGTCGGGGGCCGGGGCGAGCGCCAGCGCGAGCGCCTCCTCGACCGTGTGGGCGCGCTGAGCCAGCATCCGGTGTGAGGGCCTGACGAATCCCTCGTGCACGGCGACGTCCATCCAGTCGAACAGCGGCGAGAAGAACCGGTCGACGTCGAGCAGCACCACGGGCTTGCGGACGAGGCCCAACTGGTTCCACGTGAGCATCTCGACGAGCTCTTCGACCGTTCCGAACCCGCCCGGCAGCGCGACGAACCCATCGGCCAACTGCTCGAACCGAGCCTTGCGTTGATGCATGTCTGCGACGACCTCGAGCGATGTGAGGTCGCGATGGGCCACCTCGGCCGAGATCAGCTGCTCGGTGATCACGCCGATCACCCGGCCGCCGGCGGCGAGCGTGGCGTCGGCCACGATGCCCATCATCCCGACGTGACCGCCGCCGTACACGAGGGTGATGTTGCGCCGTGCCATGGCCTCGCCGAGCGCCCGCGCAGCCTCTCCGAACACCGGTGAGGTGCCGGCATTCGAACCGCAGTACACGCACAATGCCGCCACACGGCCAGTCTCACATCGCGCCGCGCCGATTCGCAATGCCGTGACCGATACCTCTTCCGCGCCGCGGCAGTACCGTTGGGCGCTCCTACCTGACGCACCGTACAGTTGTGCCCGTGACGACTCCCGACCTCCACGCAGCCGCCGACGTCATCGATCTCGCTCAGCGAGTGGTCGGCAGAGCCATCCGCCATCTGGCCGCCTCGGGCGGGCCCGACAAGAACCAGACACTCGCGTACGACCTTGCACATGCTTCGGCACAGGTCGAGACGGCACGGTCGCTGCTCGACTACGGCGGCAAGGGCGAGGTCGAGGCGAAGATGACCTGCGCGTTCACCGCCGACATGGTCCACGATCTCATCACCCGGCTCGTCGGCCGCGAAGAGCAGTGGGGACTCGATCCCGAGCCGCTCAGCGGCGCCCGGTCGTTCCTCGCCGCCTACCGATCGCCCGAGTTCGTCGCATCACTGGCGGCGACGCCGGGCCCGAGGCACCTCGACGCCGATTTCGAACTGGTGCAGGACACCTTCCGGTCGTTCGCCGCCAACGAGATCACACCCCGCGCCGAGCACGTCCACCGCTACAACGAGGACGTTCCCGAGGAGATCATCGCCGGTCTGGCCGAGATGGGTGCGTTCGGGTTGAGCGTGCCGGCCGAGTACGGCGGCTACAGCGAGGGCGGTGACGGCGAGTACATCGGGATGGTCGTGGCCACCGAAGAGCTCAGCCGGGCCTCGCTCGGCATCGGCGGGTCGCTCATCACCCGGCCCGAGATCCTCACCCGCGCCCTGGTCAAGGGAGGCACCGAGGCACAGCGCCAAGCGTGGCTCCCCAAGTTGGCCACCGCCGAGGTGATGGCCGCCGTGGCGGTCACCGAACCCGACTACGGCAGCGACGTCGCCGGCCTGAAGGTGACGGCGACACCGGCCGAGGGCCCGGACGGTTCTGCCGGCTACGTCATCAACGGCGTCAAGACCTGGTGCACCTTCGGTGCCCGTGCCGATGTCCTCATGCTCTTGGCCCGCACCGACCCCGATCGGTCGAAGACCCACCGCGGCCTCAGCCTGTTCATCGTGCCCAAGCCCCGAGGTGAGGCTCACGGCTTCGAGTTCACGCAGGAAGCCGGCGGTTCGTTCACGGGCGGGAAGATGGAAGGCCGGCCGATCGACACCATCGGGTACCGCGGCATGCACAGCTACGAGATCGCCCTCGACAACTGGTGGGTCTCGGCCGACAACCTGATCGGTGGCGAGGACGGTCTGGGCAAGGGGTTCTACTACCAGATGGAGGGCTTCGAGAACGGCCGTCTCCAAACTGCTGCCCGGGCCGTCGGTCTCATGCAGGCCGCCTACGAGGCAGCGCTCGACTACGCACAGAACCGCAAGGTCTTCGGCTCGTCCATCATGGACTACGAACTGACGCAGGTGAAGCTCGGTCGGATGGCCGTGCTGGTCCAGGCCGGTCGACAGTTCAGCTACTCGGTGGCCCGACTGATGGCCAAGGGCGAGGGTGCGATGGAGGCCAGCATGGTCAAGGCCTACGTCTGCAAGGCAGCCGAGTGGGTCGCTCGCGAAGCGCTGCAGATCCACGGTGGCTACGGATACGCCGAGGAGTACTCGGTCAGTCGCCTGTACGTCGACGCTCGCGTGCTCAGCATCTTCGAGGGCGCCGACGAGACCCTGTGTCTCAAGGTGATCGCTCGCCGTCTGTGCGACAACGCCAGCGCACGCTGAGCAACGTCCCCCCGGGCGGCGAACGCTTCACGCCGATCGCTGCACGTCATCGCCGCCCGGCGAGGGTGTGCCGCTCACCCCTCGCAACGGCACGACCGGTGCTGGCTGACGGTGGTGTGGAGTCAATGTCCGAACCGCCTTGGCGATCACCTGCTCGATGGTCGCGACGATGATGACCAGGTCGAGCATCAGCGACCAGTTGTCGACGTAGAACAGGTCGAGACGTCGGTATGCGCCGAAGTGCGGGTTGTCCCGCGCCTCGACCTGCCACAGACCGGTGATGCCGGGAGGCATGTGCAACCGGTCGAGCAGACGGTCGTCGAACTGCGCCACTTCGGACGGCAGTGCCGGCCGAGGCCCGACGACGCTCATTTCACCCCTGAGCACGTTGACGAGTTGGGGCAACTCGTCGAGCGAGCTCGACCGGAGGAAACGGCCGAGCCGGGTGACCCGAGGGTCGTGCTCGAGTTTGAACAGGGGTCCGTGGCGTTCGTTCGAAGCGGCCAGGTCGTGCAGTCGCGCTTCGGCGTCGACGACCATGGTGCGGAACTTGAGCATGTAGAACAGCGACCCGTCGCGACCGACACGACACTGACGGAACAGCACCGGGCCACGATCAGACGTCTTGACGGCGACTGCGATGGCCAGCATCACCGGGGCGAACACCGCCAATCCGACCAGAGCGAGACATACGTCGATCGCCCTCTTCAGCGCCAGACGCGCCGCGGCAGCGTCTGCTGGCTCGACGTAGTAGAGCGACTGGTAGGCGACCGGCGTGGCTCGAAGTCGACGATGACTCAACCCGTGCAGCCCGTTCGACACCTGGACGTGAACGCCGTCGTTCTCGAGTTCGCACATGGCCCGCGACAGTTCGGGCGTCGGCATCGAGCCGAGCACGACGATCACGCCAGAGATGCCGTGATGGCGCACCACGGCGCCGAGGTCGACGAGCGTGCCCCGGTGCATCGACGACAGTCCATGAGCGGCTGCGTCGCCCGGGTCGCCGATCACGCCGTACACACGGAACCCCGCCTCGGGGTGCTCGCGCAGTACCGATACCAGGTCTGCGGCGTCCGCATTCGCCCCGACGATCAGGACGTCTCGAAGATTCTGTCCCGATGCCCTGGAGGCACTCAGCCAAGCACGAAAGCCGCCACGCAACCACACCAGCAACGTCAGCAGCACTGCGGGCGACAGCCACAGCCACCGCGCCTCGATGTGGACTCCAACCGCCGACAGCAGCAGTGAGTGCAGCGCACCCAGCGCGATCGCGCTGATGACGAGCCGCCGGATCTCCTCGCCGCGACTCGACGCGACACGGGCGAGGTACAGACCTTGAAGACGCAGCAGCAACAAACCGGACACGAGCAGCACGATCCCGATGGCCACGTGCTTCCACAGCGCAGCACCGGTGTCGTGGTGCCACAGTTGCGCGGGCAGCCAGGCGAGCACCAGGGCAATCGCATCGAGCGCGACCAGTCGACGGCGGAGGTGGGTTGCTTCGATGGCTGGGCGGCGAGTTGCTGGCATGTGGCGATCCGATGTCGGGCGACGACGTCAGCTCGCACTTCCCGATTCACCCTCGACCAAACGCAACAGCTCCCACAGCGATTCGACCCGTCGAAAATCCGCCTCGGGATGATCGCCGTAGGGGTCGAGCAGCACCGGGTGCAGCCCGGCCGCTCTCGCTCCGCACACATCCATCGTCACCGAGTCACCGACGTACGCGATCCGCTCGCGGGCGATCCCGGCGAAGTGCTCGAGTGCCGGCTCGAAGATCGCAGGGTGCGGCTTGGCCACGCCGACCACATGGCTGTCGATGATCACACGGACCGGCGTGGCCGGTCCGTCACCCACCTGGCACACGCCACTGCGGAGCAGGATGTCGGCGATCTGTCCGCTGGCGTTGGACACCACGCCGATGGGCACGCCCGCCTGGTGCAGTGCGCTCAAGGCCGACACGCTGTCGGGAATCGGCCAGCGCCAGAGGTGGGCGGTGCGAGTACGCGCCAACATCGACGCCGCCTCGTCCCTGTCGACGTCACGAACGCCGACCGCTTCGACGTACGCAGCGTTGTACTCGGCCCAATCGCTCTCACCGCTGCCCGCCACGCTCTTGGCCCGCATGGCCCGGTAGTGCGCCCGGCGATGCCGCTCGATCGAGGGATCCCCTCCGTAATAGGCCAGGAGCGGACCGAGCACTGTCGGGTCGGGGAGCACCAAGATGCCGCCAGCATCGAAGAGCACCGCATCGAACAGGATTGCGTCCGCATCCACCACGGCTCCTACCCTTGCAGATGTGAGAAGCCCACGCGATTTCTTCAAGCCCCTGGCCGTCGGCGCCCCCGAACCGATCCGTGAGATCCCGTTCCGGCCGAGCCGCGTGATCCACTTCTTCCCGCCGCAGAACGACAAGCTCGTGGCGAAGCTGCCCGAGATCGTCCCGACCGTCGACATCCTGCTCGGCAACCTCGAGGATGCCATCCCGATGGCCGACAAAGAGGCCGCTCGCAACGGTCTGGTCCAGGTCGCCAAGACGGTCCCCATGGGCGACACACAGTTGTGGACGCGGATCAACAGTCTCGACTCACCCTGGGCGCTCGACGACCTGACCACACTCGTCACCGAGGTGGGCGACCGGATCGATGTCGTCATGGTTCCCAAGGTGGAAGGCCCCGAGGACATCCACTACGTCGATCGACTGCTCGCTCAGCTCGAGGCCAAGGCCGGGCTGACTCGCCCGATCCTGGTGCATGCGATCCTCGAGACCGCCCGCGGCGTGGCCAACATCGAGGCGATCTGTGGTGCGTCCCCGCGCATGCAAGGCCTCTCGCTCGGGCCGGCCGACCTGGCAGCCAACCGCCGGATGAAGACGACGCGTGTAGGTGGCGGCCACCCCGACTATCTCGTTCGCTCCGACCCTGACGCAGCGAACCCCGATGCGGCGCGCACCACCTACCAGCAGGATCTGTGGCACTACACGCTCGCCCGG
Organism: Actinomycetota bacterium; assembly: GCA_039796935.1. GTDB lineage: Bacteria > Actinomycetota > Acidimicrobiia > Acidimicrobiales > Ilumatobacteraceae > VFMC01. The sequence goes on along the minus strand of JBDKIV010000147.1, from coordinate 2,023 downwards.
ATGGTCGACGCCTGCGTGACCTACGGAATCCTCCCCTTCTACGGTCCGTTCGGCGACATCAAGGACACCGTCGCCTGCGAGGACCAGTTCCGCAACGCCTACCTCCTCGGTTGCGTCGGTGCCTGGAGCTTGCACCCGGTGCAGATCGACATCGCAAAGCGAGTGTTCAGCCCACGTCCGTCCGACGTCGCCCAGGCCCAGCGCGTGATCGACGCCATGGGAGACGGCACGGGAGCGATCATGCTCGACGGCAAGATGGAGGACGATGCCTCGGTCAAGCAGTGTCACGTCGTGGTCAACCTTGCCCGCCAGTTGGCAGCGCGCGACCCCGAACTGGCCGCGTCCTACGGATTCTGAGGAGAACCGATGTCTGATCTGCGTCCCCGTCGTTCGGTGTTGTACATGCCGTCGTCGAACGAACGTGCTCTCGACAAGGCCAAGTCGCTTCCGGCCGACGCGATCATCTTCGACCTCGAAGATGCAGTCGCCCCTGACGCAAAGGAAGCCGCACGAGCGAACGCCGTCGCAGCGGCCTCGTCGGGCGAGTACGGCCATCGCGAACTGATGATCCGCTGCAACGGTCTCGACACCCCGTGGGGTGCCGACGACGTCCGGGCTGCTGCACAGAGCGGCGCTGCGGCCGTCGTGATCCCGAAGGTCGGATCTGCCGCCTACGTCGATCAGGTCTCTGCTCTGCTCGACGAGGCAGGCGCCCCCCGGACGATGACGATCTGGGCCATGATCGAAACGCCGACGGCGATCTTCGACGCACGGGCGATCGCTGCGCACCCACGCGTGTCGGTGCTCGTGATGGGCACCAACGACCTCGCCCGCGAGTTGCGCGCCGGCCTGGTGCCGGGACGCCATCCCCTCGTGCCACATCTGGCGACGGCACTGGCCGCAGCACGCGAAGCGGGCATCGTGATTCTCGACGGCGTCTACAACGACGTGAAGAACCTCGACGGGTTCCGCGACGAGTGCGTGCAGGGTGCCGAGATGGGTTTCGACGGCAAGACACTCATCCATCCGGCCCAGGTGGAGATCGCCAACGACGTGTGGGCACCCAGCGACGACGATGTCGCTCATGCCCGACGAGTGATCGATGCGTTCGACGAAGCCGTCGCCGAAGGCCGAGGCGTGATCACCGTCGACGGCCGCATGATCGAGAATCTCCATGTGGCGAACGCGCAGCGAACGCTGGCGGTCGCCGACGCGATCGCTCTCCTGCAGGCGTGACCCGACTCCGACGGATGAACGGGTGATTGGTTCTGCGGCGCGCCGCGGGATGCGACCCGTCAGCGGTACACTTCGGCCACACCATTCCCAACGGGGCTGACAGGATTCGACATCAGTTTCACCGGGCGGACGTGCGACCCGAGTTGCTCAGACTCGCTAAACGGGGCAACCAACAGAATTGCCAACGAGCAGTTCGCTCTCGCCGCCTGATCTCAGGTGAGTGAAGAGACATCGTGACCAGAAATGGCGCACGGGGCCGATCCACCGCAGCCCGGCAACAGAAGCGGGGGATGACAGTGGGAAAGACCGCTGACGGCAGGAAAGACCGCTGACTGGTTCGGAAAGACGACCCGCGAGTTGCCGGGTAACTGACAGCTAGCCGACCCGCCGGTCTCCCTGCGACAGGGAGGAAGTCGGGAATGGTCGTATCACGGGCGTCTCGTGCCTGATGGACGGGGGTTCGATTCCCCCCAGCTCCACCAATGGGTGTTCCCGGAATTCGGGGGGACCCGTGGCCGAAACTCGAACGGGCGCCCCCGGGTTGTCGATCACCCTGCCGGATAGGGCTACGTTCAGCCAGCAGGCACAACGATGATCGCGCTCATCATCCCCGGAGGCATCCGGGCCGCACGACACGAACTCCGACGGGTGGTCCGCGACCACACTGCGCCTCACCACCGTGTCGAGACCGTCATTGATTCCGCATCAGTCGGCCACTCGGACAACTTGGCGACCTTCGGCCCTGGTCGGCGACGGGCGGCCGGAGCCACACTGAGGCTGGCTCGGT
>JBDKIV010000146.1:0-6481 GCA_039796935.1 Actinomycetota bacterium | reverse complement strand
TCGTGGCCGGAGCCTTCTTGGCCGGAGCCTTCTTGGCCGGTGCAGCCTTCGTGGCCGGAGCCTTCTTGGCCGGAGCCTTCTCGGGCACCGTCGCCTGCGAGTTCGTCGTCGAGGCGGCACTGGGCGCTCCCGACGCGGCTCCGCGCGACGCAATCCCGAACGAGGCCGCCAGGTCTTCGAGGCGGTCCTCGACGTCGTCGAGGCGCTCGGCCAGACGCGAGAACTGCTTGGCCACCTCGCCCTGGATCGCAGCGATCAACTGCTCGGTCGAGGCTCGCCCACGATCCACCAACTGTTGGACGGCATGCTGAGCATCCTTGCGGCGCATGTCCCCGTTCTGGACGAGGTCTCCGACCAGCCGTTCGGCCGCTTGCTGGGACATGTCGGAGAACTGCACGCCGGCATCGATCAGGCGCTTGAGCAACGGATTCGTGGGCATGGTTGCACTCTACCGGCCCACCTGCGACGGATCGGGCGATACGAGCGCCGCAACCTGCGACGACGCAGGTGATCAGGCCGGTCCGAGCAGCTGGTCGACGATCGCCGCGAGGTCGTCCCCCACAAGATCCGGCGCGGGTTCGACGACCGAGCCGCGAGTCGTCACCCCCGACCAGACGAGGGCGAAGCGACACCCCAGACGACGGGCGAACAGACCGTCCGTCGAGGGCCGGTCACCGACCATCACGGCCTCGGCAGTGGCCTCGGCGCCGATCGCCGATCGAACCAGCTCGGCCATCGCCGGGTGGGGCTTCCCGGCGATCACAGGAGTCTCTCCCGAGCCGACCGTCACCGCCGCCAGGATCGACCCCCCTCCGGGAATCGGACCCTCTGGCGTGGGGTACGTCGGGTCGTCGTTGGTCCCGATGAGACGAGCGCCCCGCCGTACCGCCACCGAAGCCCGCCGGAGGCGGTCGTAGGTGAAGTCTCGATCGAATCCGACGACCACGGCCTCACAGGGACCGTCGTCGACGACCTCCGCTCCCCTGGCTTCGAGCGATTCGATGACGCCGGCACCTCCGCAGACGATGACCCGATCACCACGTTCGACGAGCTGCGATGCAGCCATCGCCGACGAGACCACGTCCCCCACCGCGCCGATCCCGATCGCACCGAGAGCCGCCTCCTGCTGAGCAAGCGTCGAGGCCGAGTTGTTCGTCACGAACAGCACGCGCACGCCTGCGCCTCGAAGCCGAGCGATCGCCTCGACCGATCCTGGGATCGGTCGGTGGGCCAGCCACACCACGCCGTCGAGATCGACGAGCACGACCGGCGGCACGCGCCGATCAGCCCCTCGCCGGTCCGCCGACCGAACCTGCACCATGTCATCGGTCGACGCGTCGGCCATCGAACCATCGTGGCACGTCGGCCGCTGCGGCGAACCACCACACGTGCCGCCACACGTGCCGCCACACGTGCCGAGCGACGAATCGAGCGATGTCACGACGAGGATCACCAGATGACAATCTGTTGTCGTGCCTCGCTTCGAACCGTTTCCTGCACTCCGGTACGCGCCGGAGATCGACCTCGATCTCGCCGCCGCCCCGCCGTACGACGTGCTGTCGACGACGGATGTCGCCGACCTCGCCCGACGCCATCCGAACAACATCGTCGCCGTCGACGTACCGGGTCCCGAGGACGACCCGCAGCGTTACGAACGTGCCGCCGAGCGGCTTGTCGAATGGGAACGCCAGGGCATCCTGGTGCGCGACGAGACACCCACGTTCACGCTGTATCGAATGCGGTTTCGGACCGAGGACGGCACCGAGCGCGAGACGGTCGGTGTCCTCGGTGCGCTCGAGGTCGTCGACGAGGGGGCCGGTGGCGTGCTCCCGCACGAGCGGACGACCCCGAAGGCCAAGACGGACCGACTCGACCTCACACGTGCGACACGCGCCAACCTGTCACCGGTGTGGGGACTGTCGTTGACCGCAGGTCTCACCGAACTCCTTCGTGAACGAGCGACGCTCGTGGGGACGTGCACGGACGAGCACGGGGTGGTCCACACCGTCGAGCGGGTCGACGATCCGGAGCGGATCGCAGCGATCTCGGTCGCCGTGGCGGCGAATCCGGTTCTGATCGCCGATGGACATCATCGCTACGCGATCAGCCGCACCTATCGGGACGAACGCCGTGTGGCCGACGGTCCCGGCCCGTGGGACACGACCCTCACGTACGTGGGGGAACTCGTCGAGAGCCAACTCAGCATCGACGCGATCCACCGCCTGTACCGGCAGGTCGACATCGAGACGCTCCGCTCGATCTTCGAGCGGTCGTTCGAACTCGAGCCAGCTGGAGCCGTCGACGCCCGATTTGCTCGGCGTGTCGTCGACGAGGGGGCCCTGTGCCTGGTCGCTCCCGACGGCACCGGGACCTGGATGCGTCCGCGACCCGGCGCATTCGAGGGAGTACGCGACCTGGACGGCGCCCTCCTCGAGCACGCCCTGCGAGACGTCGACATCGACGTGAGCTATCAGCACGGTGTCACCGAGGTCGTCGGCCTGGTCGGGTCAGCAACGGTGGCAGCCGGGGTCCTGATCCGCCCTACCAGCATCACCGAGATCCGGCGGACGGCCGACGAGGGCCTGCTCATGCCGCCCAAGTCGACGTTCTTCACGCCCAAGCTGCGCACCGGTCTGGTCGTCCGGCCGCTCGCCGAGTCATAGGCTTCCTCGGCAGTTCGAGGCGAGCCGGAGTCCGTCGAGCGTCGATCTCAGGTGATCGATCTCAGGTGATCGATCTCAGGTGATCGACGCTGCGTGAATTGCAGCGATCGCGGCCTCGAAGGTGGCGGTGAACTCGTCGTCGGACTGCTGCGCAGTCAGTCCCTCGGTGAGCGCACGAGAGAAGCTCGCGATGACTCCGTGGTTGCGCGAGAGACGCGCGTTCGCCTCGTCACGGCTGTACCCGCCCGAGAGCGCCACCACCCGCAGCACGCTCGGATGGTGCACGAGTTCGGCGTAGAAGTCGTCGGTCGAGGGCAGTGTCAGCTTCAGCATCACCGGCTGATCCGCTGGTTGACGATCGAGTTCGGCAAGCAGCGCCGCCTTCAGCATGGCCTCGGCCTCCGCCTTCTCGGGACTGTTGATGTCCACCTCCGGCTCGATGATCGGCACCAGGCCGCCGGCGAGGATCTGGCGACCGATGTCGAACTGCTGAGCCACGACTGCTCGGATACCGGCCTGGTTGGCCAACTTGATGACGGAGCGCATCTTCGTGCCGAACACACCCTTGTCGACAGCCCGAGCCACGAGCGCGTCGAGGCCCGGGATCGGCTTCATCAGCTGTACGCCGTCGTGTTCGTCCGCCAGTCCCTTGTCGACCTTGAGAAACGGCACCACGCCCTTCACCGACCAGAGGTAGTCGGCCGACCCACGACCCTCGACGTCTCGGTCCATGGTCCCCTCGAACAGGATCGCCCCGAGGACACGCTCGCCGGAGAAGGCCGGGTTCGTCATCATCCGGCTCCGCATCTGATGCATCAGGTCGAACATCTGGTCGTCACCGGCGTAGTCGTCCTCGGCTATGCCGTACAGCCGAAGCGCCTTCGGCGTGCTTCCGCCGCTCTGGTCGAGCGCTGCGATGAATCCGTCACCGGACCGTACCCGTTCGAGTTGTGCCTGATTCATGAGTCCTGCTCCCTCCGGCGGCCGGCGCCACTGCCGGCACTCGCTCTGTGTGCCACTGAGGCTACTGCGATCGTCGACACGGCTCCCAGCCTGTCGGCCTGGGCGTGCAGCAGACGCTTGACCCGTGAACGGGCCCGTTGAGGCACCACCTCGGAGGCGATCACCTCCGTCCGACTGTGCGTCACCCCGCCAGCTCTGAAGAACCGCCGGTGGACCGAGCCCACGATGACGACCTGCTGCCCGACCGCGAGCGCCTCGACGGTGGCATCCGGCACCTCCTGAGCCGAGCACGCAACCGGCACGATTGCCGACGATTCGTGTCCGTTCGGATCGCTCGCAAGGTCGAACGAGTATCTGACGACACCGCTGGACAGAGCGACCCGGTGGGGAGCCGAAGCGATTCGGCCGGTGAGCACGACGAGGTTCATGGACGCCTCCCTGGAGCCACGACATGACGGGCGCGGCACGGTCGAGTAACGACGGAGGGAAGCGGGATCACGCTAGCGAGCGCAGACCGATCCTCGCTACCGGCCTCTCGCCCGAGTGGGCGGTCAGGTCGACCCCGACGTCAGCGGCCGAGCGATGCGAGCCGCTGCACGACGTCGGCGAACTCGCTGTCGTTCTGCGCCACGAAGCCGAAGTACCGCCGGGCTTCGATCACCTCGCCCGAGCGATCCAGGAGATCGGCGATCACGTACCACTGTCGAAGATGATGACTCCGAACCTTCTTCGGGACAGCTCGAGCCTTGTCCATCACGCGAAGTGCACCGGCCAAGTCGCCCTGGTCCGCCAGCGCGCCCGCAGCGACGATTCGGCCCTCCGCCATCAGTTCAGGCGCCGGCGAGGCACCCTTCAGCTCCTCCCACAGTTCGGTGACCGTGCCATACCGACGCATCGCCCGGTAGCAGTCCGCAAGCACGGGATGGTGGCGTACCGAACCGTCCAGCTGGCGCGCCAGCTCCAGTTCGGCCGCTGCCTTGCGCCATTGTCCCGTTCCGTAGAAGCCGAGGCCCGCGATCTCATGGGCCATCGCAATGTTCGGAAGGTCCCGAAGCACCGGCTGCACCATCCTCCGAGCGTCGTCATATCGTCCTCGTTCGAGTGCCTCGGCCGCCGACGTGAGACGCTCCCGATACCGAGCCGATCGCGCGGTACCCGCCTCACGCTCGACGTCGGACACCACATCCGGATCGAGTTGGCCGGCCGGCCGGGCACGCCTCGTCGGCTCAGCACGTTCCCGATCGACGCCAGCCTCCGCGCGCGCACGACTCGCGGCTGCCTCAGCCTCCGCTCGTACCGGGCCCTCGTCCACCCACGTGTCCCGCTCCCATGCCGGCGCCTCGGCCTGCTCGATGCGCGGTGGCCTCGGCCCTCGTGCCTGACGAACCTCGGCGGAGCGTCGTTCTGCCGCCGTCGGAATCTTCCGAGACGGGCCGGACGGGCGATCGTCTCGACCGCGCACCGGCCGCGCCGACCTCGCTCCACCGGTGGAGCGTCCGCTGGTGGAGCGCCCGCCAGCCTCGGTATCGAACCGTCTCGTCCCGGAACCTCGTGCATCAGCCGGGCGCCCAGCCGAGCCTCGCCCGGTGCCGGGGCGCGAAGAGCCCGACCTCGAGCGATCGACCCGCTCCTGCGCTCCATCACCTGACTCGGGGCGACCACGACGGCCCTCGGCAGAACCGCGCCGCACCGCGCCACCAGCACGATCGTCCGAGGCGCGAGGAGTCCCTCGGCCACCACCGCCATACGGACGATCTCCGCGACGGCCCTCCGCCGAGCGACCGTCCTCCACTCGCCCGCCACCGCCATATGGACGATCTCCGCGACGACCCTCCTGCGTACGCCCGCCACCGTCACGACCACCAGCCCTCCGTGCGGCCGGCGGCGAAGCAGACGCCCCGCCTCTGCGCTCGTCCGCGCGTGCACCGCGCCCGTCCGCCGTGCGCTCAGGGCGCCCCGAAGAACGTTCGCCGGCAGACGAACGGCGGCCCTCGCCTCGGGACCCGCCAGACGAGCGCCCGGGTCGACCACGTTCATCGGACCGTCCAGCACCCGAGTCGTCCGACGATCGACTGCGACGTGGAGTCGTCGACGACCGCCGACCACCATCACCAGCCGAACCCGCCTGACGGCGCTCACGCGACGGACCGCCAGCACGTGGGCGAGATGGTCGATCGGACGGACGGGACGAACCTGGTGTGGACATAGGACGGACGAGCCTACGGCCGAAAACGACGAACGCCCCCAGCCGAGGCTGGGGGCGTTCGAGCGATGAATTCGGCGACGACCTACTCTCCCAGGGGGTCTACCCCCAAGTACCATCGGCCCTGGCAGTCTTAACTTCCGTGTTCGGGATGGGAACGGGTGTGACCCTGCCGGTATGGTCACCGAAACCTGTTGTCAAGGAGTGCGCCAATAGGCAGCACCTCCGAGTACTCCAGAGCAAGCACGAGCATTTTTCTATCCAAGCCCTCGGCCGATTAGTACCGGTCAGCTCAATGCGTTACCGCACGTACACTTCCGGCCTATCAACGTGATGGTCTTGTCACGGGCCTTACTGCGTTAACCGCATGGGTGTACTCATCTTGGAACGGGTTTCCTACTTAGATGCTTTCAGCAGTTATCCCTTCCGGAGGTGGCTAATCTGCCATGCCCTTGGCAGGACAACAGACACACCAGAGCTCCGTCCGTCCCGGTCCTCTCGTACTAGGGACAGCCTTCCTCAATACACCTTCGGCTGCGGAGGATAGGGACCGAACTGTCTCACGACGTTCTGAACCCAGCTCGCGTACCGCTTTAATGGGCGAACAGCCCAACCCTTGGGACCTGCTTCAGCCCCAGGATGCGATGAGCCG
>JBDKIV010000145.1:0-4501 GCA_039796935.1 Actinomycetota bacterium | reverse complement strand
GGGTTCCGTCGGCGAGGCGGGGTGCGCCGTCGCGGAGTTCGAGGCGAACGGGACCGGCTCTCCCACTGCGCCATGCGACCGAGTCGGTGACGAGCACGGTTCGGTCCGGACCGAGCAGCCTGCATGCGAGTTCGAGCATCCTCGGGTGGACATGGACGCCGTCGGCGATGAGCGATGCTGCGATCGTGCGGTGGCTGAGCACCGAGGCCGCCACACCGGGTGCCCGGTGATCGAGGCCCGTCATGGCGTTGAACAAGTGGGTCGCCATGGTGGCACCTGCGGCGATCAGCCCGATGACGTCATCGTGGCTCGCCGCCGAATGGCCGATCGAGACCGTGACGCCACGCCGAGCGAGGATACCTGCCGCCTCGGGGGCGAGTTCCTGTTCCGCCCCGATGGTCATCATCGTCACGTGCGGCGCAAGGTCGGCGATCCAGTCGAGGTCGATCGGGACGACCGACTCGGCTCGGTGCGCACCGGTCCGCTCACCGAGGAAGGGGCCCTCGAGATGGACGCCGGCGATGGACGGGCGACCTCGGCCGTCCCGCTGCATCGCCTCGGCGATGCGCTCGAGGGGACGTGCATAACGATCGAGTGGTGACGACACGAGTGTCGGACACCACGTCGTCGTCCCCTGGGCGAGCAGCAGTCCGTCGAGGCGTTCCCAGTCGGCCTCGCCGGTTGCTCGGGCGACGTCGACATCGTCGATCCCGTTGACCTGCAGATCGACGAAGCCTGGAGTGACGACATGGTGCTCGACCGGACCCGACACCGGTTCGACAGCGGCCACGCGTCCACCGTCGACGACGACAGCGGCCGGTCCGACCATGCCGCGCCCGGTGAGCACGCGACGCGCCGTGATGCGAGCAGTGGTGCCGCTCACGCCACCCGCCCTGAGGTCATGGCGCGCAACGAGGCCAGACGGACGATGACCAGCGCGCGGATGATCCACCAGCCGAGGTCGGGCTCGTACCAGTGCCGCGACAGGCGCGCCGAGGTCGGGGCGCCGTGATGGTTGTTGTGGTAACCCTCGCCTGCGGTGAACACGGCGAGCCAGTGGAGGTTGCCGGCTCCGTTCGGGTACGGCCGCCGACCGAAGTGATGACCGATGGCGTTGACCGCAGCCGATCCGGCCAGGTACAGGTTCATGTGCACGAAGGCAGCGAGCAGTCCGACGAGCGGCCCGAGCATCACGACGAGGAGTCCCGTGCCGAGCGCCAGTCCGGGTATCGCGTGGTCGTACAGCCAGCGATCCAGACGATCGCGCGGCAGGTCTCGCGCGTATTTCGCGAGGGTCGCGGGATTGGCAGCCTCGCGTCGGTACAGCGCGACGTTGGACCGCTGGACCGTCAGCCATCCGAGCAGGACCGGCGAGTGCGGATCGCCGGGAACATCGGTGTATGCGTGGTGCTTACGGTGCACGGCGACCCACTGGCGCGGCCGAATTCCCGTGGTGATCCACTGCACGAACCGGAAGACCTCGACCGCCGGGCGCCGCAGCACGAGCGCCCGGTGCGCCAGGGCACGATGGCAATAGACCGTCGTGCAAGCATTGGCCGCGAGACTCACCATGAAGCCGACGGCCAGTGCCACGACGACGTTGCGCGTCATGAGCGGACGGTAGCAGGCGCCCCTACCGTGCAGTAGGCGCCCTTCGGGTGAACGCTATGCTTCGGCACATGTTCGAGCAGGTCGGCGACAGCCCGTCGACGCGCGACCAGATCCTCCTCGAGGCGACCCAGTGTTTTGCCGATGCGGGCTACGACGGAACCTCGCTCAACGACATCGCCGCTGCGGTCGGGATCCGCAGGCAGAGTCTGCTGCATCACTTCCCGTCGAAGGAGATCCTGTACGGCGAGGTCTTCGAACGCCTGCTGAGCGACTGGTTCGAGCGCCTCGAGGGTGCGGTCACCGACCAGGCCGTCGGGATGGACAAGGTCGGTCTGGTCCTCGATGCGGGCTTCGCCTTCTTCTCGGACAACCCGAACTACGTGCGGCTGGTTCGTCGCGAAGCACTCGACGGGGGAGGCCACCTCGGTATCGACCTGGCCGCAGTCCTTCGGCCCATGTGGGACCGAGCGGTCGAGTTCTTCCGACGCGAGATGGACGCGGGCCGATTCCGCCAGCTCGATCCCGAGCAACTGCTCGTCACCGGATACGGGGCCCTGCTCAGCTACTTCTCGGACACGCCGTTCCTCGTGGGACTCCTCGACGTCGACCCGCTCGAGCAAGCTGCACTCGACGTGCGTCGTCATCACATCATGTCCTTCTTCGGTTCGGCGCTCCTGCCCTGATGGGGGAGGGTTGGTGTCTCGGTCATGGATGCCGCTGACGACGTCCGCACCCCGGGTGGCCTCATCGTCCCGGCTGCGGCCCTGGAATGGTCCTTTGCCCGATCGGGTGGACCTGGTGGCCAGCACGTCAACACGGCGTCGTCCAAGGCGACCCTGAGCGTGGTCACCGACCTCGTCATCGGCAGGCCGGCCGCGATCGCACGTCTCCGTGCTGCCCTCGGCGACGAGGTACGCGTGACCAGCCAGGGAAGCCGAAGCCAGTGGCAGAACCGCCGACAGTGTCTCGAGCGTCTGATCGTGATGCTCGACACGGCTGCACGACCACCGACCCCGGCACGGCGGACGACCCGTCCGAGTCGGGGGGCTGTCGAACGGAGGCTCGAGGCAAAGCGCAAGGAGAGCGACAAGAAGCGAGGTCGTCGCGGCGACTGGTGACGCTGTACGGTCGCCATCCGATGAGCCGAGCCGATCTCCATCAGCCCCTGCCCACCGATGTCGCCGACCGCTGGTCGCGGTTCGGCAAGGGCGATGCACCCCTCTATGTCAACCTCCTCGGGTTGATCATCGAGGAAGTCCGCACCGATTACTGCCGGATGCGAATGCCGTTCCGCGACGTCCTCAACCAGGCCGCCGGAATCGTGCACGGGGGAGCCATCGCCGGTCTGCTCGACTCGGTCGTGGTCCCTGTGGTCGGCTCTGCCTACGGGCGAGAGGCGCGGTTCTCGACGGTCGACATGCACGTCCAATTCATGTCGGCGCTCATCGGCGAGGACGGAGTTGCCGAGGGCTGGATCGTCAAGCGTGGCAGGACGACCGTGTTCTGTGAGGCGGAAGTGACGGGTGCCGACAGCGGGAAGGTGATCGCCCGGAGCGTTCTCACGTACAACGTGAGCGGGGTCTGACAACTACGTTGGCAGCCATGTCCGCAACTGGCACCACGCTGTCCGAGTCCGCATCGAAGGCGCTCTTGCGTCGCTTCGGGGTACCGCTGGCCGACGAGCGCGAGGTGAGCACCGCTGCCGACGCAGCAGAGGCTGCGGCACAGATCGGATTCCCGGTCGTCGCCAAGCTCTGTGGCGATGCAATTGCGCACAAGACCGAGCGCGGTCTGGTCCGGCTTCGTCTTGCCGATCCCGACGCCGTGCATCGTGCTGCCGGAGAACTGCTCGACGCAGCACGACCCGATGACGGACCCGTCACCGTTCTGGTCGCTCCGATGGTGAGCGGCACGAGAGAGTTCATCGCCGGGGTCGTGCGTGATCCTCAGTTCGGACCGACCGTCATGCTGGGCGTCGGGGGTGTGTTGGCCGAGGCGATCGCGGACGTCGTGTTCCGACCCGTCCCGATCAGCGCTCAGGATGCTGCCGACATGATCGACGGCCTGAGGACGCAGGCGCTCCTCGGCGCGTTCCGCGGCGAGGCGGCCGTCGACCGTGATCAACTGGCCGCGGTCCTGCTCGGACTGTCCGCAGCTGCGCTCGAACGTGCCGATGTCGCGAGCATCGACGTCAACCCGCTCATCATCTCCCCCGATGGCAAGCCGGTTGCGGTCGACGCGCTGGTCGAGATCGGTGACGAACGCTCGTCGGGCGCGGCACCCCGCCCCCGACCGACCGACGAGCAGTTCCGGGCGCTGTTCGAGCCGCGTGGTGTGCTCGTGACCGGCGCATCGACGCATCCGGGCAAGTTCGGCTTCGTCAGCCTCCACAACATCCTTGCGAACGGCTACGCGGGAGGGGTCTTCGGCACGAACCTGCAGGGCGAGAACGTGCTCGGTGTGCAGACGGTGGCCGACATCGATGAGCTCCCCGATGGCGCCATCGACCTGGTCTTCGTCTGCACTCCCGCAGCGGCCAACCCGGATCTCCTCCGTGCCTGCGCGCGCAAGGGGGTCAAGGCGGCCTTCCTCACGTCGGCCGGCTACGGCGAAGCCGGCGACGCAGGGCGCATCGCCGAAGCCGAGTTGGTCGCGCTCGCGGACGAGCTCGGCATCCTGCTGGCAGGTCCGAACGGTCAGGGCGTGGTCAGCACGCCGGCATCGCTGTGCGCCCAGATCGTGGCGCCGTACCCGCCGAGCGGGCGGATCGCCGTGGCGAGCCAGAGCGGGAACTTCGTCAGCAGCTTCTTGAACTACGCACGCCAGACGGGCGTCGGCATCAGCCGCGCCGTCTCGGCCGGCAACGCTGCTGCAGTCACACCCGCCGAGT
>JBDKIV010000144.1:0-8545 GCA_039796935.1 Actinomycetota bacterium | reverse complement strand
GTCACCTTGGAGTTCACACCGCAGCGGTCGTTCCGTGTGTTCTTCGCGTTGATGATGGTGACGCTGGCGGCCTGCGTGGTGTTGATCGTGCAGCCGTGGCGTTGGCGCGGCGTCGGGCATCGCACCGAGCGTCCTGGCCTGTTGTCGCGGAGGAAGGTGCCGAGGAGGAAGGTGCCGGGGAAGAGGGTGTCGAGGAGGAACGTGACGAGGAAGAAGGCGGCTGGCTGATGTCGATCGGAGTGATGTTGTTCGAGCAGCCGGCTCGCACCTCGAACAAGTACGAGATGTGGACCAGGGTGCCCGATGCGGAGGTCACCGTGGTGAGTGACCGAGAGGGCTGGGGAGCGCAGCGGACCGTGGTGTGCGATGTCGCCCGGCTCCCTCTGCTCGGTGGCGTCGAGGGCTGGACCGCAGCGCCTGCGCTGTTGCGCGGTGTTCGTCGACTCGACCCGTCGGGGATCGACGTGGTGGCGAGCCACGAGCTCTATTCGTTCACGACTGCGCAGGCCGCAGCGTTCGCCCGCCGGCACGGTCTGCCACACGTGGTCCACGTGTCCGAGACGATGCCCGACAATCCGGTCTACCGCATCCCGCCGTACTCGGTGATCACGAAGCGCTCGTTGCGGTCGGTCACGTGGCTCGTGTGCACCACCGAACGCGCTCGCCAGCATGCGCGTGTACTGGGGTTCGATCCGGAGCGGACCACGGTGGTCCACTCGGGGATCGACACCGAGTTCTTCCACCCTGCAGCGCGGTTGACACCCGATCCCGAGGTGTTGTTCATCGGCATGTTGCGGGCGAACCGGGGTGCCGACAAGGGCGTACGCGAGCTGGTCGCAGCGAGCGATCTGCTGAGTGCCCGCGGTGTGGGGCACCGGCTGCGGATGGTCGGCCAGGGACACCTTCGGGAGGAACTCGACGAGTGTGCCCGGTCGCGTCCGAGTCTCGAACTGCTCGGTCGTGTCCCACGCGAACAGATCGCCGACCTGCTGCGGTCGGCTCGTGTCCTGGTGCTCGGCTCGAAGCGAACGTGGAAGTGGGAGGAGCAGTTCGGTTTCGTGCTGGCAGAGGCGATGGCGTCCGGTCTCGCCGTCGTCGCGACGACGTGCGGGTCGATCCCCGAGATCGTCGCGCCATGGAACCCCCTCGTGGCCGAGGGTGATCCCGATGCACTCGCCGACGGGATCGCCCGTGCGCTCGGCCCGGACGGTGACGAGTGGGGTCGCAAGAACAGGACGTGGGCGGTCGAGCACTTCGAGCTCGGTGCGCAGGCCGAGCGGATCCGAGGTGCCCTCGAATCGGCGATCGCTCAGATGCCGAGGCAGTTGCCCGGCCGGTAGAGCAGTGTGGTCGTCGTGTTGCGGACCCCGGTCGGTCGCAGGCCGCGCAGGTCGAGCCGGCGGAACCCTTGCTCGACCAGGGCGGTGATGGCCGGCTGGTAGCGGGGCCGGTCGGTGTCGTCGATGATGACGACACCGCGGGCCGTGAGGTGACTGCTGGCCCGGATGGCACAGTTCACGCGATCGCGACCATCGACGAGCACGATGTCGAACGCTCCGTCGGTTCGCTCGATCGCCCTGCAGTAGTCGCCATCGGTGTCTGCAGGGACGTGCATCACCGAGACGTGGGTGCCGACGGAGGCTCGCACCATGTCGACCCAGGCCGGGTCGTGTTCGACCGAGATGACACGGTCCACGCGCTCGGCGAAGAACCGCGTCGACGAGCCGCTGCCGTACTCGAAGACTCGCATCGTCGGGTCGAGGCGCTCGGCCAGGAGGTCGATCATGCCGTAGGTCAACAGCGGCAGAGGAGCGCCGCTGCGGTCGACGGGACGGCCGATGGCCATCGACCGGAGCTGACCGGTCGTGACGAAATACCCCTGGCGCGTCCACGTGGCGCGCAGAGCCGAGATCACCCCGACGGGCCACGGCGCGATGCGTCGGGCGAGCGCGGCGAGACGAACGAGCAGGGCTGTCATGCGGTCGAAGTTCATGCGGTCCTCGGTGATCGGTGCGTACGGTGTCGGTGTCGGATCTCGGTGACGGCGGCGGCTGCGATGACGGCGCCGACGGCGGTGTCGATGGCGATGACGAGCGCTGCAGGCCAGAACCAGATCGGCCCGTCCCCGGCCGGTACCGAGCGGAGTCCCGAGGCGTTCTCGGAGATCGGTGTCCATCCGCGCAACCAGCCCGCTTGCGCCCCGCGGTACCAGGTGAACGCCCCGGTGGCGTCCGTGCCGGCGGTGAGGGCGTGGCTGTCGATGTCGACCGGCTGACCCGCACCGTCGGTCGCGTCGCCGCGCCAGCCGGGCACTTCGAACAGTTCGATGTCGGGCCGTTCGATCACGCGCACGAGCCCGGACGATGCGATGCCGTCAAGGTAGAGCTCGTACGGCCCGTCGTGGAGCAGCGCCACCCAGCGCACGCCGAGCGCAGCGAGCTGACGGGCGACGTCGGGGTTGTCGTTGGTGATCAGATCGAGTGCGAGTACGGCGGCGTGGTCTTCTCGCGGGTCGCTCCGCTCTTGGCTCGGCCCACCGAGACCCAGGTCGCTCGAGGCAAGGACGTCCGTGCCGAACAGTTTCGGCAACGGATGCAGGGTTCTCGGCACACCGAGCGAGCGGAGCGCGATGTACCGGTTCCAGGGCAGGGCCAGCGTGGTTCCTCCCTCGGCTCGGACGCGGTCGCGTGCCATCAGCCAGCCCGCCGGTGTCGGTACGGGGTCGAGGCGCCCGCCGAGTCCCCAGACGCCGGGGGCGGCGAGCAACAGGGCACACACCACGGGTGTCACCAGCACCAGTTCGCGCCAGCGTGGAACCCGTCGGGCGAGGTGCGCGGCGCCGAGTGGCACTGCCGCGCTCATCCACAGGAGGTACAGGACGAGATACCGCTGTGGTTCGCGGAACGGCGCTCCGACGGCCGTGGCGGTCACGGTCTCGCTGATCGTGCGCAGACCCGGCAGGGCCGTCGCGATCGACAGGACACCCGTGATCGCGGCGCCCGCCAGCGCCGTCGACCTCCACGCCGGCGGGAGGCACCGGTGACCGAAGGCGGCGCCGGCGACGAGGACGATGCCGATGAGCGAGATCACGAGGTCCGAGCCGATGCTCACCTCGAGTTGTTCCTGCCAGAACCCGTGCCCGGCGGCCAACTCGAACAGCTCGAGCACCGAGGAGGTCCCGTTCGGGAACGCAGCGGACGAACTGATGCGCTGCCGCCCGACGAGCACGACCATGCCTGGCACGAGCCAGACGAGCGAGACGCCGACGAGGACACCGACGTGGCGGAGCAGATGTCGCCGGTGGGCGCGTGTCGCCGAACGGCTGAGCAACACCAGACCTGCGGTGATCCCCCCGAGCGATCCGGCAGCGCACATGGCTGCGCAGGCCAGGGTCATCCGCCGAGTGGAGCTCCGTGCATCGGCGAGTGCGGGGAACACCCAGGGGAGTACTGCTGCCGTGACCCACATCGCCTGGTGCCCGACTGCGAGCCGCGTGAGCAGCCAGGGACTGAGCGCGTACAGCATGGCCGAGGTCATCGATGCTGATGGGCCCGAGCCTCGGGTGAGCCGCTGCATGCCCATCGAGGCACCGACGATGCAGATCACCATGAGCAGCTTGCCCGCCAGCTCTGCGCCGATGACTGCGGAGACGACCCAGAGCAGCGCTGCAAGGGGTGCGTCCCTCGGGATCTCGGGACCGATCCCGACGGTGCCCCACGGGAATGGCGGATCGTCGATCAGCGTCCTGTCGAGTTGGAACAGCGAGCCGCTGCCGAGTCCGGGTCCGATCATCACCAGGGCGACGGCCGTCGAGAGGGCGAACGGCATCCAGGCGCT
This sequence comes from Actinomycetota bacterium, assembly GCA_039796935.1. GTDB lineage: Bacteria > Actinomycetota > Acidimicrobiia > Acidimicrobiales > Ilumatobacteraceae > VFMC01. Next base: position 4,708 of record JBDKIV010000144.1, on the reverse strand, counting down.
CGTCGCCGTCCTCCGGCGTGTGGTGGGTGTCGATGAGCGTGGCGTGGTCATGGTGGGATCGCTGCGTGCGAAGTTCCACAGTAGTGACCGGGACGACGGTCAGGTCGCCCGTCGGCGAACGGTGCCCGGCTGCATCGGCCGGTCGCTGTACTGGCGTCCGTCGAAGTAGCCGGGCGCCGTGTCGGGACGTCCGCGCCGGCTGGTCCATCGCCAGGTGAGCGAGATGCGCGGATTGGGCGTGCTGTCCGCGGGCACCCCGTGCAGGAACCGCTGCTGGCAGGCCCCGCCCATCACCAGGAGGTCGCCGTCGCCCGGGGTGAGGACGAGATCGTCGGGGTGTCGGCCGGCCGGCACCCGATCGGCCATCGCCTCGTTGACGGGTCGGCGCGGGCGGATCACGAACGGTCGCCGCTGACCGAGCACGACGATGGCGATGAGGGTGTCGTCGAGCCAGCGCATCTCGCGGTCGCTGTGCAGTCCCTGGAAGTCGTCACCGTCGCGGTAGAGGATGGCGGCGACGCCTTGCAGCGGTTGCCGATAGCGCGAGGTGAGGTGCAGGTCGGTCTGGCGCAGCATCGGCGAGCTGTCGGCCCGAAGGCCGGCCCCGAGTCGCCGCTCGGGTACGTACCGGTCGTAACGAAGCACCTCGGCCTGTTCCCACGCCGTGGTGTCGTGGACGTGATCGAACATCTCGTGCGGTCGACGCACGAAGTGCTCGACGAGATCGACCCACGAGGTCTCGTCGAGCTCGATGCGTCGAACGGGCGCGGTGCGCTCGATCTCGAGCTCGCTCGTCACGCCGGGAACCAGGCGCTCACATCGACCACCAGATGGGTCGGGGTGTTGGCCGCGAAGCAGACCCGGCCGTCCGGCGAGAGCGGTGCGATCACCGAGTTGGGTACCGTCTGCCCGGCGGTGAAGTTGACGTTCGACGCGGTCGGGATGGAGCCGCACGGGTACACGGTGACGAACCCCGGCACGGTCGATCCGGTCGCCGTGACGTTCAGCGCGACGGCCCCGGTGCCCTGTGCGGGGACGCCTGCCAGCCCGGCGAGGTGCACCTCGAGCACCACTGCTGCGCCGACGGGCACCTTGACGACGGGTACTGCCCACTGTGGTTCGTCGGGTCGGGTGTCGAAGACACGAGTCGGCGTCATGTCGCCCGTTCCCGGCCCCTTCGTGAACCATCCGCTGATGTCGGCGACGAGATGGGTGGGTGAGTTCGCGTACAGGCAGATGTCGCCGTCGGCCGAGACCGGGGCGATCACCAGGTTCGGTACCGTCTGGTCGGCGACGAAGTTGAGGTTCGACACGGTCGGGAGCGGCCCGCACGGGTAGACGGTGACGAACCCGGCGCCGACGGTTTCGGTCGCGGTCACGTTCAGCACGACCGCTCCGATCTCGGCAGCGCTCGGTGTCACGCCGACGAGGTCGGCCACGTTCACCCGGAGCACTCGATCGACGCCTGCGGCCGGTCCGTAGAGCTGTTGCGTCACGGGGACCAGACCCTGTTCGTACGCGGGTCTCGTGTCGAAGAGCCTCACCGGGGTGACGGTGGTGAGTGACTGTTCGGCAGCGAAGTATCCGCTGATGTCGGCCAGCAGGTGGGTCGGGGTGTTCGAGAAGAAGCAGATCGCACCGTCGGGTGAGACCGGGGCGATGACGGAGTTCGGGACCGTCTGGCCGGCGACGAAGTTGAGGTTCGAGGCTCGGGGAAGCTCACCGCAGGGATGCACGGTGACGAAGCCGGGCGTGTCCGGCTCGGTGACGGTCACGTTGAGTGCGACTGCCGCCACGCCGCCGAGGGGCACACCGGCCACGTCGGCGACCGTGATGCGCAACACACCGGCGGGGTCGACACGAACCTTCGGCACCGCGATCACCCCGTCGGGTTCACCGGGTCGCGTGTCGAAGAGCCGCACGGGCGAGATGGGCACGAACCCGGCCGGTGGGACCGAGACGTCGTTCGAGGGCGGTGACGGGCTGCCGGTACCGACCTCGTTGACGGCCGACACCCGGAACGAGTACACCTCGCCACGCACCAGTCCGCGGATCGTCGTCGCGGTCTCGGTCGAGACTGCATCGGGATGGGCCTGCCACTCGATCCCGTCGACCGAGTACTCGACGAGGTAGTCGACGATCGGCGAGCGTCCGTCGAACGGTGCCAGCCACGACAGCGCAACATCGGCGAACGGCTCGAGGAGTACTGCCGTCGGAGCGAGTGGGGCATTCGGGGCGGTCGGCAGCTCGCCGACCGGGAGGAAGGTGGCCGTCACCGACCTGCTGGCGCTCATCGTCACCACGCAGTCGCCCGTGCCGGCGCAGGTGGCACCGCTCCAGCCGGTGAGCACCGAGCCGTCGTCGGCGACGGCGCTCAGCGTCACCACGGTGCCGGCAGGGAACGTGGCGACGCACACGAGGCCGCAGTCGATGCCGGCCGGCTCGGACAGCACCGTTCCCGAGCCGCTGCCGTCGAGAGCGACGGTGAGGGGCTTGTCGGCGTCCGAGCTGAAGGTGGCTGTCACCGACTGCGCCGTGGCCATCGTCACCACACAGATGTCGACCCCGCTGCACCCGGCCCCGGCCCATCCGATGAAGGTCGACCCGGTGTCGGCCGAGGCGTTCAACGTGACGACCGTGTCGGCGGCGAACGTGGCAGCACAGCTCGTACCGCAGTCGATGCCGCTGGGATTCGACACGACGAACCCGCCCCCGTCGCCGTCGAGCGTGATGCCGAGCTCGTACGACAGCGGTGTGCTGAAGGTCGCCGTGACCGCTCGGGCGCTCGTCATGGTGACGGTGCACGTGCCGGTGCCCGAGCACCCCTCCCCGGTCCATCCCTCGAACACCGAGGCGCCGCTCGATGTCGCCGTCAGGGTCACGATGGTGTCGGTGGCGAACACGGTGCTGCAGGTGGCCGTGCAGTCGACCCCGGACGGTACGGAGGTGACCGATCCGACCCCGCTCCCGCCGATGGTGACGCTCAGGCTCTGCAGTTGTGCGGTGAGGGGCTCGACGTACAACAGCGTGTCGGGGTCGGCTGCGCCGGTACCGGTGACGACACCCGGCGTGGCGAGCGTGTCGAGACCGGCCCACACATCGGCCGGTGCCAGCGTCGGTGCCCCACCGAGGAGGAGCGCCGCTGCGCCCGCGGCGTGCGGCGCCGCCATCGACGTGCCCGACAGCGTCACCGCAGCGGTCGGCGAGCTGATGCCAGCCGAGACGACCGCGACGCCGGGAGCGAAGAGGTCGTTGCAGGCCCCGAAGTTCGAGAACGTGGCCCGGCGGTCGAGTGAGTCCGACGCCGCCACCGTGATGGCGGCCGGAACCCTCGCCGGGCTGGTCGTGCACGAGTCGAGTGCGTCGTTGCCGGCAGCGACCACCGTGGTGATGCCGTCGTCGATGAGCGCCTCGACCGCCAGATCGAGCGAGGGTGACACGGTGGAACTGCCGAGACTGAGGTTGGCGACGGCGGGCACGCCGGGCAGGTGGTGGCTGACCACCCAGTTGATGCCGGCGACGATGTTGGAGGTGTTCGTGGTGGACGAGCAGGGAAAGACCTTGACGGGAACGATCGAGACCCGCTTGGCCACGCCGTAGGTGGTGCCGCCCAGGGTACCGGTGACGTGGGTGCCGTGGCCGAGGCAGTCGGCGGTCAGCAGACCGTCACCGAAGTCGACGTACGCCGCAGCGGTGACTCGGCCCGAGAACTCGACGTGGCCGAAGTTGAGACCGCTGTCGATGACGTAGGCCGTGACGCCTGCTCCGGTCAGTGGTGTGGAATAGCGGTTGTCGAGCGGCCGGGCTCGCTGGTCGACCCGGTCGAGGCCCCACGGCGGGTTGGCCTGGTCGACCTCGAGCGTCATGGGCTTGTCGCGTTCGACGTGCAGGACCCCGGGCAGCCGACGAACGAGTTCGACGGTCTGCAACGTCAAGTCGGCCGCGAGGCCGGTGACGGCACCGTCCCATCGCTGGGCCACGGCGGTGCCGCGTCGTTCGAGCGCTGCGACGACCAGGTCGAGCGACGCCGAATCCGCGGTGGAGACGAGGTGGGGTCGAGGTTGGTCGGGTGACCCGGCGCCGGCGACATCGGGCGGTGTGGCGACTGCCCGTCCGATGGGGATCTCACCGGGTGGCTGGCCCCGGTCGGGCGGTGCGACGGCCTCGACCGGGCCGGCGGTCAACCCGGTGGTCAACCCGGTGGCGACCAGCGCTGCGACGATGACGGCTCCGAGCTTGGCTCGACGAGCGGGCGCAGGCCGACGGCCGGATCGCGACAGCACGCAGTGACCCTAGCGCTCGTACCCCGGCGTCCGCTGGCGGTGGTTCAGAGCACGACGACCTTGGTGCCGATGTCGGCGAAATCCCAGAGGAAGTCGGCGTCTCGCGGCGCTTGCCGTTGACAGCCGCCGGACAGGCGAGCGCCGAGTTCGTCCTCGGTCTGGTAGGGCGACTTGTCCTCGACGTGCAAGGGGATCGAGTGGAATCCGATCGCCCCGATGTCGGTCTTCAGCCAACGCACCATCTTGGGCAGGTACGCCTTGCCGTTCCACGCCGTCGAGACCTCGGACTTGCTGTACACCTGGTGGGTGCCCGGGAGTTCGTTGCTGTACTTGCTGCCCGACACGAGCCACGAGCGGACGATGGTGCCATCGTCGTCGACCGCCCACACGCGCTGACCGGCTCGCTCGTAGACGAGCCGCCGGCC
>JBDKIV010000143.1:0-14870 GCA_039796935.1 Actinomycetota bacterium | reverse complement strand
AGATTGGTCTTACCGCACGCCGACGGGAAGGCGGCCGCGATGTACTTCGAGGCGCCCTCAGGGTTGGTGAGTTTCAGGATCAGCATGTGCTCGGCGAGCCAGCCGTCGTCTCGGGCCATCACCGAGGCGATGCGCAGCGCGAAGCACTTCTTGCCGAGCAGGGCGTTGCCGCCGTAGCCCGAGCCGAAGCTCATGATCTCGCGGGTCTCGGGGAAGTGCACGATGTACTTGTTGTCGGGGTTGCACGGCCACGCCACGTCAGCCTGACCGGCCTCGAGAGGAGCGCCGACCGAGTGCACGCACGGCACCCAGTGCCCGTCGCCGAGTACGTCGAGGGCGCCCTGCCCCATCCGGGTCATGATGCGCATGTTGACGGCCACGTAGGCCGAGTCGCTGAGTTGCACACCGATGTGAGCGATGGGCGAACCGAGCGGCCCCATGCTGAACGGCACGACGTACATGGTGCGGCCCTTCATCGCGCCCTGATAGAGGTGCATCAGCTCGGCGCGCATCTCTGCGGGGTCACGCCAGTTGTTGTTCGGCCCTGCGTCGTCGCGGTCCTCGCTGCAGATGAAGGTGCGGTCTTCGACACGGGCGACGTCGCCCGGATCGCTGTGCGCCCAATAGCTGTTGGGACGCTTCGCATCGTCGAGCTTGGTGAAGGTTCCGGAGGCGACCAGTTCGTGGCAGAGTCGGTCGTACTCCTCGGCCGTACCGTCGCACCAGTAGATGCTGTCGGGCTGCAGGATCGCCGCCCAGTCGTCGACCCACTGCTTCAGGCGGGAATTGGAGGTGGTTGCGCTCATGTGTTGGATCTCCTTGGATCGACGCGCCGCTGCGTCAGCGAGGGGGGAGGGAGAACTGCTGGGAAACGGACAACGCCCGACCTAGTGGCCGGGCGTCTCCATGTCGACTTCACTTCCGAGGCGCAGCTTGGAGGCGCGCCCGGCGTCGTTCAGGTCGAACACCACCCGCTGCCCCTGGCGGAGCATGCGGAACACCGAGCCGGCGAGTGCGTCGTCGGCCAGGTCGTATTCGCTCAGATCGGTGTCGCGCACCACCACTCCGGTGCCCGACGAGGGGTCATACGATTTGATGACGCCCTGCACGGCTCTCAGCCGACCTTGACGACTTTGCCGCTCTTGATGCAACCGGTGCACACGTGCAACCGGGTCGGCGTGCCCTTCACCAGGGCACGGACACGCTGGACATTCGGGTTCCACCGACGCTTCGTGCGTCGGTGCGAGTGCGAGACGGACATGCCCCAGCTCGGGCCCTTTCCGCACACTTCACACACTGCTGCCATGTCATGCCTTCTTTCCGAGATCGATCCGCCGCCGGGGGCGATGCCTCCGAACGGGTCAGACAACGATACCAGCCGCCCAGAAAGGTTCCCCAAGCGATCGACATCGTCGATCGATCGTTTCGCGAGATGACCCCATTCCATCGAGCGGCCAGAGCACGATCGGTCGGCCGTAGTGTGTCGTGCGTGGAGACACTCGAACTCTTCTCGGCCGACGCGCTCCGCAAGACCGTGGTGACGTTCCGTGACACCGTTCGGGCGCATGCGCCGACCATCAATCGACTCAACGTCTACCCCGTCCCCGACGGGGACACGGGGACCAACATGGCTCGCACGCTCGATGCGGTGGTCGCCGAGCTCGAGCTCGCCGATCACGAACTCGATGCCACGTGCGCCGCGATCAGCCACGGCTCGCTCATGGGCGCCCGAGGCAACAGTGGGGTCATCCTCAGCCAGATCCTCCGCGGGTTCGCGGCGACGATGATCGGCGCAGGCGAAGCCACCGGCGCCAAGGTCGCCGATGCGCTCCGTGCCGCGTCGACCGCCGCGTACCAAGCCGTGCTCAAACCGATCGAGGGCACCATCCTCACCGTCGCGCGCGCCGCTGCCGACGGTGCTCACGAGGCAGCCGAGCAGGGCTCGTCGCTCGCATCCGTGCTCCGGTCGGCGCGAACTGCAGCTCGATCGGCGCTCGAGCGCACACCCGATCAGCTGCAGGTGCTGAAAGACGCAGGCGTGGTCGACGCCGGTGGCGCCGGCTTCGTGCTGCTGCTCGACGCAGCACTCCATGTGGTGGACGGTGAGCCCCTTCCCCAACCGGACGAATCGGCTGGGCCGTCCCCCGAGCGGCTCGAGGCCGTCGCCCGTCGGCCTGGCCCGTCCGACGGCGAGACCGATGTGAGCGAGTTGCGGTACGAGGTGATGTATCTCCTCGATCTCGGCGATGCCGAGATCGGGTCGTTCACATCGGCGTGGGGCGAGATCGGTGACTCCATCGTGGTGGTCGGTGGGGACGGACTCTGGAACTGTCACATCCACACCAACGACGTCGGGGCAGCCATCGAGGTCGCGCTCGACAGGGGTGGCCGTCCGAGACGTATTCGGGTCACCGACTTGTTCGACGAGGTCGCGGAAGAGCACGCGGCACGCGAGTCGGCGCTGCACCGCAACGCTCCGAGTCCATCCCTGCCGCCGGTCACCTGCGCCGTCGTCGCGGTGGCGAGTGGCGACGGACTCGTCGAGTTGTTCGGCAATCTCGGGGTGCAGGGCGTCGTCACCGGAGGTCAGACGCTCAATCCGTCCACCGCCGAATTGCTCGCGGCGGTCGAGGCGGTCAATGCCGATCAGGTCGTCGTGCTCCCCAACAACTCCAACATCATCGCCGTCGCCGAGCAACTCGACGCGCTCACCTCCAAGCGGGTCAGCGTCGTCCGTACCCGCTCGATGCCCGAAGCGCTCGCCGCCCTCGTGGTCTACGACCCCGAAGCCGACCTGTCCGCCAACGTGGACGACATGACTGCTGCCGCCGAATCGGTGGCGACGGGTGAACTCACGCAAGCGGTGCGCGACACCAACGCTCCCGTCGGGGCCGTGCGCGAAGGCGACTGGATCGGGATCGTCCGGGGTGGTGGCATCGTCGCCGTGGCATCGTCGCTCGATGCCGCAGCGATCGGTCTGCTCGAACAACTCGTGGGTCCGGGTCGAGAGATCGTCACGATCCTCACCGGTGAGGAGTCGTCGCCGGACGATCTCGACATGATCGTCCGATGGTTGGCGGACCACCGGCCACGGGTGACGGTCGAGATCCACCGCGGCGGTCAGCCGCTCTATCCCTATCTGTTCGGGGTCGAGTGACGTGGCCGAGGCCGGCGCCACCGGGCCGCTGACCTTCCCCGACCTCGACGCGATCGGGGTCGACCGACTGCGTGGTGTCGGCGAGCGCAAGCAGTCCGCCCTTGCCGAGGTCGGGGTGCGAACGGTGCTCGACCTGCTCACCTTCTATCCGCGCCGTTGGGTCGACCGGACCAATGAGGCTCGGGTGTCCGACCTCGAGGTCGGGCGCGAGGCGTTGGTGCTGGTGACGGTGCGGAGCGTCACGAAACAGACGACCGGCCGACGGACCATCGTCAAGGCGGTCGTCGGCGATGGCAGCGGACGAATGACCATCACCTTCTTCAACCAACCCTGGCGCGAGCGGCAGCTTCGTGAGGGCCTCACCGTCACGCTGTTCGGCAAGGCCGACGTCTTCCGTGGCGGTCTGCAGATGGCGAACCCGGTCGTCGACCTGATCGGCGACAGGACGGGACGAATCGTGCCGATCTATCCGCAGAGCGAAAAGGTGGCGCTCTCGACCTGGGAGATCGCAGGTTTCGTGGAGAACGCTCTCGAGCGATGCGCTGCGCGAGGCATCGCCGATCCTCTGCCCCGGTCGGTTCGCGACCGGCTCGGCCTGTTGCCCAGAACGGAAGCCCTCCGGCTCATCCACCTCCCCGAGTCGATGGCCGACCAGGCACGCGCCCGACGGCGACTCGCCTTCGACGAACTGCTGCGTGTGCAGACCGTCCTGGTTGCTCGGAAGCGGTCGATCGAACGAGCGTCGAAGGGCATCCGTCACCGGTTGGACGGAGACCTGGTCGGTCGACTGCGCGCTGCCTTGCCGTATTCGCTGACCGGTGCTCAAGAGCGGGTGATCGCCGAGATCGAACGAGACCTGGCCGGCCCTCAGCCGATGCATCGTCTGCTGCAGGGTGATGTCGGTGCGGGCAAGACGCTGGTGGCGGTCAGCGCCATGCTGACTGCGGTACAGGGCGGACATCAGGCAGCCCTGATGGCGCCGACCGAGGTCCTTGCCGAACAACATGCGGCCGGGGTCCGTCGTCTGCTCGACGGCGTCGCAGTGCCTGACCCGGGCAACCTGTTCGGTGACCGACCGCTGCGCGTGGAACTGCTCACCAATCGGGTCACGGGGGCGGATCGCCGCGACGTCTACGCCGGTCTCGCTGACGGCAGCGTGGACATCGCCATCGGTACGCACGCCCTCATCCAGGAGTCGGTCGCGTTCCGGAGCCTCGGCGTGGTGGTGGTCGACGAGCAGCATCGCTTCGGTGTCGAGCAGCGTGCCGCGCTGCGCGAGAAGGCCGGTGGGGGCGCTGTGCCGGACGTCCTCGTCATGACCGCGACCCCGATCCCGCGCACGGCGGCGATGACGGTGTACGGGGACCTCGACGTGTCCGTCCTCGACGAACTGCCGCCCGGTCGCACGCCCATCGTGACCCGGTGGGCACAGGGTCCGCTCGAGCACGTCGAGGTGTGGGCGGACGTACGAGAGCAGGTGGCGCGGGGTCGCCAGGCGTACGTGGTGTGCCCGCTGATCGGCGAGAGTGACAAGCTCGAGCTGGCGAGTGCGGAGGAGACGTACGAGGAACTCGCCGGCGGCGAGTTGTACGGCCTTCGGTTGGCGTTGCTGCACGGTCGGATGTCGTCGGCCGAGAAGGAAGCCGTGATGGAGGGCTTCCGCCGCGGTGAGACCGACGTGCTCGTGGCGACGACGGTGATCGAGGTGGGTGTCGACGTGCCGAACGCGACGGTCATGGTGATCCTCGACGCGGATCGATTCGGGATCGCTCAGCTGCATCAGCTTCGGGGACGTGTCGGGCGAGGGGAGCACCCCTCACGGTGCTGGCTGGTCACCGAACCGGGTGACGAGGGGCCGACGGAGAATCCGCGGCTGCGGGCCCTGGTCGACAGCACCGACGGGTTCGTCCTGGCAGAGGTCGACCTCGAGCTCCGTGGGGAAGGCACCATCATGAACACGGCGCAGAAGGGGCGGAGCGATCTTCGGCTCGCCTCGCTCAGGCGAGACCGCGAGATGGTGGTCGAGGCCCGAGAGGTGGCCTTCGAGTTGGTCGACGCCGACCCGGACCTGTCGTCGAACCGCCTGCTGGCCGACGAGCTCGCGCTCTTGTTCAGCGCGCAGGACGAGGACTTCCTCTTCAAGAGTTGAGAGGTCCTGCGCCGACAGCGGGTCGTCGTGTCGTCGCGGCGCGCGTCAGTCGTCGTCGGCGAGGACGAGGTCCCAACGATCGCGGCAGTCCTCGCACCGGTAGGCGACGATGTCACCGGGCTCCCAGATGCCGTCTTCGGGGGCATGGGTCAGTAGGAAGCAGCGGCCGCCGCAGTCGACGCAGACGATCTCGGGTTCGGGTGTCATCGACACCAGTGTGCCCGAGGTCGGGTACGGCGCGCCGGGGTGGTCGAGTCGGGTCGGCGTCCGGTCCGTGGCAGTAACCTCGACCGGATGCGAGTCGTGTCGGGTGAGTACGGGGGGCGCAAGCTCGTGGCGCCACCGGGTGACACCACCCGGCCCACCACCGACCGCGTCCGTGAGGCCGTGATCAACTCGCTCGACTCGATGGGCCTGATCGACGATGCGATCGTCGTCGACCTCTTCGCCGGGTCGGGTGCGATGGGGATCGAAGCGCTGTCTCGCGGGGCGGCGCGATGCACGTTCGTCGAGCGTGACCGGTCGGCGCTGCAGGCGCTCCGGGCCAACCTCGCCACGCTCGGGCTCGACGATCGCACTGCGGTCGTCGCGACCGACGTCCTCGCATGGCTTCCGGCGATGCGCAACGTCGACCTGGCGCTCGTCGATCCCCCGTACACCTTCGACGCGTGGGGTCGACTGCTCGAGTTGTTGCACGCGTCGTACGCCGTGTGCGAGGCGGCGAAGCCGGTAGCGGCACCCCCGGGTTGGGAGTCGCTCCGAGTCAAGCGCTACGGGAGGACGACGGTGACGCTGCTGGCACGAACCGACGCAGGCTGACGGCGCGCCAGCCACTAACGTCGGGCGCGCATGACCGCTGTCCTGTATCCGGGTAGTTTCGATCCGATCCATCTCGGTCACCTCGACGTGATCGAGCAGGCCGTCGAGTTGTTCGGCCACGTGGTCGTCGCAACGATGCACAATCCGTCCAAGCCGAGCGGTCAGTTCTCGCTCGACGAGCGACTGTCCATGATCGACGAGGCGGTCCGGCCGATCCGAGCCGCCGGGGTCGTCGAGGTGCTGGCGTTCCCCGGTCTGGCGGTCGACGCAGCTCGTTCGGCCGGCGTCGACTTCATCGTCAAGGGTCTCCGGACAGGGGGGGACTTCGAGATCGAGCAGCAGATGGCGCACACCAATCACCTGGCCGCCGGCGTGCGGACCGTCTATCTGCCCTGCAACCCGGCCCTGTCGTTCATCAGTAGCCGCTTCATCAGGGAGATCGCGCACTACGGTGGGGATGTCAGCGCGATGGTTCCAACTCCGGTCCTTCGCCGTCTCCAACGAGCGAGCGCATCATGAGCCACGACGACCAGTACGACGATCTCGACGACTTCGACACCGACTTCGACGATTCCGACGCCTACGTCAAGACGACGGCCGGCTACGTGGGCGATGCCGAGCAGTTGCTGCGCCGTGCCATCGACGTGATCGCCACGGCACCGACCATGCCCCTGTCGTCGTCGCCGCGCATCGACCGGGACGAGATCATCGAACTGCTCGAGGAGGCGCTCCATCGCATGCCCGAAGAGTTCCGCCACGCGCGGTGGATGATCAAGGAACGTCAGGAGTTCGTCAACAAGACCCGGCGCGAGGCCGACGAGTTGCTCGAGGCTGCCCGCGTGCAGGCCGAGCGAATGGTGCAGCGCACCGAGGTCGTACGGGCGGCCGAGTCGCGAGCCCGACAGCTCAACGAGGCCGCCGAGAGCGATGCTCGTCGCCTGCGCCATGAGACCGAGGACTTCCTCGACCAGCGCCTCGCCAGCTTCGAGATCCTGCTCGACAAGCTCAACAAGACCGTTCAGTCGGGCCGTTCGCGGCTGTCGATCGGAGTGCATCGCGCCGAGGCGGCCGACGACCTCGACGACCCCACGAACGGATTCTTCGACCAGGATCGCTGAAGTCGGCCTACGGTCCGTCCGGATCACCGCCGCAGTACGCTCATTGCCGCTATGGCCAACCCGCTCCGAGTCACTGTCGCCGACCTGCTGAGACGGCCCGGGAGCGAGCGTCAGGTGCATGTCACCCTCACTCCCGCCGAACTCGGGGTCACCGACGAGCGATTCGACTCGGACGAGCCGGTCGAGGTCGACCTTCGGCTCGAGTCGCTCACCGACGGCGTCGTCGTCGCCGGTCAGGTCGGAGCGATCTGGCACGGCATCTGCCGACGGTGTGCAGAGCCGGCGACGGGCCGGATGCAGTGCTCGGTCCGCGAGCTCTACCAGCTCACCGTCACCGACCCCGACGCGTTCCTGCTCGAGGGCGATCAGCTCGATCTCGAGCCGATGGTCCGCGAGGTGATCGTGCTCGATGCTCCGGTGTCACCGCTGTGTCGTGACGAGTGCGCAGGTCTGTGCCAGCAGTGCGGAGCCGACCTGAACGTCACGTCGTGCGGGTGCGTTGCGGCACCGGTCGATCAACGATGGAGTGCGCTCGACGACCTGAAGGCCACGCTCGAGGGTTGATGGTCGAACGCGGCCGTGGCGGCATCGGAGTAGGCGAACCTGTGATGGTCCGCTAGCCTGCAAAGGCCCATTTCGCGTAGGGAGAACCACGGTGGCTGTTCCCAAGAAGAAGAAGTCCAAGATGAAGACGCGCAGCCATCGTGCTGGCGCATGGAAGCTTGCCGCCCCGGCTCGCAGCAACTGCCCGCGGTGTGGCTCTGCCAAGTTGCCGCACACGGTGTGCCCGAGTTGCGGTTGGTACAAAGACCGCGTCGCTGTCGACGTCGGCTGAGTCACCCGAGCCGTCGATCGAACATGCTGCCGATCGCCGTTGACGCCATGGGCGGCGACCGGGCTCCGGCCGAGGCCCTCGCCGCTGCTCATGCCGCTGCCGAACTGGGCATTCCTGTCGTGCTGGTCGGACCCGACGGTCTCGACGGCGTCGGCGATCTGCCGTTGATCGCAGCGTCCGAGGTCATCGAGATGGACGATGACCCGGCACAGGGGGTTCGGCGCAAGAAGGACTCCACCCTGGTCCGGGCGGCCGAGGCGGTACGTGACGGGCGGGCCAGCGCCATGGTTTCTGCCGGCAACACGGGTGCCACCATGGCCTCGGCCCTGCTTCGTATGGGTCGGATCAAGGGTGTCAGCCGACCGGCGATCGCCACGCCCCTGCCGGTTCCGGGACACGCCCCGAACATCCTGCTCGACGCCGGCGCCAACGCCGAGGTGCAGCCCGAGTGGCTCGTGCAGTTCGCCCAGATGGGTTCGGTCTTCGCTCGTCATCGCTTCGGCATCGCCGAGCCGAAGGTCGGGCTCTTGTCGATCGGTGAAGAACCGGGCAAGGGTGACACGCTCCGCAAAGAGGCCTACGACCTGCTCGCCGTTGCTCCGGGCATCGATTTCATCGGAAATGTCGAGGGTCGGGACGTCCTGCTCAAGACCGCCGACGTCATCGTCACCGACGGGTTCACGGGCAACGTGGTGCTCAAGACGCTCGAGGGCGGCGTGAAGGTGATCCTCAAGGCGATCCTCGAAGCCTTCGGCTCGGAGCCGGCCGATCAACCCCACGTCGATGCGCTCCTGCCGCGACTCATGCCGCTCTACGAGCAGATGTCACCCGACTCGTACGGGGGGGCGATGTTGCTCGGCGTCGACGGTGTCTGCATCATCAGCCACGGGTCGTCCAACTCGACGGCGCTGCTCAATGCCATCAAGGTGGCGAGCGAGATGGTCGAGCACGACGTCGTCGCCGAACTGCGTGCGGCCATCGCCGCTGCATCCTGACCGCACCCGGCGCCGCGTTCGGTCGCATCGGCACGGCTACGATCGACGTCATCGGCCGAACGTCGGGCCGACTCGATCAGGAGAGTGCTGTGTCCCAGTCCCAAGCCCCGCTCGATCGCGCTGCGATCCTCGACATCGTCCGCGCCAGTCTGGCCGACATCCTCGAGATCGACGGGTCGACCATCTCCGAGGGTCAGTCGTTCGTCGACGATCTCGAGGCCGACTCGCTCGCACTGATCGAGTTGGTCGAGGCGCTCGAAGAAGAGATGGCGGAGCGCTCGGTGGAGTTCCGCATCGAAGACGAGGATCTCGAGGACCTGAAGACCGTTCGCGACGCGGTCGACTATGTCTATGCACGGGTCACGGGAAGCTGAGCTGGCGGTACCCGCCGACGTCCTCGCCGGCCTGAGCGAACGGCTGGGGTACACCTTCGGTGACCTGGGGTTGCTCGAGCAGGCGATGGCGCATCGCTCGTGGTGCGCCGAACATGCAGGGCGACCGTCGAACGAACGTCTCGAGTTCCTCGGCGACGCCGTGCTGGGCTGGATGATCGCCGACATCGCCTATCGGCGCCACGACGACCTGCCCGAGGGCAAGCTCACCGACCTGCGCAAGAGCGTCGTCAATGCCACGGCGCTCTCGCACGTCGCGGCCGGGGTCGACCTCGGTCCGTGCCTGCTGTTGGGCAAGGGCGAGAGCGCGGCCGGCGGACGCAGCAAGCCGTCGATCCTGAGCGACGCGCTCGAAGCGGTGATCGGTGCGGTCTACCTGGACGGAGGTGTCGAGGCGGCTGCGGGGTTGATCGAGCGACTGTTCACCGAGCCGTTGCGAGAGGCGGCCACCCAACTCGACCGCCTCGATTTCAAGACGCTCCTGCAAGAGACCACGGCCCGTCTGTTCGATGCGGCGCCCGTGTACGTGCTCGCCGAGAGTGGTCCCGACCACGAGAAGGTCTTCGTGGCGACCGTGCTGGTCGCCGGTCGGGCCGTCGGTGAGGGCACCGGTCGCTCGAAGAAGGTCGCCGAACAAGGCGCCGCACGCGCCGCGTACGACCTGCTCGCGTTCGAGCAAGCCGGCTGATCGGACCCGTCGATGCCCGAACTCCCCGAGGTCGAGACCGTTCGCCGCGGGCTCGACGTCCATCTGGTCGGCCGCACGATCGAACACGTCGAGGTCGGCCGCGAGCGCACGGTGCGTCGGACGTCGCGCCGGGCCGTGATCGACGGACTGACGGGCACGACCGTCATCGACACCCGACGCCGCGGGAAGTACCTGCTGCTCGGTCTCGACAGCGGTGACGACGTGATGATCCACCTGCGGATGAGCGGTCGCGTCCTGGTGGCGCCGGCCGACTCGCCGCGGCCTCCCCACACGCACGTCGTTGCGCGGCTGGGCGGTGAACCGGCGACCGAGTTGCGCTTCGTCGACCCGCGGACCTTCGGCGAGGTCGTCGTGTTCGATCCGACGAACCTGGCCGTCGAAGTCCCCGACCTGTACCGCCTCGGTGTCGATCCCGTCACGGACGGCCTCGACCGGGCGACGCTGCGGGGCATCGTCCTCGGGCGGCGACGACAGCTGAAGGCCCTCCTGCTCGACCAGCACGTCATCGCGGGGATCGGCAACATCTACTGTGACGAGATCCTGCACGCGGCCCGTCTGCGTCCCGATCGAGTCTCGTCGACGCTCTCCAGCCGCGAGGTGACTCGCCTGCACCACGAGATCCATCGGATCCTCCGCGATGCGATCGACGCCGGGGGCTCGACGCTCGCCGACACGCAGTACGTCGACATCGAAGGCAACGGTGGACAGTTCCAGTTGGCGCATCGCGTCTACGACCGGGCAGGGCAGCGCTGCATCACCTGCGGGCGGGCCGAGGTGCGGCGAGTGGTGGCGGCCGGTCGCTCCACGTGCTTCTGCCCGCGCTGCCAGCGATGATCCCTCGTCCGGCGACCGACGGCCGCGAGTAGGCTTGCCGCGCCGTGTTCCTCAAGTCCCTCACCCTCAAAGGCTTCAAGAGCTTCGCCGACTCGACCACGATGCAGCTCGAGCCGGGCGTCACCGTCGTGGTCGGGCCGAACGGCTCGGGCAAGTCGAACGTCGTCGATGCGATCGCATGGGTGCTCGGCGCGCAGGCACCCAGTTCGGTGCGCAGCCAGAAGATGGACGATGTGATCTTCGCCGGCACCGCGAAGCGGCCGGCGTTGGGTCGCGCCGAGGTGATCCTCACGCTCGACAACTCCGGCGGGCTGCTGCCGATCGAGTTCACCGAGGTGACGATCTCGCGCACGCTGTTCCGAACCGGTGAGAGCGAGTACGCGATCAACGGTGTCAACTGCCGACTCCTCGACGTGCAAGAGCTGCTCAGTGATGCCGGTGTCGGTCGACAGCAGCACGTGATCGTCAGCCAGGGCCAGATCGACGCGGTGTTGAATGCTCGGCCCGAGGACCGACGCTCGATCATCGAAGAGGCTGCCGGGGTGTTGAAGTACCGGCGGCGCAAGGAGAAGTCCGAGCGCCGACTCGACGCGACCGAGGCCAGTCTGCTCCGGGTGCAGGACCTCCTGCGCGAAGTGCGTCGTCAGCTTCGGCCGCTCGAGCGTCAGGCCGACGCAGCCCGGCGGCACGGCGACCTCGTCGCCGAGCTCTCGGCGCTGCAGATCTTCCTGGCGGGGCGAGAGATCGCATCGCTCCGGTCACGTCTGGTCGCCCTCGCCTCGGACAGGGTGGCGTTGACCGAGCACGACCAGCGGCTGCGCTCGGAGTTGGCCGAACTCGACACCGCCGTGATGGCCGCCGAGGCCGAGCTGACAGCTCGGGGCGACACCGACCTCGGCGACGAGATGGTGCGCGTCGAGCAACTGCGCGAACGAGCGCGAGGGATCGCCGCCGTCATGGCCGAGCGACGCCGTTCGCTCGAGCGAGACCGTGGGCAGCTCATGGATGGTGGTGTCGTCGCCAACCTCGAGGCCGATGCCGCCAAGCTCCGCGACGACCTGGTCGCGGTTGCGAACGACCTGGCCGCGCTCGGCCCCGAGGCCGAAGCGCTCTCGGACGAGGAGGAGGCGTTCGCCGACGAGCGTCGATCGACGCTGGCGACGCTCGAGAGCATGGTGGCCTCGACGACGGCCGCGAGCGCTGCAGCCGAGGTGCGCGGCGAACTGCGCTCGATGCAGCACAACCTCGGCCGGGCGCGAACCGAAGCAGAGCGGATCGAGACCCGGCTCACCTCGCTGCGCCAGCGTGCCGAGCGGTACGAGGCAGAGATCACCCGTCTGAAGGAGACCGTCGAGTCGGCCAACGAGTCCGAAGGGGCACTCGTGACCGAGGTCGAGGCTGCCGAGGCGCGGCGGGCCGCTGCCGAGGAGCTCGCAGAGGCGACAGCCGCTCGTCGGCAGGCTGCGGGCGAGGCCCTGTCGCGCTGGCGGGCCAGGGCCGAGGCGCTGTCGATGGCGCTCGAAGCGGCCCGAGCGAAGGCGGGCGCCGAGCACCTGGCGGGCGTCGATGGAGCGCTCGGCACCCTGCTCGACCTGATCGAGATCGATGCAGGGTGGGAACCGGCGGTCGAGGCGGCGCTCGGCGATGCCCTGCTCGCCGTGGTGATGTCCGACTCG
The DNA here is from genome assembly GCA_039796935.1 of Actinomycetota bacterium. Lineage (GTDB taxonomy): Bacteria > Actinomycetota > Acidimicrobiia > Acidimicrobiales > Ilumatobacteraceae > VFMC01. Next base: position 2,186 of record JBDKIV010000143.1, on the reverse strand, counting down.
AGCGCAGGTCGGCGAGCCCTCGCCTCGCTGCGCGACTCGAACGTGAATGGTGCCGTGCTGGCGCTGGGGGTCGCCGGCCATCGAGCGGCGAGCGTCCCCGCAGGTGCGGATCCCGTTCGTCCGCACGTTCGCAGCCGTGACGGCAGGGTCGGGCAACTGCTCGATGTCGTTCTCGCCACGGCTGTCCGAGCCGAGAACTTCGACCAGGCGGTCGATGTGGCCCTGCGTGCTCCCGATGCCATCGTCGTCACCGACTCGGGCGACCGATTCGGCCCGTCCGGTTGGCGGCTCGGTGTGGCCGGCGGGGGCGCAACCGCTGCAGCGCTCGACGAAGCGAACGATCGGTTGGCCGCCGCCGAGACCGACATGCGCGAGGCCGACGCCGCCACGCAGGCAGCCCGCCAAGAACTCCAGGCCGCTCGCAACCGAGAAGCGGAACTGACCCGGAGGCTCGACCAACACGACGCGTCGTTCACCGCCAGCTCCGAGGCGCTCACCCGAACCCAGGGCGACCGTCGCGAGGCGGTGGCAGAGACGGAGGCGCTCGAGCGAAGCCTCGCCGAGGCGCTCGAGCGGATCGCCCGCGAAGAGGCGCGAGTGGGCGAGCTCGAAGCCCTCGTCCCTGCGTTGGAGGCCGACGAGGCCGCCGAGGCCGAGGCTGCGAAGGCGCGCGGCGAGCTGCGCGCGCAACTCGATGCGCGTTCGGCGAGCCTGTCGGCGAAGCGTCAGAACCTCGAGGTGCGAAACGCCGGTCTCCACGAGCGGCAGGCATTCCTCGAGCGGCGCCTCGAGGACGCCGAGCGCCGATTGGCGGCCGACGCCGAGGCTCGAGCACGTGCCGCCGAGCGGCGGGTGGCGGTCGAGCGGTCGCTCCAGGCGATCGAGCGGCTGGTGAGCTTGGTCGAGTCGCACCGAGCGATCATCGAGACCCGTCACGAGGAACTGCTCGAGATCCGTCGTCGACAGAGTGACGAGGTCCGTGGAATCGCCGCTCGTCTGGACGAGACGCGACGGCGTCGTAGCGCCGCAGAGAAAGAACTGGACGAACTGCGCGAGCGGAGCCGACGTGTCGAGATCGACGAGGCCGAGGTGAAGCTTCGACTCGAGACCGCTGTCGAAGCCGTCCGCCGTGACCACTCGCTCGAGCCCGAAGCTGCCGAAGCCGCCGAGCTTCCGTCGCTGCCGGAGGGTGTGGTTGCACCCGCCCGGGTGCGCGACCTCGAGCGCGAGCTGCGTCTGCTCGGCCCGATCAATCCGCTCGCGCTCGAGGAGTTCAACGAGCTCCAAGAGCGCCATGCCTTCCTCGAGGCCCAGCTCGAGGACGTGCGGGACACGCGGCGCGAGCTCCTGCGGGTGATCAAGGCTGTCGACCAAGAGATCCAGTCGGTCTTCGCGAGTGCCTTCGCCGACGTGAGCGGTCACTTCACGCAGTTGTTCGACAGCCTCTTCCCGGGCGGTTCGGGCAAGCTCGTGCTCACGCAGCCCGATGATCTGCTCAACACGGGCATCGAGGTCGAGGCCAAGCCGAGCGGCAAGAACGTCAAGAAACTGTCGTTGCTGTCGGGTGGCGAGCGAAGTCTCACCGCGCTCGCGTTCTTGTTCGCCGTGTTCCGTAGTCGTCCTTCGCCGTTCTACGTGATGGACGAGGTCGAAGCGGCGTTGGACGACGTCAACCTGCACCGCTTCCTCGGGCTGATCAGCGAGTTCCGGCGCGAGGCCCAACTCCTCGTCGTCAGCCACCAGAAGCGGACGATGGAGGCGGGTGACTGTCTGCTCGGCGTGACGATGCAGCCCGGTGGATCGTCGAAGGTGGTCACCGAACGGGTCTCGGCCTCTGCCTGATCGGGCGTCCGTGTCGGCCGGGCAGCCATTAGCGTTGGCGTGACCATGGAGTGGATTTTTCTCGTCCTCATCGCCGTCGTCTTGCTGTTCGGGATCGGCGTGGTCGTCGTCAACCGTCGGCGCTCGGCCATCGAACTCGAGCCCGACCGCACGTCCGAGATCGTGCGGCCGCCGAGGCCGCTCGTCGAGCCGCAGGTCTCCGCTCCGCCGGCACCGCCCGAGGTGCCTCGGGGTGACGAGACGACGACTGCCGTCGATGCGTCGCTCGATGACGAGCGGCTCGGCGATGCAGCCACTGTCGAGGAGGTGCTCGACAGGCCGGTCGCTGTCGAGGAGCGGTTCGA
>JBDKIV010000142.1:0-9045 GCA_039796935.1 Actinomycetota bacterium | reverse complement strand
CAGGCCCTGTACGACGCCGGAGAGGTGATCATGGCCGACGTGCTCGTCAACCTGCACGGCACCGAGCACCGGGACCGCCGTCGGCTCGAGAACCGACTGTTCCGCCGCGACACCTTCGAGCTCTACGAGCAGCACCTCTTCCCGCCGATCATCGCCGAGACACTCGCGCCGCACGTCGCCGACGGACGGGCCGAACTGGTCGACCTCGGCCACCAGATGATGATGAACCTGGCTGCGTCGACGGCCGGTGTCGACCGCCCACTCGGGACGCCCGACGAGACGTTCCGTCTGTACGACTACCTGCGGTCGTTCATCGAAGGAGCGACCCTCGCCCATTACACGGGCGACCGCGACGCGAAGCGGGCCGAGGTCGCCGCCAAGCTGGCCGAGTTCGACGCCGAGTTCGTCAGCCCGTCGATCGAGCGCCGGACTGCGCTGCGCGACGGTGGTGCCGAACTGCCGCGCGACGTCCTGTCGATCCTGCTCGACAACCAGGACGACCTCGAACTGCCGCGCGAGGTGGTCACCCGGGAAGTCGCCTTCTATCTCCTCGCCGGGGCGCACACGTCGGCCACGGCGTTCACCAGGGTCGCGCACAACATCCTCACCTGGCTCGACCGGCACCCGGAGGAGCGCTCGGTCATCCTGGCCGACCGGGCCTACGTGCAGCGCTGCACGCACGAGACCATCCGTCTCCAGCCGTCGAGCCCCGTCGCCATGCGGTGGGCGCTCGCCGACATCGACCTCAAGTCGGGCCGGCACATCCCCCAGGGCGCGAAGGTGGTGATCGACCTGCTCGCCGTCAACCGCGACCGTGCCGTCTTCGGAGATCGTGCCGACGAGTTCGACCCGCACCGCAGCTTGCCCGACGGCGTTGCGCCGTACGGCTTGTCGTTCGGTTCGGGCATGCACGCATGCATCGGGCAGGACCTCGCCGCAGGCCTCGTCCTCGACCCGTCAGAGACCTCGTCGCCGCTGCTCGGCCTCGTCCCTCAAGCGGTCCAGGCCCTGTTCGACCACGGCGTGCGTCGAGACCCCGACAACCCGCCCGAGATGGACGAGTCGACCACTCGTCCCTACTTCGGACGCTATCCGGTGCTGTTCGGCGGATGAGCCGGACGAAGGACGGCGCGCGCGCTGTCGTGCAAGAGTCGAACACGCTCGGTCACCGAGAGCCCGCGCGCCAGGTCGTCGCTCTGCACCTCGACGCTCACCGCAACGCCGTCCGGCAGTTGCTGCACCAGACCGAGCAGCGGCAACTCCCCGTGACCGGGCGGAAGGCGACGGTGCCTGGCCTCGTCGACCAGTGCAGCCGGTTCGCTGCCCGGCCCCTGCGCCGGCGCGTCGCACAGTTGGAGCCAGCCGAGACGTCCGGATTCGACCAGGTGGCGGACTTCGTCGGCCCCCTCGCCGACCCTCGTGTGGTGCAAGACATCGAGCACGACGACGCAGCCGGTCTGCCGGGCAAGACGCACGGCATCGTCCGACGAATCGGGGGTGGTCCAGGCCATGTACTCGAGACCCACCGCCAGGCCGACCTGCCGACACCGCTCGACCACACGGCCCAACTCGTCCTCGGTGCGGGCCAGCGCGTCGTCCCCGACCAGGTCGGACACGACGAGCAGTCGGGCCGCGCCGAGTCGTGCGGCGCCGTCGGCGAGCACCCCCACGTCAACGCCCGACCCGATGCGGTGCACCTCGACGTCGTGGAGCGCGAGCCCGGTCGCGGCGAGCGCCGCCTCGACCCGTCGAGCCCCGACCGCATCGACGGCGTGATCGTGCGACAGTCGCAGACCGATGCCGTCGAAGCCGACGGATGCAGCGACCTCGATCAAGTCGACGGGGTCGAGGTCGAGCACCGACCCGGCAGCCAGATGGAGCGTGACGTCGCGCACAGCGTCACCCTAGGGCTTCCTGTCCGGGGGGCCCACGGCGATCATCGCTCGGACGGCACGAGATGATCGACGTCCATGCCCACGTGGTGCTCGAAGGGGTGCTCGGATGCGCCGGGCACTACGGCCCGGAACTCGGTGTCGGCCCCGAGGGGCGCCCGCGGTTTCGCGTCGGCGACTACGTCCTCGACGGCGTGAACTACCGGAACAGCCCGTTCATGGACGTCGACCTCAGGCTGGCCCTCAACGACCGCCTCGGGATCGACCTGCAGATCCTGTCGCCCAATCCGATCACCTACTTCCATCACGTCGAGGCCGACATCGCCACCCGATTCTGCCACTGGCACAACAACGAGATGGCGGCGATCGTGGCCGACCACCCCGACCGGTTCGGCGGGTTCGCCCAGCTGCCGATGCAGGACATCGATGCCGCCGCCGTCGAGTTCCGTCGAGCCGTGAGCGAACTCGGATTGCTCGGCGCGTACATCGGCACCGACTTCGGCGTGACCTTCGACGACCCCGCACTCGATGCGCTGTGGGAGACCGCCGTCGATCTCGATGTCCCGATCTTCATCCATCCCGCGCCAGCCGGGATCGATGGTCCGCTGCGCGATCCGCGGATCCGCAATTTCGACCTCGACCTGTCGCTCGGGTTCCTCTACGAAGAGACCCTGGCGGTGGCCCACATCATCTACGGGCGTGTCCTCGAGCGCCATCCCCGCCTCGACCTCTGCCTCTCTCACGGTGGCGGCGCAGCGGCGTTCATGGCTGGCCGCCTCCACCACCAGGGCACCACGCGGCCGTGGGCGCGGGCCGACCCGGTCGACTTCAACGGTTCCCTGCGACGGATGTGGTTCGACCAGCACGTGCACGACGGCCATGCGCTCGAACTGCTGACCGCGAAGGTCGGCCAGGACCGTCTGGTGGTCGGCACCAATCTGGCGGGCTGGGATGCACCGACCTCGACGGCCGAGATCCACGCCGTGCCGGCCTATGACGACAACGCCCGGCGGCTGCTCCGGTTGTGAGACGAACGACGGCTCAGAGTTCGACGTCGACGCCGTCACGCGAGAGTCGGATCGCCCCGTTGGGGCACTGGCGTGCGATCCGCAGCAACGCGTCGTCGTCGGGGCGATCGCCCGAGGAGTCGACCGCAGCCAACTCGTCGGCATCGAACACGAAGAAACCGGGAGCCGAGGAGATGCAGCGCCCAGCGCTGACGCACTCCTCACGATCGATCCACACCTGCAATGCGCTCACGAGGAGAGGGTAACGGCATGGGACTCGCAGTGGTCACGGGGGCAGCACGAGGCCTCGGAGCGGCGATCGCCGCCCGGCTCGCCACCGACGGGTTCGACGTGGTGCGACTCGACACCGAACCCGGTGACGACGTCATCGCGTGCGACGTGTCGGACCGCCGCGCCGTCGATGCGGTGGCCGGCGGACTCGGCCCGGTCGAGGTGCTCGTCAACAATGCGGGCATCTGGCGCTTCGGCGCGCTCGAGGACGTCGACCCCGACGACTTCGACCGTGTGATGCAGGTGAACCTCGGGGGCACCTTCCACTGCACGCAGGCATTCGGTTCGAGCATGCTCGCCACCGGGCACGGTTGCATCGTCAACATCGTGTCGATCGCGGCAGCCGCCGCCAATCCGAGCGTCGGGGCCTACTCGGCGTCGAAGAGCGGCGTCCTCGCCCTCACTCGCCAGACGGCACTCGAATGGGGGCCGCGCGGCGTACGCGCCAACGCGGTCGGGCCGGGTCTCGTGCCGACCCCCGGTACCGGGACGGTGTACGACGACGAGTCGGTGCGCGCGGTCCGGGCCGGAGCGGTGCCTCTGAAGCGGCTCGGTTCGAGCGCGGACATCGCGGGCGTCGTGTCGTTCCTGACCTCACCCGACGCTGCCTATGTGAACGGTCAGGTGCTCTATGTCGACGGGGGGCTCAGCCAGGCGTTGATGACGCTGCTGCCGCGTCCTGCGGGTGTTCCCGGGCCACACGACGACTGACGGCACGCCGGCCGAGGAGAACACCGGCCGAGGACGACACCGGCCCGCTCAGACGGCGTTGGCCGCCCAGCCCCCGTCGGCGTACACGACCTCGCCGTTGATGTACGAGGCACGATCGGACAGCAAGAACTCGGCGAGCTCGCCGATCTCGACCGCCTCACCGACACGGCCGAGTGGTACCCGCCCGGTCAGCCAGCGGACCTGCGCCGGATCGTCGAGACGTTCGGCGGCCATCGGGGTCCGGATCGGCCCCGGCGCAATCGCGTTGGCGCGCACACCGAGCGGGGCGCCTTCCAGTGCAGCGGCTCTGGTGAGCGCCACGATGCCGCCCTTCGACGCCACGTAGTGGGCCTGATCGGGAACCGCCAGCGACGCGTTCACCGAGGCGATCGTGACGATCGCCGACGGCTGCGCCGCGTCGCCCGCATCGACCTGGCGGAGGAACGCCCTGATCGCCAACCACGTGCCGGTCAGGTTGACGCGCAGGTGCCGCTCCCACTCGTCGAGGCTCGTGGCGACGATGCTCGACCGGGTCCGGATGCCTGCGCACGTGACCAGGCCGCGAAGCGGGCCGACCCGTGCGATCACGTCGTCCCAGGCCGCCTCGTCGGTGACGTCGAGATCGATCACTCCTCGGCCACGGAGATCGGTGGGGACGACCTCCCACCCCTCGCGGGTCAGCACCTCACAGCAGGCTGCGCCGATCCCCGACGCTGCGCCGGTGACGAGCACCTGCCCGCGCCCGCTCGTCCCGGCGGTCATGTGGCCGCGCGAACGTCTTGGGCTCGCTCCCAGGTGAGGACTTCTGCGGCCCAGTTCCCGACCTTCTCGCCGGCGATCCGGCCACGCTCGGGCCACGGCCGGTCGAGGTCGACCTGACGGCCACGCGAGATCACGGCGCGGAGGTTCGAGCGATCCTGCAGCACGGTCACGTCGACCGACGGGTCGCCGTCGACGACGAGCACGTCGGCCCGATACCCGGGAGCGATCACACCGAGCTGGCCTTCCATCCGCATGGCCTTCGCGTTGTTCTTGGTGGCGCACGTGATCGCTTCGAGCGGGGTGAGGCCGAGGGCCTCGACGAGGACCTCCATCTCACGCGCGTGCCAGTGTCCGTACGGTGTCAGCGCGAAGCCGCTCTCGGACCCGCACAGGATGGGAACCCCGGCATCGAAGGCCTCGCGCAGCACCGCCGCCGTGGCCATGATCTCGCCACGGAACACGCTCGTCATGCCCCGGCTGGCACCGACGGCATCGCCGTAGTCGGCGAGATTGGCGAGGAAGGTGAAGGTCGGGCAGATCGCCGCGCCCGACTCGACGACGGCTTCGAGCGCCTCGGCATCGATGAACGAGGCGTGAAGGATGAGGTCGACACCGGCCAGCGCTGCGTCGCGAGTGGACGCGGCGTTGCGGCAGTGCGCCGTCACGGGAACACCGAGCGCATGGGCGGTGTCGCACACGGCCTTCATCTCGTCGAGCGTCCAGACCTGGAGCTCACCCTGGTGGGTCGGGATGGAGCCGGTGGCGTGGATCTTGATCCAGTCGGCACCCCACTTGATCTGGCGACGCGTCGTCGTGACCATCTCGTCGATGGTGTTGGTGATCGCGGCGTAGCCGACGGTTCCCTCGTCGGGGATCAATCGCCCTGCGGTGCCCCCGACCGAGGTGAGCAGCGCTTGCACGCCGGTTGCCATCCGCGGCCCCTCGAACACGCCAGCGGCGAGTGCGTCGCGGACCTGCGGTCCGATCCCGTGCACGGTGTCGGGGTCGAGGAACGACGTGACTCCGGCACGGAGCAGTTTGGGGAGGTTGAACGCGGTGACCAGCCCGGCAAGTACGGGAGGGCGATGGAAGAAGAGCTCATCGTTGGACTGGACGTCGTCGAAGGTGCAGTGACAGTGCGCATCGATGAGGCCGGGCATCACCATACGGCCGGTGGCGTCGATGGTGATGAGCGTGCCTGCAGCGCCCGGCGTTGCCGCCGCCGCTGCCGCCGCTGCCGCCTCGGCGCCCACGGCGACGATCTGGTCGCCGTGGACCAGGACGTCGGTGGCCGGCCGAGGGGCGCCCCCGTGACCGTCGATCAACGTTCCGCCCACGATCAAGATGGGACTGGTCTCGGTGAGAGCCGTCACGGTCGGGTCTCCTTCGGGTTGCGGCCACGCCGCCGGACAGCGTGCGTCGTCAGAATGCTAGCGACGGTCTGGTGTGGGGAAGGGCTCACCACACCAGACCGTCGCGCCGGGCGATCACCAGGAGCTGCGGTACTCGCGCTTGCCCCAGAACCCGTTGACGTAGGCGTACAGCGAACAGCCGTCGTCGGCGCCGCCACTACCGAACGAGCAGTTGACCTCTCCGCCACCGCCCGACACCGACACCTTGCCGTAGAAGTCGAGGCGACCCTGGCTCGGCTTGTCGATGGGCATCCAGAAGTCCATCTTGATGGCGAACTGCGGGTGACGGCGGTAGCGCTTGCCCAAGAACTTCCACGAGTACTTCCGCTCGACGTCGAACGCCAGGCCACCGGCCAGGGTCCGCTTCGCATCGTCGTAGTTGAGGTAGAAGTCGAAGCTGGTCCCGCCCTTCCAGTACAGGTAGTGGAACTGCAGGATCTTGAGCTGTCCGCACTCCATGCGGATGGAGCCGTCGAAGTCGTAGTTCCTGCTACCGATCGACATCTTGCCGCCGATGCCCGACTGGAAGTTCGAGCACGACCCCGCACCGAAGGGCACGGTCATCGAGACGTTGTAGTTGAAGGTCTCGACGTCGAAGGTTCCACCCACCATCGTCCAGTCCGACACCGCGACCGAGCCGGCGACGACGATGCCGTCGGCGCTCGCCTCGAGGTTGTAGCTCGCGTCGAACTCGCCCATCGGCAGCGTCAGGTCGGCCACCATGGAGGTCGCCTGTGACGTCGCCGTGATGTCGACGGTCAGCGCCACCGTGTTGTAGGTGGTGCCGGCCAGGACCAGGTCGGACACCGACACCTCACCGTGGAACTGCGGCAGGTTGTCGTCGTCGCGGGTGGTCTCGAGCAACAGGTGGAAGTTGGCGTTGCCGAGCGAGGTGTCGATGCCGATCGAGGAACCGGGTGGCACCACGTACGAGCCGACCTCGCAACCCTTCGGTGCGAAGTTGACCTGGAACTTCTTGGTCGTGAACACACCGCCGTCGATCTTGACGCCACTGTCTTTGTTGGTGGCGTCGAACCCGAACGACAGGCACGGCTCGGCTCGGCTGATGTTGATCAGCATGTCGCCCTTGATCCACTGGGTGCCGGTCATGACGCCGGGCATCTTCGTGGGGTCGAGGTACATGGTCGCCGCCATACCGAGACCGGGTGCACCGTTGATCAGCGAGATCTCGGCACTGATCGCCCACAGGTGGGCGCCCGGGATCCCGAAGGCGTCGTCCCACAGGTAGACGTACTTGCCGTTGTTCGGGCTCGACAGTTCGGTGGTGACACCGTCGGGTTCGCTGAACGGGTACTGGCCGTTGACCATGCTGTCGATGTCGAGACCGCGGTTGGCCGTGTCGACGTACACCTGGGTGCGCAGCGAGTTCCGTCCGGTGTTCGTGATCGGGACGACCACGGTCACCTTCTGCCACTCGCTGTTGGCCACGAACGAGCGGGTGGCCGTGTCGACCCCGCTGCCACCCGACGTGGTGCCGACCAGTCGGCCGTTGACCGGCATGCCGTTCGACGAACGGACCCAGACCTCGATGGCCTGATTGGTGCCGTTGTTCATGCCACCGGCCGTGTCGAGCTGCACGCCGGAGTTGCTGCCGGTGGTGCTCGTGATGCGGAGGTACCCGCTGCCCGACTGTGCCTTGATCTCGTCACCGACCTGCGACTGCGTGACGGTGCCGAACGACGTCCACACGGGCTGGCTGACCGTGACGTTGTCGACGTCGAGCGCCGCCGTGCTGTTGGCCGTGATGCGGGCCCGCATGGTCGTGGCGTTCTGCGTGAGGGTGACGCGCTGCGTCACGTACGTCCACGTGCTGGTCGCCGTGAAGTTGGCCGGGAACGATTGGACCTGCGTGCCGCCGCCGTTGAGCGTGTAGATCTCGAGCGAGCCGTTGATCGACGTACCCGACGACGAGCGGACCCAGGCCCCGATGTCGTAGGTCTTGCCCGACGTCGGACTCGTCTCGGCGATGAGGTGGGTGGCCACCGCCGGCGAGGTTCCCGCCTGCAGCACCATCACGCCCGAACTCTCGTAGGCGCGCGACGGCTTGTTGAGCACGCTGACGGTGGTTGCGCCGTTGCCTGCCACCCACGGGTCGTTCTGGACCACGGTCTCGGGGATGAGATTGATCTGGTCGACGTCGATCGTGCCGCTGCCGTCACGCATCACCTCGACCACCAGGGCGTTGAAGTCCTGCGTCGTGGTCACCTGCAGCGTGATGTACTTCCACGACGTGGTCGCGGTGAACGCCGTCGTACCGAGGATGACGTTCTGACCCCCAGCCGCAGGCGTTCCCTTCAGGCGCAACTTGCCCGTTGCGTTGGCGCCGCTCGGCACCTTGACGTAGGCATCGAGGGTGTAGGTGCCGCCCGACTTGAAGGTGCCCGACGTCATGCCCCAGATGCCGCCGTCGGCGCCGACGGTGGTCATGCGCAGGAACCCGCCGCCGACGGCCGCCGTCTCGCCGCCCTTCGCGTCGGTACGCACGACGTCGACGGTGTTGATCTTGCCGCCCCAGTACTCGATCTGGTGGATCTCGGCGTCGTCGATGTAGACGAACTTGTCCTTTTCCTTGATCACCACCTCGAGCTTGAACGACTTGGTGTTCGCCGTGGTCAGCGGGAGTTCCGCCCACAGACGTTGCCAGGTGGTGTCGATGGTGAAGTCGCGGGTACGGAACTCGATGGGGTTGCCGTTGGCGTCGAGCGCCGTCAGCTTCAGCGACACCGCCTGGGTGGCGCTGCCCTTCACCCAGGCGACACCGGTGTAGACGCCCGAGGTGGGGGCCTTGGTCGGTGTCGAGACCTGGTACACCGAGCCGGGCACCGCCGTGCGGGCCACGGCCTCGAGGTAGTTGTTCCCGCTCTTCGCGTTGGCTGCTCCACTCCAGATGGTCAGCGGCACGAGGCCGCCCGAAGCCGGGGCCGAGGCCCACGGTTGCGGCTGAGTGAG
>JBDKIV010000141.1:0-3263 GCA_039796935.1 Actinomycetota bacterium | reverse complement strand
GGGCCCCGAGAGGTCGAGTTCCGCCAGCGCGGCATCGAGTACCGGACCATGCGGCCCACCGGGCCGCCACGGGCGCGACCCCGTCCACCGGGCGGTTCGCTGCTGGCCGCCCGGTTCCGGGCTGTGCCCGGACGGGTGGCCAAGCTGGTCGACTGGTCGGTTCGACCGGCCTGGTGGTTGTTCCGAGAGCTCCGCACCGTTCGTCCCGACGTGCTGCATGCGTTCTTGCCGCGCACGAACCTGCTGGCGTGCGTGGTCGGGCGGTGGGCGAGGGTGCCGGTGGTGGTGGTCGGTCGGCGAAGTCTCGGGCACTACTGGGCCGACCATCGACTGCTCGATCGGGGCGAACGTGTGCTCACCCGCCGAGCGTCGTGTGTGGTCACGAACTCGGTGGCGATCGCCGATCAGGTGGTCGAGCGATCAGAGATCGAGCCGTCGCGTGTGCACGTGATCGCCAATGCGATCGAGCCGTCGTGGTTGGTGGGCCAGCCCGAGCGTGCGGGGCGGCCGGCGTGCTGGCGGTTCGTGACGGTGTCGAACCATCGCGAGGTGAAGGACCTGTTCACGCTGGTCGAGGCGCTCGACCGGGTACACGCCGCGGGCCTCGAGTTCGTCTGGTCGCTGGTGGGTGACGGTTTCCTGCGGCCGGCGTTGGACGAGGCGGCGTCGACCCGGCCGTGGATGCGCCTGCTCGGCGCGCTCGACGAGACCGACGTGCGCGCCGAGATGGACGCGTCGGATGTGTATCTGGGCAGCAGCCGGACCGAGGGGATGAGCAACTCGATCATGGAGGCCATCAGTCGTCACCTGCCGACGATCGCGACCGATGTGGGTGGCACGCACGAGTTGGTTGGCACTGCAGGGGTGTTGGTCGAGGCGGGTCGGCCCGATCTGCTGGCGGCCGAGATCGTGAGGGTGACGGGCGACGCCGAGTTGGTCGAGCGACTTCGGGCTGCTTCGGCACTGCGGGCCACCGGGTTCCGCACACCGAACGACACGGCCCTCGAGCACGTGCGGCTGTACCAGCGGTACCGGCGGTAGCGGCCGTCGTGATCGACGGGCCACCCTCAGCCCCAAGACCGGGGGTAGCGTTATTATCCTGTGCTCGGGGTCTGGTGTGTCGTGGCGTCCCACAACCGCAGGGAGCTCACGCTCGCCTGTCTCGCGTCGCTCCGGTCGCAGCGAGTGGCCGATGTCGACCTTCGGGTGCTGGTGGTCGATGACGGATCGACGGACGGCACGGGCGATGCGATCCGAACGCTGTTCCCCGAGGTGCTCGTGGTGGACGGGTCGGGCTCGCTGTTCTGGGGTGGCGGCATGCGGCTGGGGATCGCGCGTGCGCTGACCGAGGGAGCCGATGTCCTCTGGTTGGCGAACGACGATGTCGTGTTCGAGCCGGATGCGTTGCAGCGTTCACTCGACGTGGTGATGCGTCCCGGTCGGCCGTGGGCGGTGGGTGCGGTCTGCAAGCCCGGGTCGGCCGAGACGACGTACTCAGGCTTCGTCCGGGTCGGGCGCCGTCGGCCGAGGTTGGCCCAGATCGACCCGACCGATCAGCCGCGACCGATCGTGATGGGTCCGGCGAACAGTCTGGTGATCTGGGCCGATGCCTATGTCGCCGTCGGCGGTCTCGATCGTCGTTTCCCGCACGGATACGGCGATTTCGATCTGACGCGACGGGCGATCGCTGCGGGGTTCCCGCTGCTGTTGGTGCCGGGGCATGTCGGCTCGTGCGCGGCCAATCCGCCACCGTCGTGGCGTGACCCGGGTGTGTCGTTGGCGGCGCGGTTTGCCGATCTGCATTCGATCCGCAACCGGCCGTTCCGGTTGGCGGTCAGGTACACGCTGCGGCACTACGGCGTGGTGGGAGTGGCGCTCGTGGCACGGCCGTACGTCGAGATCGTCTCGTCGTGGGCGCTGCGGCGGGTGCGGTGGCTCCGGCGGCGGCGGCCGACGCCGCGCACGCCGGCCCGGTAGGCCGGTCGGTTCAGTCGAAGTCGGCCAGGTCGGCCATGTCTGCCATGGCGGCATCGCCCGCTTCGTGCAGTGCTGGTTCTGCGCCCGCGTCGCGCCAGAGGCAGAGGGTCCAGGTGAAGTGACCCACGGACGAGACGAGCTCGATCACTCTGGCCCGCCAGATGAACAGGGTGATCAAGAACAGGGTGAGTGTGCTGTCGCCCACGGTCAAGAACGCGGGCACGACCACGCACACCACCGACCCGACCGACAGCACGGCCAGGGGTACGGCGGCCAGCCGGAACGCCTGGGTGTCTCGGCGGTAGACGGCGTCGCTGACGCCGAGCAGCAGTGTCTGGTAGTCGTCGGCCGCGCTGTCGTCGTTGCCGTTTCGTCGTCGCCGCCGCATGTCGGCTGCGTTCGCCTGCCGTTGGGCGGCCAGGAAGTGCAGCGACGCGTCCCGTGCCCGACGGAAGAACGACAGGCTGGTGGCGGCGACGAGGACGACGACACCCAGCAGGCCGATCAGTTGCGTCGGCCCGGCGATCATGACCAGCAGGACCGAGTAGGCGAGCGCTTGGACGAGACCCGACACCCAGCGCGTCCATCCCTCCAACAGGTACCGTTCGGCCATCAGGGTTCGGGCGCTCAGCGGCCGGTCTGCTCGGCGAGCGGCGGTGAACTGGCGAAGGCGGCGTCGCACGACCACGGCGTCGAAGGCGCGCAGCAGGCTCTGCACGACCGAGGCGAGGGTCATCAGCAGCGCTGCCATCACCAAGATGATGACGGTCGAGTCGGGTCGGTCGATGTCGATGGGTCCCCACGAGATCCACTCACCCGGCTCGTTGCGTCGGGTCACCGAGTGGGCTGCGCCGAGGGTGGCGGCGAGGACGAAGGTCCCGACGACGCTGGCGCCGCTGGCGGCGATGGTGACACCGAGAGCCGAGCGCACCCACACGCGAAATGAACGCTCGGGTGCGCTGCCGGTCATGCGGCGAAGTCCGGGTCGTCGAGGTGGCGGGCGAGGACTCGATCCCACGGCTGTTCGCGGGCGGCGATCTCGTCGATGATGGGGGCTGCCCCGGCGATCGCTTCGGCCAGGACCGACGACGGCGCGACGCTGACACGTTGGCGTTGAACCGTCTCGACACCGGTCAGTTCGTGCAGGAAGTCATCGAGGTTGGCCGACGAGACGGCCCGGACGAACCCGCTCTCGAGAGCCTCCGCCAAGGCGTCGACCGACCCGCCGTACACCTCGGACAGCAGGAACGGGACGCCGGCACCGTGGACGGCGAAGGCCCGGAACC
>JBDKIV010000140.1:0-18669 GCA_039796935.1 Actinomycetota bacterium | reverse complement strand
CCCACGGTGGGTCACTCGACACTCCGCGCGCTGCGACGACCGCAGCCGTGACCACCAGGACGGCAACACCGGCAACGGCACCAGCTCGCGGTCGTGCCGCACCGACGGTCAGCGCCGCCGTGGCGACGATCGAGAGAGCGAGCAGGAGGAGGAACATGACGAAGACCGCGCCGACCAGACTTCCCGGCTCACCAGACGGCGGAGTGTAGGCCTGATGATGCCGATGCTCCACTCGGCCACCCGGTTCGCCAGCGGCGTGCAGGTCACCACGATTCGTATCCCTGCGATACTGGCGTCGATGTCGTCCCATCGGTCGAGGCGCGCGATCACGGCGGTGCTTGGCCAGCCGGTCGTGCGGCGGGTGGCGTTGACCCACGCGATCGACGATGCTGCCGACGCGCTCGTGACCTTGTCGCTCGTCGGCTCGTTGTTCTTCAGCGTGTCGCTCGACGCATCGAGGGGCCGGATCCTCCTGTATCTGATCCTGACGGCTGCTCCGCTCGCGCTCGTCGCCCCCGTGGTCGGACCTGCGCTCGATCGACTCGGTGTCGGCTACCGATGGCTGATCGCTTCGTCACAGCTGACTCGCGCCGTGCTGGCCCTTCTACTGAGCGCATCGCTGCTCTCACTTGCGCTGTATCCGCTGGTGTTCGGCATCCTGCTGTCGCGCAAGGCCTACTCACTCGGCAAGACCGCCCTCGTGGCGCACCTCGTTCCCGAACGAGGTGGCTTGATGGCGGCGAGCGGTCATCTCGCCAGGACGGGCACGATCGCCGGGGGTGTCGGCACCGCTCTCGGCGGTGTACTGATCGCGACGGCCGGGATCCCGTGGTTGCCCGTCGCTGCAGCAGTCGGATACGTGATCGCTGCCATGGTCTCCCTTCGGATCCGGGCGACCGGTGCACGGCCGACGATCGCAGAGGCAGTCGTTCGGGCGGAGACTCCGGCGGAGGTCCGACTGGCGATGGGCGCAGTGGCCGTGCTGCACGCTGCGGCGGGCGCCCTGACCTTCCTCGTCGCCTTCGCCATCAAGCGCGGCGGAGGCGACGCCTGGATCTTCGCCGGCGCGCTGATCGCCGCTGGGCTCGGGTCGTTCGCCGGGACGTATCTGGCATCGCGGCTCCACCACTCCATGTCCCCTCAGCGAGTCGTCCTGCTCACCCTGATCGGCCCCGGTCTGGTGTGCGCCTTCGGGGTCGCCACCGTCGGCAACTCGAGTGTCATCGTCATCGCGACAGCGATCGGAGTCGGCGGGAGCATCGCGACCCGCGAGATGGACGCGCTGTACGGAACCGTGCCACCACTCGTGCGCGGTCGGGCCATCTCTCGTTCGGAACTCGTGTTCCAACTCGCCAACGTGCTCGGGGCTGCACTGGCCGTGTCGCTCCTGCCAGGACCACGGCTCGGGTTCGCTGCCGTCGCACTGGCACTGCTCGTGGCGGGAACCGTCTACGCCTCGCAGGTCCGTCTGTCGATCCGCGGTGAGGCGGGCCGATGGCTACTCCGGGCCGGCGGGAGCGTTGACGAACCGGTGGAGCCGCTCCCACGTACGCTCGTCGACGAAGCCATCCGCTGCGTCGAGCGCAACGAGTTCCGTGCTGGGGTGATCGTGGCCGACAGCGCGATCCGGGTGCTCGAAGCCCAGATCGGCCGAGTCGCCCAACAGCAGCGAGCACCGTGGACGGCACTCGAGCCGTTCGTCCAGTCGGTCGTCACCGGAGAGGTACGACCCGGTGCGGCTGCGGCCATGGCGGCGATCGAGACGGCCGACCGGATCGTCGGTTCGTCGCTCGGCAAGCTCAGTCCGGCCGCAACTCCTCGGGAGTCCCCGTGACCTCCCACCGCTCCTCGTCGGCGACGAGCACGAACTCGAGCGTGGAGAAACGAGGCTCGCCGTCGCCGTCGACACGGCCGTCGTAGACGTCGACATCGACCACGACCACGACCCCGTCCCTGCCAGCGGTGGAGTCGTTCACCGGTCCGAGCCTGATCAACGATCCGTCGTCGACGACTGACGCTGACTCGCCCTCGTTACGAACGAGCGACTCGTCACGCGTGTCCACGAACCGGACATCGGCCACGCCGCGCACCGCCGACACGACCTGGGCCTGCACCTCGAGCGCGATCTCGGTGCCCTCACCTCGCGGCTCGACGAACACGGCGAGCGGGTCCGGGTCGGTCTCGTCCGCCTCGGCGAACCAACGGATGATCGACGCGTAGACCGCTGCAGCACGATCGTGTCGTTCGTGGTCGGGCGACGACGAACCACAGGCGACCACCGACGTGATGACGAGTGATGCGGCGGCGAGCCAGGTCGCGCGCGTCGCCGCCCAGGGCACCCGACGCCACCGACGCTCGACCACGCATCGACAGTACACCGGCCCATCGAGGCGCCGGCTGGTCACCTCTCGGGCGAGGACCGGTCGGACTGATCCGGGCGGACGCCACTCCGGCCGATCAGCGACCCTTCCACTCGGGTGGCCGCTTCTGGGCGAAGGCCATCGCCCCCTCGCGGGCATCCTCGCTGCCGAACACCTGCTGCTGCAGCTCTGCGAGCAGCGACGGGTTCCCACCACCGACCTCGTCGAGCATGAGCTGCTTCGTTGCCTGAACGGCAAGCGGACCGTTGGCGGTGACCCTGCCTGCCAGCGCGAGCGCCGCCGTCATCAACTCGGCGGCAGGCACGACCTGGTTGACCAGACCGAGCGTCGCAGCTCGCGTCGCATCGATCGGATCACCGGTCAATCCCATCTCGAGCGCGATGGTGAGCGGGATCCGCGCGGGTAGACGCACGCCGCCACCGGCGGCGAACAGCCCGCGCTTCACCTCGGGAATACCGAACCGAGCAGTCTCGACGGCGACCACGAGATCGCACGCCATCACGACCTCGAACCCGCCGGCCAGCGCGTGGCCGTTGACCGCAGCGATGATCGGCTTCTTGAACGACCGGAGCGCGACGAAACCGAGCCCGATCCGGCCGAGGTCTTCGCCGGCGGCGAACGCCTTCAGATCCATACCCGCGCAGAAGATCTTCTCGCCGGCGCCGGTGAGGACCACGGCTCGCACATCGGGATTGCTGCTCGCGCTCTCGAGCTGTTCGGAGAGCGCTGCGCTCAGTGCACCGTTGAGCGCGTTGCCGGCCTCGGGGCGGTTGAGCGTGAGCACCAGCACGTTGTTGGTGAGTTCGGACAGGACTTCCATCGGTTCTCCTTCGGCATGAGCGGACGACACGGGCAGGCTGTCAGATCGTGCGGCACCCGAACGAGTCCGCAGAGAAGCACACCGTGCGGGCGCGGGGACGTGCGGCCGGGGCCTTCAGCGACGTGGCAGCTTGTGATTGTCCCAGGTGACGAGCCGGTCGGGTGTGAACACGACCCATCTCCAGCTGCGACCGCGTGCCGACGCCTCGAATCGGAGCGCTGCCGTATCGGTCGGCACGGCTTCCCCGTGACCGCCTGCGTACTTGACCCCCATCTGGGCGCGGACCGTCTCGAGCGCCGCATCCGCCATCTCGTCCTCGACGGTCTCGATCACCTTCGCCACCCCTTGGAACATGGCGCCCTGCAACTCGGGAAACCGCTCGTTCCGATCGACGAGGATCGTGCACACGGGGTTTCGACGCAGGTTCACGATCTTCTGTCCCCGGCAGTAGAAGTAGATGGAACCGTCGGCCCATCCGAACCACAACGGTGTCAGGTTGATGCGGTCACCCGGCCCGACGGTGGCGACACGCATGTTCCACGACGAGAGCATCAGCTCGTCGAGTTCGTCAGCGGTGAGTTGCACTCCGTCGGCAAGGCTGGCCATCACGTGATCCTGCCATGTGGGCCGATCGCTCCACGGGCCGAGCGCTCGCTCGGGCCCCACGTGGAAGTGCTGGCGTCAGGCGCCGTAGCGTCAGGCGCATGACGACATGGGCCGATGTGATCCGCTTGGCAGAATCCGGCAACGTGACCCCGCCGCGGCGGGTCGACAAGACCGAGGACGAGTGGCGGGCCGCACTCGACCCGCTGTCGTTCGAGGTCACTCGTCATGCCGCCACCGAGCGCGCCTTCAGCAACGACATGTGCAGCTTGTTCGAGCCCGGCCGGTACGAGTGCGTGTGCTGCGGCACACTGTTGTTCGACGCCTCCGAGAAGTTCGAGTCGGGTACCGGCTGGCCCTCGTTCACCAAGCCGGTCACCGACGACGTCATCGCCTATCACGTCGACCGCGCGTACGGAATGGTCCGTGTCGAGACCGTGTGCAACGTGTGCGACGCCCACCTCGGCCACGTGTTCCCGGACGGTCCGCCACCCACGGGCCTGCGCTACTGCATGAACGCAGCCGCCCTCAGCAAGGTGGCAGAGGGCCACTGAGCCACTGAGCAGCCGAGCCCGAGCCGGGCGACGCGTGAGGATCGACTCAGCCGCGCCGGACGACGACTCGATCGAGTGTCACGAGCCCGGCGAGCCTGGCGGCGACACCCCGCGAGCCTGCGAGCGTCAGCGTGCAGTCATGGTCGACGGCCCAGCGATCGAGGCCGAGCAGCGAGCGGTGATCGATGAACTCGAGATCGGAGACGTCCACCTCGATCCCTTCGGCGCCGTCGACGACACGACTGAGGGCTCGTTCGAGTTGATCGCCATTCCACCAGTCGACCTCGCCTGCCAGTCGAAATCGACCACCCGGCGACGCGTGGAACACGAAGGGCGCGAGGGCGGTGCTCGTCGCTGGGTGAACGCACGCCACCTCGATCGGGATGCTCTCGTCGAGTGCCGACATGTCGAGCGAGCAGACCGCCGTGATGCCGAGGCCATCGGCCATCAGCCGCTCCAGTCGCTGGTCCAACTCCAAGTACACCTCTCGGCCTCGTGGTGTCGAGACGATCTCGGTCGCGTCGCCGACGAGGCGTAGCCCGGCGAAGCCCGAGCGTCGAGCGTCGAGCGCCGATCGACGGAAGCTGTCCACCAGTCGCGCCGGCTGGAGGCTCTCGAGACCGTCCCCGGCGATGTCGACGGCTTCGATGCGAAGGGCCCGACGCTCGAGCAACGACCCCCAGTCGTCGACCCTGCACAGATCGCGTCGTGCCCGCTCGGCACCGCGCCATCCGAGATAGACGACCTGTTCGCCACGCTCGGTCGCGTCGGCGACGAATCGACCGGTCATCGACGTGAACTCGTCGTGCCGAGAGACGGGCCAGCACACGTGGTCTCCCTGCCGCAGCGACTCGAGATCCTCGACGACGCCTCGAAGGCGCCCCCGTCGTCGGAGGCGCTCATGGTCGACAGACGAAGCGAAGTTCTGTGGGCCGAGCATCATCCACACGGTGGCACCTCTCTCGTCGATCCCCGCCGTCAAATGAGCACTTGTCCCGACTGTACGGCAGCCGCTCAGGACGCGCCCATCCCGGGCGATCACTTCACCCGAAGGAGGCGACGCCGTGCACGTTGCTGCTGCGGCCTGATGGCGAGGTCGTATTACCCTCCCTTCAACGGATGGTTCGGTCGCCTCGGCAGATGGTCACCCTCCGCACCGAACGAGAGGGGACACCCACATGACGCTCCATCCGTATCGCTTCTTCAGCAACAACTGCCGAGCAGCGATGACTCGCTACCAAGAGATCTTCGGGGGCCGCCTCGACCTGATGACGATGGCCGACATGCCCGTCGACGATCCGAACATGGCCGGGGTCGATCCGACGTTGGTGATGCACGCAGCACTCGTGTTCGAGAATGGCGACATGCTGATGGCATCCGACGATCCGACCGGCGACGGGGCGCCGGCGTCCGGCATGTCGCTTCACTACACCGCTGGCAGCATCGACGACGCCAACCGCATCTTCGGGCAACTCGCCGACGGTGGTGTGATCACGATGCCGCTCGCCGAGGTCTTCTGGGCAGAGCGATTCGGTACGTGCATCGACCGATTCGGCACGTCGTGGATGATCAGCGTCGATCGGCCACAACCGGTCGCCTGACACTCACTGCGCGTCGACGAGGCCGTCTCAGCCGCGTCCGAACAATGGCGACGAGATCAGGTAGTCGGCGGTCGCTCGGTTGCACGCTGTCGGCGTGTTCCACACCACCGCAACCCGGAGCAGCGCACGGACATCGGGGTCATGGGGTTGGGCCTCGAGCGGGTCCCAGAAGAACACGAGCAGATCGACCTCGCCCTCGCAGATCAACCCTCCGAGTTGCATGTCGCCACCGAGCGGACCGCTCTGCAACGACCTGACGTCGAGGCCCACCCGCTCTCGGAGGAGTCGACCGGTCGTGCCGGTGGCGACGAGTTCGTGGTGCGACAGGGTGCCCCGGTTGAACTCGGCCCACTCGAGCAGGTCCGGCTTCTTGTTGTCGTGGGCCACCAGGGCGATCTTGCGGCGCACCATGGCGATCAGCGACCCAGTCCTGCCGCGGCAACGGCCGCAAGTGACATCACCATGACGAGCAGCCAACTGGCCAGACCGAACGCCAGGGGGCGGCCCCCGAGACGCGCCATCCTGCGCACGTCGACGCCAGCCCCCAGGCCGACCAGAGCGGTGGTCAACAGCAACCGTTCGACGTTCTTGGCTGTCTGCTCGACGTCGCTCGAGAGCAGCCCGGTGCTCGCCACGGCCACGGCGACGAGGAACCCCGCCACGAACGGTGGGACCAACGGGGGCCGCTTCTCGCTGATGGGACCACGACCCGTCCGAAGCGACGCCCGTCGACGCGAGAGCGCCACGAGCGCGACGAGCGGGGCAAGGAGCACCACACGGGTGAGCTTCACCACGACCGCTGCCTGTAGCGCTGTGTCGCTGTCCCACGACGAGGCCGTGGCGACCACTTGCGCGACGTCGTGCACCGCGGCCCCGGCCCACGCCCCGAACAGGCCGTCACGTAGATCGAGCAGATGTCCGAGCAGCGGCAGCACGATGATCGACAGGCTCCCGCAGAGCGTCACCAACCCGATCGCATAGGCAGCGTCTTCCTCATCGGCTCCAGAGACCTCCTTCATCGCAGACACCGCAGAGACCCCGCAGATGCTGTACCCGGTGGCGACGAGGAGTCCCATCCCCTCGGAGAGCCCCATCTTCCGGGCGAGGGCGCGGCATCCGAAGAACGTCACGGCGACCACGGCGACGACTGCCAGCATGCCCCGACCGCCGAGACCGGCCACATCGCCGATGGCCAACTGCAGTCCCAAGAGCACGATTCCGGCGCGCAAGAACTTCTGCGCGCCGAACGCCAGCCCGGGCCGAGCGAACGTCGGGACGAGCCGCAGGTTGCCGGCCACCGCACCGAGGACGACTCCGGCCGTCAACGGCGAGACGGACGAGACGCCACGATTGATGGCGAACGCCAGCCCAGCGCCCAGCAGAGCGAAGGCCACGCCGGGGCCGACGACTCTCGGTGACGGCAGTGACCACGAACGCACGGCGGCAGGCTATGCGCTCCGGGCGCTCAGCGCCGGTTCATGCCGGATCGGCGCTCCGCAGTTCGACGACGACCCTCTCGTAGCGGTCCATCCTTCTCGGGTCGTGACGGATCGTGTCGTCGGCGAGACGCACGCCTGGGAATCGCTCGGCGATCCGTCCGATCACGAGCGCCGCCTGCATTCGTGCGAGCGGCGCCCCGATGCAGAAGTGGATCCCCTGGCCGAACGCGAGCGAGACGGTCTCGCGTCGTTCGATGTCGAATCGATCCGGCTCGTCCCAGCGGGTCGGGTCGCGGTTGGCCGCCCCCAGACCGAGTCGAACCGTCGAGCCCGCCGGAATCGTGACCCCCCGGATCGTCACGTCCTCGAGAGCCAGTCGATTGGTCGACGTCTGCTGGTTGGGATGATGGAACCGGAGGATCTCGGTGACGGCGCCCCCGACCAGTCGGGCAGGGTCGGCACACAACGCGCCCCACTGCTCGGGGTGACGCAACAGCAGCAACATCCCGCTCGAGATCATCCGCTCGGTCGTGGTCCCGGCTGCGGTGTAGAGCGTCAGCAGGGCGGCAACGATCTCGTCGGCGCTCAGCTGCTGACCGGACTCTTCGGCTTCGACGAGGGCCGAGACGAGATCGTCCCGCGGCTGCGCTCGGCGCTGCGCAACGACATCCGAGAGCGTGGCGACCTGCCACACCAGTGCGTCCCGCCCGGCACTGCGCTGACGCGGCGAGGCGGTGGGGTCGCTCAACCGCTCGGTGTCTTCGAAGGAAGCCCGGAACCCGTCACGCTCGTCCGGTGGGATGCCGATCATCTCCGAGGCGACGGTGATGGTGAGCGGAAAGGCCAGTTCCGTCACGAGGTCGAGACGACGGTCGGGCCGCGCAGCCGCGCGGTCGAGGAACTCCTCGACCAGAGCGACGACGCGCTCGCGCCGATCGTCGACCGCAGCCCGGGTGAATGCCTGCTGGATCAGTGCTCGCAACCGCGTGTGGTGCGGAGGGTCCTGCATGTTGAACGAGTGGAACACGACCTGCTGCGCACGGGTGAACGGATCGTCTGCCACAGCCGCACGGCGGCGCTTCGCGCCCCAGTCACTCGACAGACGCGGGTCGCGGAGGGCAGCCGCCACGTCGTCGTAGCGCGTGAGCAGCCAGTATCCGTGCGGACTCTCGTGCACCGGCGCGTGCTCGCGCAGCCATGCAAGGGTCGGCGACGGATCCTCGAGGAACTCGGTGCTGTGCAGACCGAGTGGCAGGTCCGAGGGTGAGTCCACAGCGGCGAGTGTAGGCAGCCACGGCGAGCACCCCGGATCCGCCTCATGTCGTGCCTACCCGACGTCGTGTCTCTACGCTCGACCCATGTCGCCGCTGTCGATCGTCAACCGTTTCATCACCGCCATCGAGGCCAAGAACATCAGCGGCGCAGTGGAGTTGGCGTCACCGCACATCTCCTACGAGAACATGCCGATCGCCCCGATCGTGGGACGCGACGCCCTGGCCGCGACCCTGCAGGCCTTCCTGGGGGCAGCCGAGGCTGTCGAATGGCGGATCGTGAGCGAGTGGGAGATCGACCGGACGGTGATCAACGAGCGCATCGATCGGTTCCAGATCGGTACCGGATGGCTCGAGCTCCCCGTGGCAGGCGTGTTCGTCGTCGACGACGACGATCGGATCTCGCTCTGGCGCGACTACTTCGACATGAACAGCTACACGAGCCAATTGTCGAAACTCACTGCGGCGAGTTGAGGGTGTCGCCGAATGGCGACACCCTCGCGGGCTGACCCGGTTCGTTGACAGTCGGTGGCGTTCCTCGTACGGTCGGGAGTCCTCCCAACCGAAGGTCGAGCGCATTGAACACTTTCTCACGCCGTGAGGCACTGTCTGCCGGGGCCATGAGCGCGATCGCCGGAGCGATCGCCGTGGGGGCCGGCCCGGCCGACGTCGAGGCGCTCGACCAGCCGTTCGAACCTCGTGGCCGCCTTCGCCGTCGCCCGAACTTCCTCGTGGTCATCGTCGACGAGCAGCGGACGCCCCCGGTGTACGAGACACCGCAACTCACCCAGTGGCGGGCTGAGAACCTCCATGCCCAGCGCATGCTGCGCGCGAACGGCATGGATTTCACCCACCACCACATCATGGCCACCGCCTGTGCCCCCAGCCGGGCCTCGTTCTTGACCGGTCAGTACCCGTCGTTGCACGGGGTGACACAGACATCCGGCATCGCGAAGGGTTCGCTCGAGCCCGACCTCTTCTGGCTCGACCCGAGAACGGTCCCGACGATGGGCGCATGGTTTCGGGCCGGCGGATACGACACGTATTACAAGGGCAAGTGGCACGTCTCGGAGGCCGATCTGTTCCAGCCCGGAACGACGAACCCACTTCCGTCGTTCACCGAACAGTTCGAACGTTCACCCGAACTCGAGCGCATCTACCTCGACGCCAACCGCTTGGCGCCATACGGGTTCGACGGCTGGATCGGGCCCGAGCCGCACGGCAGCAACCCGTACAACTCGGCATCGTCGGGTGTCGACGGCAAGGGGCGCGACCGCCTGTATGCGCAGCAGGGTGTTGAACTGCTCCGGAAGCTGAAGAACTCCCGACGGCCATGGCTGGCGGTCACCTCGTTCGTCAATCCTCACGACATCGTGCTGTGGGGCCTGCTCTCGCTCTTGGCCGGCAACCTGTATCTGACGGAACAACTCGAAGGTTCGAACGTCCCCGACGAACTGTTCATCGATGCCCTGTTCGGACCGTCCCGCCTGGACGACCTCGGCAGCAAGCCCCGAGCACAGCAGAGCTACAAGGACACGTACCCCAAGGCGCTGCAGCCGGTGGTGAACGGCCCCGAGTACCACCGCTTCTATTACGAACTGCAGCGTCGGGTCGACGGAGAGATCGCAAGCGTGCTGCGCCAGCTCGCCTCGTCGTCGGCCATGTACCGCGACACGGTCGTGCTGTACTTCTCGGACCACGGTGACCTGCTCGGTTCTCACAACTCGATGTTCCAGAAATGGCACAACGCCTACGACGAAGTCGTTCGGGTGCCACTCCTGGTCCACAACCCCCGACTGTTCCCGTCAGCTCGTTCGACGTCGATGCTGACGAGCCACGCCGATGTGCTTCCGACGATGCTCGGTCTGGCCGGACTCGACGAGGCGGCACTCCGTACGAGGTTGGGTGCCACGTACTCGCAAGTTCGGCCGCTCCCCGGTCGGGACCTCTCGGGGTTCCTGCTCGGAACCACCAGCGAGGCACAGATTCCTCTCGCACCGCTGTACTTCATGACCGACGACGATCCCACCCGCGGCCGCGAGCAAGTGTCGTGGAACGGCCGGATGTACGACGCGGTCGTCCAACCGAACCACATCGAAGCGGTGATCGCCATGCTGCCGACCGGCAGCGACGGCGCGCTGCAGCGTTGGAAATACGTGCGGTACTTCGACAACCCTGCGTTCTGGTCGTCGCCGGGCACACGCGACGCCCAGACCGTCATCGACGGAAACCTCAACATCGGCGGCCCGAAAACGGCACTCACCACGACGAAGACCGAACCCGAGCCGGATGAGCTGGAGGTGTACTGCCTCTCCACGGACCCGACCGAGCTGCACAATCTCGCCACTTCACCGGATCATGCAGAGACGATCGCCACGTTGCGCGATCTCCTCGAGCACGAGCGGACCACCAAGCGGCTCACCCCCACGACGCAGGCGTACATGGCCGGAGCGTCGTCGGGAGGCCGCTTCCGGTATCCCGACCCAGAGCCCGAGCCGCTGCCCTGAGCCCGTCGCCTCGACTGGGGTCGACGGGCCCGAGATACCGACGAGCGACGGGCTGGTTCAGCGGTGTTGCGCTCGGTGATGATCCGTCGATTCGAGGACAGGTCTGATCGAGTCGAGGGTGGCCGGCTTGGGGATGAACGTGTCCATGCCGGCTTCGAAGCAGGCGGCGCGATCAGCTGCAGTCGACGCGGTGGAGATTCCGGCGACGTACGGACGCGGAAAGGCCCGTCGGCAACGCCGAGCGACTTCGAGCCCACTGATCCCCGGCAGCTGGATGTCGAGCACGATCAGGTCGAACTGCTCGGCCTCGAGCCGGAGCAGGGCCGTCTCGCCGTCGGCAACGACCTCGGCCGAGGCACCGAGACGCTCGAGTTGCCGAGCGGTGATCATGCGATTGACCGGGTCGTCCTCGACCACCAGTACCCGCAAGGCCGAGTCATGCGGCGGCGACAGGTCGGCCGACGGCGCACGTGGTAGCTCGACCCAGAAGACCGACCCGAAACCGGGTCTGCTCGAAACGCCCAGGGTTCCGCCGAGGGCATCGACGAGACCGCGCGCGATGGGCAGACCGAGACCGAGACCGCCCACCGGATGGTCGGAATGTCCGCGTTCGTAGGGGGCGAACAGCCGGTCGAGGTCTGCGGCGTCGATACCGTGTCCGGTGTCGATGACCTCGATCCGGACATGTGCGTCGGCCGTCGCCTGCATCACCGCAACCGTGATCGAGCCGCGCGTGGTGTTCTTGCAGGCATTCGAGATGAGATGAACCATCACGTTCGCCAGGCGGACCCGATCCGATGAGATGGTTCGAGGCACCCGCGCATCGTGACGCGCCGTGATCGTGACACCGGGGAACAGGTGGACCCGAGCGGCGGTGATCGCCGTGTCGACGAGTTCGACCAGGTCGACGTCTTGGCGCACCACGGGGATCGCTCCGAGTCGGAGCTGCTGGAACTCGAGGAGGTCATCGACCGCTCGCTGGAGGCTCTGCGCTCGCCTGAAGATGGCTTCAGCCAACATCGCCGACGTCGCCGGCAGCCCCGAGTTGGTCATGAGTTCCGAGGTGCTCAAGATCGCATGGAGCGGGTTGCGGAGTTCGCGGCTCACGTTGGCGACGAATGCCACCCGCTGCCGGTCTGCTTCGGCTGCATCGGCTGTACAACGATCGAGTTCTCCCTGGATCAGGCGGCGCCGTTCGACGTCTCGCACGGTGATCATGAGCGCACCGAGATCGGGCTCGTCCAGCCGGTTCAGGATGTCGAGTTCGACCGGCAGCCAGTGGTCATCGGCCTGTCGTAGTCGCACCTCGGCGCGCACGGCACGGTGAGGGTCGACTGCGGCGGCACAGGTGACGACTCCGGCCACGTCGTCCGGGTGGATCAGCTCGAACAGATTCGTCCGTGCCTGCTCGGACGGCGGCGGATCACCACCCGCGACCGGACGCCCCACGACCTCGAGAATGCTGCCGTCCGGAGACACCAGCATCACCGAGTCGTCGACCTGCGACGCCATCAGCTCGAAACGCCGTTGGGTACGACGCAGTGCCTGTTCAACGTGCACCCGCTCGGTCACCTCGAACCCGACCGACAACACGGAGACCATGGCTCCGTCGGTGTCGACCACCGCGGTGTCACACCACTCCACCAGCACATCGTGATCGTGACGACGAAGGCTCGTGTGTGCCTTCAGGTCATCGCGGAGCAGCGCAAGGATGTCGGCACCCCGTTCCTGCCCAAGGTGCCGAGCGACCTCGCCCTCGGCATGTCCGGCAGTCCCGAGACCGAACAATCGCCGGTACTCGCGATTGCAGTAGACGATCACTCCCCGTTCGTCCCACTCGCACACGAGACGGTGTTGGTCGGTGAATGCGGCGCGGTACCCGGAGGGGTCACGGTGCACCATCGGTGTCTGGAGTTCGACGACCGTCGTCGCCACGGTCGCACGGTCGGGCAGCGCCTCGAACAGCACCCGACCATCGAGCGTCGACCCATCGTGACGGCGAAGTCTCGCTGTCAGGTCGGCGGCCGACATCTCGCCGCGGACCAAACGCGACAGCAGGTGGCGAAGCCGCTCCGACTCTCCGTCGTGGACCAGCTCGGCGAGCGTCCAGGGGACGTTCTCCGTCAGGCCGAAGAGCCGCTCGAATGCTCGATTGCACCAGTGGGGCGACCCGTCACCATCGAGGAGCGACAACGCGACCGGTGCACGTTCTGCCAACGTCTGCCAGTCACCGAAGGCAGAACCACCTGGATACTCCGTGAGGGGCATTCGCGAACGGTACCCGAATACCAGCGTTATGGGAACGAACATGAGAATGATCAGGAACAACGGCCCTGTCGGGCGGGACCAACGGCTCCCGTGAGGAACGCCCGTTCAGACGGTCGGCGGGACCATGTTGATCATGTCCGCCTCGAGGCCCGCAAGGACACGAGCGATCAGGTCACCCCGAGACTGAGCCTTGGTCAGGCTGTACGCCCCCGACCGGAAGGCACCCAGGCGCTCCGCTTCGGCGTGCGACACCGCCAACAGTTCGTCCTGGGGGACGAGCCGGTCGGCGTATCCGACATCGACGGCCGACCGCGCGTCGTAGATCGTCGCCTGCAGCACCGAGGCGGTGAACGCCCGCTTCGACAGGCGCTCGCGCGCCAACTCGACGCCGTACACCGGTAGCCCCATGCCGATCGCCGTCTCGTTCAGACCGATCTTCGCTGGAACATCGGCGACGAAGCGGGTGTCGCAGGCAAGCACGAGCAGCGCTCCCGCCGCGAGCGCGTGCCCGGTGATGGCGACGACGGTGGGTTGCGGATGCCCGTACAGGCGCATCAACAGCTCGCCACCGGCCCTCACCAGTGATCGAGTTGCGTCCGCCCCCTGCGTCATCACGCTCAGGTCGAACCCCGCGCAGAGCCGACCCTCTCGGCCGACCAGACACACCGACCGAGCGTCAGCTGCCGCGCTGTCGAGCGCGGCGTGCAGGTGCTCGATCATCGTGTGCGACAGCGCGTTCGCCTTGCCGTCGTCGAGACGGACGACGGCAACGCCCGAATCGTCGATGGTCACCGTCACCGGAGCGTCGGGTTTGGTCAGATCAGTCATCCCCAGAACGTAGACCGTTCAGCCCTGGGTGACACGACCACCCAGGCGGCGGCTCCACGCGCTGTGGCTCCGTACGTCAGCCCCGTCCGGACGGGTCAACCAGGGATACGGATACGAGGCGACGATGTCGAGCAGCGCTGAGCGCCTCTGGTACCCCGGGACCGGAGCGAAGGTCGATGCAAGGGCGATCCCGTGCAGGTCGCTCACCGGGTCACCCAGCGTCACACGCACCTCACGATGCTCTGCCATCTCACCGAGTGTCTCGGCGATGAACACCAGACGCTTCGAACTCAGGCGGAGACGGGCGAGCAACGCTTCGTCGAACACGAACACGGCGGTCGCACCAGGCCACGCGACCAGCGCGGGGTCACGTTCACCCAACGACTCTGCTGTCAGCCAGACCGCATCGGGAGTTCTGCTCACCACCGGCTCCTCCGGCCCGACCATGTCCGGGCCGGCACGGAGCAACGCGTCGTCGATCGGGGCACCGACCGACACGTCTGGCCACTCTGCGATCGGGCACTCATCGGCGAGCGGGCAGGTCGCGCACCAGTTGGGGGACCGTCGCTGCACCTGCCACCGCGAGAACCCGTACGGCTCGGGGGTCATGGCGCCGACCGACCATTGCCAGCCGTAGCGGTTGGCCGCCCTCGATCCGTCGAGCAGGTGCCGGAACATCCACTCCTCGCCTTCGCGCCAGTCTCGTCCTGCGCGCACCGTCCAGTGCGAGGCGACCCACATGCGGGTCTGGTTGACCAGCCAACCCGTCTGCTCCAACTCGTCCCGGACCCGGCGCAGACACTCCATGCGGCCGTCGATCGGCTCGGGCCAGGGCGCTGACCCGACCGCAGGATCGCGGCGCAACGCCGCTGCCGAACGCCCACCGACGCGCGCGTAGAGGTGCCGCGTGTACTCCTGCCAACCCAGTTCGTCGACGAACTTGCGCCGGTCCGCGTACGGCGCCCCGCCGACGGCGGACATCGCCTCGCGAAGCGTGATCAACCCGTGCCGGATGTAGGGGGAGAGCACGGTTGCACCGCGGGAGCGAACCGGGTCGACCTGGCTCCGTCGCTTCGCGTACCCGGTGATGTCGAGCGAGGCGAGCGCTGCGTCGGCCGCCCGCTGGCCGCCTCGGCGCACAGGCTGCGCCACGAACCCAGGATCGCACACGAGGTGCCCGAGGTGCTCTGCCACCCACTCGGTCGCCGACTCGAAACGGGGAACCGGCAGCTCGGGCATCGACCCATCGTGGCAGCGACCCGGTGGAACCGACCACTCGCGTGGGCAGGGTCGACCCTGGGCGTAGCGTGAGGCCATGGCGCCACCCGACAAGATCTGCGCATCGTGCGGCCGAACGATGGAGTGGCGCGCGGCATGGGCGAAGCACTGGGACGAGGTGCGCTACTGCTCGGACCGCTGCCGGAAACGACGGTTGAAGCCCGTCGACGTGGCGCTGGAGTCGGCCATCCGAACGCTGCTCGCCGGCAGGACACGTGGCGCATCGATCTGCCCGAGCGAGGCTGCCCGCTCGGTCGACGGCGAGGGCTGGCGCGACCTGATGGAGCCAGCCCGATCGGCGGCACGGCGTCTCGCGGCGACCGGCGAGGTGGAGGTCACCCAGGCTGGCAGGGTCGTCGATCCGTCATCGGCGAAAGGACCCATCCGGATCCGTCGCGCCGGTGGCTGACGGGCGAGCGGCCCCGCACATCAGAGCTTGAACAGGGCCCGGGCGTTGTCGCCGATGAACTTCCGACGCTGCTCGGGCGGGAACATCGACACCAGTTCGTTCAGGTCGGCGACATATTCGGGAGTGTGGTCGGCATGCGGAAAATCCGACGCCCACAGGAACCGCTCGACGCCGTACCGCTCGGCGAGCGCCGGGATCATCCGCTCGTCAGGATCACAACTGATCCAGATCCTCTCGCGGAAGTAGTCGCTCGGTTTGTGGCGAAGCGGTACCCGGTCGCCGATGAACGTGTGTCCGTAGACGGCATCGAGACGGTCGAGCCAGTAGCCGATCCATCCCGCACCCGACTCGAGCACGAGGACCTTGAGGTGTGGGAACTTGTCGAACACCCCGTAGTCGAACAGCGTGGTGAACTGCTGGCGAACGCCGTCGGACGCAGCGACCGATGCGAGCAGCCGGAGCTGCTTCACGTTCTCCCAGGTCCCCATCCGCGTGCCCTTGGTCCACTGTGGTTCGAACGTCGGATGGATGGCGAGGGGAACGTCGAGATCCTGTGCCGCAGCGAAGACGGCATCGTTGTCGGGGTGGCCGAGCGGGACGCCGAGGTGATGGAACGGCGCGACATAGCCGCCGATCGCACCCTCGCCGACCGCCCGCTCGAGCTCTCGGGCGGCCGCTGCGGGATCGGTGAGCGAGAGATGGGCGGTGGCGAACAGGCGCGGTTCGTCGGCACAGAACTCGCAGATCCACCGGTTGTAGGCCTTGGTGTAGGCCTGCGACAACGCGGGGTCCTGCACCTCGGCCTCCCACAAGAGCCCCACCGTGGTGTAGAGGATCGCGCTGTCGATGTGCTCGGCATCGAGCACCTGGATCCGCTCCGCGGGATCCATCGAACCGAACGGCGCCTCTCGCAGATAGGTGCGCTCGGGATCTTTCTGCATCGCAGGGAGATCAGGAGCCCCCATCGCGCCGAGCGTGGCGGGAAAGCCGGCGCGGGTCATCTGCGAGCGGCGGCCGTCGATCTCCAGTTCTTCGAGACCGTTCTCGTCGATGCGGAACCGCAACGCGCGGTCGCGGAACTGCGGGTCGATGTATTCCTCCCACAGGGTGGGCGGTTCGAGGATGTGCCCGTCAGCGTCGACCGCCCCGTCCTCGGCGACGGTGTGCGTGTGGTGGATCGGCTTCTGCGCGTTGACTGTGAGTGCCATGACGTTCCCCCTCGTCGGACTGCCCTCGACGCTATGGCCGCCGAGCACCTCGCAACGTGTCGGAAGCGCGCCGACGACCCTCGGCACACCGGCGCTCAGAAGTCGTCGGTGAGCAGCTCGACGGTCTGGTGGATGATCCGACCCCCCGACACGACGTAGGTGTCGACGCCTCGGACGGCGGTGGCGGTCTCGTCCCGGGCGATCTCCCACCGGCACCGGACGACGTCGTTCGACAGCGCGGCCACATCGGTGAACGAGACCGCCCGCCCGCCGAGTCTCGACGGGACCCCGTCGAAGTACTCGGCGATCGCAGCCCACCCCGCATGGGTCGTGCTCGCTCGAACCAGCACGGCACCCGGTGCGTAATCGGCCGCCATCGCCACCCGATCGCCGCGTCGAACAGCCCCCAGATGCCGCGCCACGACCTCGAGCGGCGATCGGGCCGCCAAGCGATCGAGCACGGGCAGCACGCGATCGCGCCATTCGCCGAGATCGACGTAGTCGCGCACCTCGCACACGAGGCCGGCCGGGTCGACCTCGAACACACCGTTGCACCGAACCCCGTGCCACTCGCCGTCGAGGCGGAATCGATCGACGCGTTCGAGCCAGGCTCTCGTGCGATCGAACTGTGATGCGACGACATCCCAACGGACCTCGTCCGACCAGGTGACGATCCCCCGGAGGAACCCGACGACCTCGTCACGGCCTCGCACCGGCGGGTGCGGCACGTTCTGCCAGCTCGCATCGGGGGCGAGGCGACGCGCGACGGCGCGGAGATCACGCCCCTCGATCGCCTCGAGCAGTCCCAGTACTGCGTCCCGGCAGTCGCTCACCCTCGGGCAGCGAGATGATCGGCGACAGCCTGGACCGCCTGCCCCGGGAAGTTGATGTTCAACCCGACGATGCCCATGTCGAGGAACGAGCGATACGCATCGAGATTCTCGAGGTCACGATCGTTGGGCCACACCCAGATCGGGAAACCCTTGGCCGTCGATCGGGCGATCAGCTCGGGGGTGATGACGGTGATGCCCGAGTACACGGGAGGGAGCTGCAGGATCCGCATGCCGGCAGGCGGGTCGACGCCCTCGAGCACGTACTTGGTGAGCACGTCGAGACCCGGCGAGACCTCGACATCCGGAGCGATCGAGCGGAAGTAGGCAACCACGTCGTCTTCGAACGACGACACGACCGTCGCGCCGGCACGCCCGAGCTCGTCGAGCTGTTGCGCCAGCACGTCGGCAGTGTTCATGGCGATGTCGCCGGTCCCCTTGATCTCGATGTTCAGCGGGATGTCGGGGAACCGTTCGACGAGTTGGCGCAGTGTGGGCAGTGCGAAATCGTCGGCCGTGTACCCGGCCGGTGGCGGTACCCGTCCCGTACGGATGCCTCGGTAGAGGTAGTCGCTCTCGGGCAGGTCGCGACAATCCGCGCAATCGATCGAGAACCAATGGGCCGCGTCGAACTGTTGCAGTTCGGCCACCGTCATGGAGGCAACAGCCCCC
>JBDKIV010000139.1:0-6437 GCA_039796935.1 Actinomycetota bacterium | reverse complement strand
AGCGTCCGAAGGACCGACTCGAACGACACCTCGTCGACCTCTGCGGCCAGACGGTCGATGCCTGCGTCGACCGCCTCGACACAGTCGCGGCCCGTGAATGCCGAGGCCATCACCGCGCAAGCCCGACCCAGCACCATCATCGGCGGAGGGCCCGTGACGAGCGACGCGAACGCGTGTGCTGATTCGGCCGCTCGGTCCACGACCGAACCGTACCGCGGGCTACGTTCGTCACCATGTACCCCGGAGCACATGTTTCGACCTCTCCCGACAAACCCGCCCTCGTCATGGCAGGGTCGGGTTTCACGCAGACGTTCGCCGAACTCGACGCGGCCGCCAACCGTGTCAGCCACCTCCTTCGTGCGGCCGGCGTCCAGCCGGGCGATCACGTGGCCATCTGCATGGAGAACCACGACCGCTACTTCGAGATCCTGTGGGGCTGTCACTACGCAGGGGCCATCTACACGGCGTGCTCGAGTCGGCTGACCAGTGCCGAGCTGTCGTACATCCTCAACGACTCGGCAGCGAAGGTGTTCATCACGTCGAAGTACAAGGCCGACCAGGCGGCGGAGATCGTCGCCGACACCGCCGGCGTCGCCGTCCGGTTCATGCTCGACGGCACCATCGACGGCCACGACAGCTACGAGGCGGCGGTCGCCGCACAGCCCGACACTGCCCTGCCCGAGCAGCGCCTCAGCGGCATGGACATGCTCTACTCGTCGGGAACGACCGGTCAGCCGAAGGGCGTCACCAGGGCATTCCCCGGCACTCCGCTCGAGGAGTCGGGCGGTGCCGTGGCACCACTGCTGCAGATGCTCTTCGGGGTCACCTCCGACAGCGTCTACCTGTCTCCGGCGCCGTTCTACCACGCAGCCCCGTTGCGCTTCTGCATGTCGGCCCACTCGCTCGGCTGCACGGTCGTCGCGATGGAGCATTTCGATGCCGAGCAGTACCTGGCCATGGTCGAGCAGCACCAGATCACCCACAGCCAGGTCGTTCCCACGATGTTCGTGCGGATGCTCAAATTGCCCGACGACGTCCGCAGCCGCTACGACGTGTCGTCACTGCAGTGCGTCATCCATGCAGCAGCGCCCTGCCCGATCCCGGTGAAGCGCCAGATGATCGAGTGGTTCGGCCCGAAGATCCACGAGTACTACGCCGGCACCGAGGGCAACGGATTCGTGTACTGCAACAGCGACATGTGGCTCGCGCACGAGGGAACCGTCGGCATGCCGATCAACTGCACGCTGCACATCGTCGGCGACGACGGCGAGGAGGTGCCCGCCTACGAGAGCGGAACCGTGTTCTTCGAGAGCGCCACACAATTCGAGTACCACAACGACCCCGAGAAGACGAAGAGCTCACGGCACCCGAAGGGCTGGAGCACGCTCGGCGACGTCGGCTACCTCGACGCCGACGGCTTCCTGTACCTCACCGACCGCAAGGCGTACATGATCATCTCGGGCGGCGTGAACATCTACCCGCAAGAGGCCGAGAACATCCTCGTCACCCATCCGTCGGTGGTCGATGTGGCCGTCTTCGGCGTCCCGAACGACGACTTCGGCGAAGAGGTCAAAGCCGTCGTCCAGCCTGTCGAGATGCCAGCCGACGCCGAGGCCGCCAGGAAGCTCGCCGCCGAACTGATCACCTTCTGCCGGAGCCACCTCGCCGACGTCAAGTGCCCGCGCAGCATCGACTTCCGCACCGAGTTGCCGCGTCATCCAACCGGAAAGCTCTACAAGCGGTTGTTGAAAGACGAGTACTGGCAGGCGGCGGGCCGCAAGATCTAGCCCGCGACCGGACTGGACCCCAGAACGGACTGTGCCCCCGCCGCACGAGCGACGGGGGCACAGTCAATTTCGGGACAGGGCACTCAGCCCGATGTCGACAGACTCAGATCACACGAACCTTCTGGGCTTCGTCGCCCTTGCGTCCCTGTGCAACTTCGAACTCGACAGTATCGCCCTCGTTGAGCGAGCGGTAACCCGCGCCCTCGATGTTGGAGAAGTGGACGAAAATGTCGGAGCCACCTTCCCGGGAGATGAATCCGTAGCCCTTCTCGGCATTGAAGAACTTCACGGTTCCAGTGGCCATCGCAATCTTTCCTTCACGTGTTTCATGAGCGACAGGACGCCGCTCGGGCAAGACGCTACCGGCATTCCGGCCAACCGTGCTGATCAGGGGCCGATCAGGCGCTGATCACGACCATCCGGATCTCGGTCATCTCGCGGATCGTGTAGGCAGGTCCCTCCCGCGTGTTGCCGCTGTCACGCAGCCCGCCGTACGGCTGCTGGTCGGCTCTCCACGTCGGCACCTCGTTCACCAGCACGCCGCCGAAGTCGAGGTGGTGCACCGCGCGCAGCGCCGAGCCGACGTCGCGAGTGAAGATCGCGGCCTGCAGGCCGTAGTCGGTGTGGTTGGCCAGCGCGATCGCCTCGTCGAGCGTGTCGAAGGCCGTGATCGTCACCACGGGGCCGAACACCTCGCGAGCGCACACCTTCATGTCGGGTGCGGCGCCGGCGATCACCGTCGGCACGAGCACCGCGTCGGCCTGCCGCCGCCCGCCCGTCACGACCGACGCGCCGGCAGCGACGGCCTCGGCGATCCAGCCCTCGACCCGGTCACGCTCTGCCGTCGAGATCATCGCCGACACATCGGTCGATTCGTCCATCGGGTCGCCGACCACGAGCGCCTCGACGTGAGCGACCAGCGCCTCGGTGAACTCCTGCTCGATGCTGCGATGGACGAGGACACGCTGGGTCGAGATGCAGCTCTGACCGGCGTGACTGAACCCGGCGACCTTGATCTTGGCCGCTGCCGATGCCCAGTCGCCGTCGGCAGCGATGATGCACGGGGCGTTGTTGCCGAGCTCGAGACCCACCCGCTTGCGCGGCGCCCGCGCCCGGATCGCCCAGCCCACCTCGGGCGAACCCGTGAACGTCACGAGGGCGATGTCGGGGTGATCGACGATGGCGTTGCCGACGGTGCCACCGCCACCCGTCACGACCTGGAGGTGGTCGGCAGGAAGGCCGCACTCGTCGACGAGCATCTGGGCCAGGCGCAACGCACTGAAGGGCGTCTGGCTCGCCGGCTTGAGCACGACCGGGCAACCGGCCGCAATGGCGGGGGCCACCTTGTGCACGACGAGATTGAGCGGAAAGTTGAACGGGGCGATCGCCCCGACGACACCGATCGGGACACGCAGGGTGAACCCGAGTTTGCCTTCGCCGGCGGGAATCGCATCGAGCGGCACCATGTCGCCGGCAAACGTCCTCGCCTCGGCCGCCGCGAACTGGAACGTCCCGACCGCCCGCTCGGCCTCGACCCGAGCAGTCTTGATGGGCTTCGCCGCCTCCTTGGCGATGATCTCGGCGAACTCGTCGCGACGAGCAGCGAGTCGCTGCGCCGCGCGGTCGAGGATCTCCGCGCGCTTCCACGTCGGCAGAACTCCGCCAGCGAGGGCTGCCTTCGCTCGCCTGACTGCCGCATCGACGTCGTCGGCAGACTGCGACGGCACCTCGCCGATCACCTGCTGGTCGAACGGTGAACGGACGATGATCGGATCAACCATGGTGGCGAGGCTAACCCGCGCTACAACTGTGACCATGCCAGCCGTGTCCCATCCCTATCTCGACTGGCACGGCCCCATCCCCTTCGCCCACCGAGGTGGCGCGAGCGATGCGCCCGAGAACACGATGGAGGCCTTCGAGTACGCCGTTCGTCTCGGTTATCGCTATGTCGAGACCGATGTCCAGGTCACCGCCGACGGTGTACTCGTCGCGTTCCACGACGACGACCTCGAACGCACGTGCCAGCGGCCCGGCCGGATCAGCGGGCTCACCTGGGCCGAGGTGTCGACCGCACGAGTCGGGGGACGCTCACCCATCCCGCTCCTCGAGGACCTCCTCGGAACCTGGCCCGAGCTCCGTGTGAACATCGACTGCAAGTCCGATGCCGCTGCGCCTGCGCTGGTCGCGGCCCTCCGCCGGACCTCGGCGCTCGAGCGGGTGCTCATCGGGTCGTTCAGCGACCGACGCCTCCGGCGACTGCGCAACGAGCTCGGCCCGCAGTTGGCGACGGCGGCAGGACCGGCAGCGATCGCTGCGCTCAAACTCGCTCCGATCGGACGTCATCGCGCCAACGCCGCCCAGGTCCCGGTCCGCCAGGGACGCCTGACCGTGACCGATCGCACGTTCGTCGACCGAGCACACGCCCGCGGGTTGCACGTCCACGTCTGGACCATCGACGACCCGGTCGAGATGGAACGCCTCCTCGACCTCGGCGTCGACGGGATCATGACCGACCGACCCGCCGTCCTCCGGGACGTGCTCGAACGCAGGGGGCTGTGGAATGACTGATCGAGATGCGGTCCGGGTGCGCCCGATGACCATCCGGGCGCCGCGGGCCATGGTTGCATCGGCCGACCAACTCGCCACCCAGGCCGGGATGAGCATCCTCACCCGAGGAGGCAACGCCGTCGACGCAGCACTCGCGACCAATGCCGCCATCGCCGTGACGGGGCCGCACCTGTGCGGCATGGGCGGCGACCTGTTCGCGCTCGTCCACGACGGTTCCGGCGTGCACGCCCTCGACGCCGCCGGACGGGCGGGCAGCGGATCCGACGCGGCACGCCTGCGCTCGGAGGGTCACCGTGACATGCCGTTCCGGCACGACATCCGGACGGTCACGGTTCCCGGGTGCGTCGACGGCTGGTGCGCCTTGCACGAGCGCTTCGGCTCGCTGCCACTCGAGACGATCCTCTCCCCGGCCATCGAGTTGGCCGAGCGGGGATTCCCGGCCTCCCCGCTCCTCGTCGGAGCCCTGGCACTCGTCGACGAACGCGCCCGAGAGGCGCTCGACGAACTCGCGAGCCAGGCGCGCCGCCCGGGCGACCTGGTCCGTCGGCCCGGAGTGGCAGCGGCGCTCAGGGCAGTCGCAGCCGGTGGACGCGATGCC
Source organism: Actinomycetota bacterium (assembly GCA_039796935.1). Lineage (GTDB taxonomy): Bacteria > Actinomycetota > Acidimicrobiia > Acidimicrobiales > Ilumatobacteraceae > VFMC01. Next base: position 1,484 of record JBDKIV010000139.1, on the reverse strand, counting down.
TTCTACCGTGGCGAGTTCGGTGCTGGGCTCCTCGCTCTCGGCGGAGGTCTCTTCGACGAGCACGACCTGTCGACTCCCGCAGCGAGATGGGTCACGCCCCTCAGCGCTGCGGCATTCGGCCGTGTGCTCCACACCATGCCACCCGTTTCGCAGGGCTACCTCTTGCTCGGCGCCGCCCAACTCGCCGACCGCATCGGACTGGACACCGACCCCACCGATCCGCACTGGGCGCATCTGCTGGTCGAGGCCGCGAAGGCCGCGGGCCGGGACCGACCCGACGTGCTCGCCGACGGCGCGGACGGCGCAGCACTGCTGGCCGCCATCGCGCAGCGGCAGGGCGAGATCGACCCGAACCAGGCAGCCGTCATCCGCGGCGGACACCGCGACGGCGACACCACCTACCTCTGCACGGTCGATCACGACCGGATGGGCGTGTCGCTCATCCAGTCGAACGCGTCCGGCTTCGGGTCATGGATCGTCGAGCCGAACACCGGCATCAACCTCCACAACCGGGGCCTCGGCTTCTCCCTCGTCGAGGGACACCCCGCCGAACTCCGCGCCGGACATCAGCCGCCCCACACCCTCAGTCCGGCGCTCGCGACGAGACCCGACGGCTCGCTGTCGGCGGTGTTCGGCACGATGGGCGGAGACGCTCAACCACAGATCCTGCTCCAGATCGCAGCACGGCTCTTCGTGCACGGTCAGCGGCCGGCCGAAGCGGTGTCCGCTCCTCGCTGGGCGCTCCGCGGCCCGGTCACCGGATTCGACACGTGGACGAGCGGAGCGGGGCCGCAACTGGCCATCGAGGCCAACGCGCCGAATGACTGGCAGACGCAGCTCACCCGCCTCGGTCACGACGTGCGAATGATCGGTGAACTCGACCTCGCCGTCGGACACGCGCACGCGATCGTCATCGAGGACGACATGGTGCTGGGCGCCGCCGACCCACGCTCGATCGTCGGATCGGCAGCAGGTATCTGAGCCGGCCAAGACGCCGGGTCGGGCTTCGACGAACGCTCGACGCCGGGTAGGGTCCGTGGACCATGGTCGATGATTCGCACGCCAGGGCGATGGTGAGCCTGCCCGCCTTCGCCGAGCCGCACGCTCACCTCGACAAGGCATTCCTCGCCGAGGTCGTCGACAATCCGAGCGGCGATCTGATGGGTGCGATCCTCGCGATGGAGGCGCACCGGGACGAGATCACCCTCACCGACACGATCGAGCGAGCAGAGCGGGCTGCTCGACTCCTCGCGGCCAACGGGTGCACCGCCATCCGGACGCATGCCGACACCGTCGCAGCCACCGAACACGGCACCGATCGGGCGCTCATGTCGGTCGCTGCCCTCATCGAGGTCCGAGAACGGCTGCGCGATCTCGTCGAGATCCAGGTCGTGGCACTCTGCGGTTGGCCGTCGGTCGGACCGGCGGGGGCCGATCAGCGGGCGATCCTGCGCGAGGCGATCGCCATGGGCGTCGACGTCGTA